>JBHJGW010000154.1:0-14118 GCA_050331415.1 Opitutales bacterium | reverse complement strand
CGCCGTCGCCTGGGGCCTCGAGCGGCCCGGTCATCCAGAGAAAGCGGTCATCGTCTGCCCACAATGCCCGAAACGTTTCGGCGGCTTCATCGACGCCAAAATCGTTGATTGCATCCTCCACCAAGGCGAGTTGAGCCTCCGGCGAGAGGAACGTGCGCTCCTCGGAGAGGGCGCTCACAAGCGCGCTCGAAAGCTGCCGCGACTTCCGGGTGCCCTGCGTGTCCACTGCCTGACGCGCCGCCCGGCGACGGTTGGCAATGGCTTCCTCGAGCTCCGCTGGCTGAAAACCGAAGGCAAGGGCGCGTCGCAGCTCCTCATCCATGACGGCGACCGCTTCTTTCCACTGTCCGGGTTTGGCAGTCACGTCGATGCCGCTGACATCCATGTAATCGAGGTAGTCCCAGGCGTAAGCCACACCCGCAGAAATTGGAGCTCCTTCGGCGCGGGCGATCCGCTCCAGGCGTTGCGACACCACCGCATTCGCCAGCCCCTCACGGATACGGCGGATGCGGCGCTCGCGGGAGTCTGGTCCGCGATCGAAGGGTCGGAGTGAATACAGAGCCACCTCGGTCGCCGGAGCCTCGGGCTCAGCATGCACGCCGACGCTCAAACCCGGGTTGGTGATCGGGCCCATGTCGATCCGCGGGACATCGTTTGCGGGCGTCTCCAGGTCAGCAAAGAATTCAGCGATCATTCCTTCGATCTCCGCTGGCTCGACCTCCCCCACAACAACGACTGCCATATGGTCCGGGCGGTACCACGTCTCGTAGTAATCGACAAAAGCGTCGCGCCCCGCATTTTCAATGACCTCGATCTCGCCAATTGGGAAACGGTTCACCAGGCGGCTCTCGGGCAACAAAAAGTTCCAGCTCGAAACGAAGGTACGGTAGCCTACGGAGTCACGTGCGCGCAGTTCTGCCTTGATGACACCGCGCTCGCTCTCGATTTCCTCGGGCAAAAGCAGCAGGCCGCCGGCATAATCACTCAAAACCTGCAGGCCCTCGGAGAGGTAGTCTTCGGAGTTTTCCGGCAATTCCAGCTTATAAACGGTTTCGTTAAAGCCGGTGTGGGCGTTGGTGTCCGCACCAAATCCCATGCCCAGGCGCTGAAGGTATTCGACGAGTTCACCGGGAGCGTAGTTCTCCGAGCCGTTGAAGGCCATGTGCTCGAGGAAGTGGGCTAAACCGGCCTGTTCGTCGGTTTCCTGGAGGGAGCCCGCACGAACCAGCAACCGCAGGCTGACGCGCTCCGGTGGCTCCTCGTTCGGCATGATCGCGTACGTCAAGCCGTTGTCGAGGGTCCCGAAAGTGACCGTCGGGTCCGCGACCAGACCTTCTGGCGCGGGCTCCTGGGCAAGGGTTGTTGTCAGGCATAAAAATCCACCCGCCAAGGCGAGTGCTCGTAGCGTCCGTTGAAAGCCGTTCATTCTCATTATCTCAGCTTGGAACCCCGGTTGGGGGCAACCGTTCCCATGAAAAAAAATCGGCGTCGCTCCTCGTCAGAGGACCCAGGTACATTGCACCTTAATTTTGCTTCGGCAAATTAGCATCGCTTCGGGAGGGAGTACTCGATGGCCCGGCTGGGAGCTTGTGTGCGTTCGCTCGTCTCGACCCGCCTGCAAAAGCGGGGAAAGGTGAGGATGCCGAGTCCCGCGTTTAAGGGCGAACGCTTTTTTGCCTTGGCCTTTTGCGAGTCGTCGTGGCTTCTTTCTGGGCGTGGAAAACACTTACTGGGTACACGACTGGTCACCGTTTCTGGTGCGATTCGGCGAGAATATTGGCGTTCGCTGGTACGGACTCGCCTATGTGCTGGGCTTCGTCATCGCGCTGTGGCTCCTGCGGATGTACCGCCGGAGGGGTCTGTCGCCTTTCGGCGCGGACGACCGCACGATCCTGCTCGGGTCGATCATTGTCGGCACGCTGGTCGGAGGGCGGCTTGGCTTCGTACTGCTGTACCGCCCAGACCTGCTTTCAGAAAATCCGGGGGCGGTTTTTGCGGTGTGGGAGGGCGGGATGGCGAGCCATGGCGGCATCGTCGGCATCGGTTTAGCCCTGTGGTGGTTCACCAGACGTTTTAACCGCCGCCAATCCGGTCAAGAGCCAAAGGCGGAAACACCCCGGAAAGTACCGGCGGCCAAAGGCAAGCCAGCAAGCGCAACCGAGCCCTCCAGCACAGAGGCATCCGCAGATGCGGAACCTTCGTTAGCCGTTGGGCGGCTGAGCTGGTGGCATGTTGCTGATATCGTAGTCACCCTCGGGCCGCCCGGCATCTTTCTCGGCCGGGTGGCGAATTTCATCAATGGTGAGCTTTGGGGAAAGATCGGCACGGTGCCGTGGGCGGTCATCTTCCCGGATGCGCAGGTGGCACCGCACTTCAACCCGAATGCGGCGACGGTTTTTTCAGAGCAACTTGGCCGCCTGGTGAACCCCCGACACCCCTCGCAGCTTTACGAAGCCGCCTTGGAGGGCTTGGTGCTCGGCATTTACCTGCATTGGCGATTCTGGCGAAGCGGCATAACCGCGCGCTTCGGTAGAAACGGCCGCGTCGGCATCCCGGGACAGCTCAGTGGCGAATTTTTGATCGCGTATGCCGTACTGCGCATCATCGGGGAGGCGTTTCGAGAGCCCGACGCCGACCTCATTCTCGGCCTTTCGCGCGGCATTTTTTATTCCCTTTTCATGATCCTGGCCGGTGCAGGGATTATTTGGTGGGCGCGAACCCAACGCCGCGCTTGATCTAAAGATCGGCATGGCCCCTTTCGCTCGGGCAAGTCAACGCTTTCAAGCCCACACGGCCTTTACAGCCCGGGCTGATTCGGGCTTCGGTTAGAACTCAAGGGGCCCAACTGTCCCCCACGACGTTCCATTCCTCCGCCTTTTCGCCCATGGAAAAGCAACCTGAAAATGCTCACCTCGGCTACTCCGACACGCCCGTTTTACCCGACACGGGCTACCACGTACACGATGGCGAACGCCCGCAACCTCCAGTAGTTGCCCCGGGCGCAGGTTTCGGGGCCGCGCCCACCGATGCGCATGTGCTTTTCGATGGCGCTTCGCTGCAGGGGTGGATCCGCAAGAAGGACGGCGCCTCGGCAGATTGGGTCCTCGCCGACGGCGCGATGGAGGTCAGGCCAGGCAGTGGCGATATTCTAACGACAACTGCCCTCCCCCGCTGCTTTCAGCTGCACCTCGAGTTCGCTTCACCAGCTGAAATCAAAGGGTACGGCCAGGGCCGCGGAAACAGCGGAATCTTTCTGATGGACCGGTACGAAATCCAAGTCCTCGACAATTGCGACAACCCAACTTACGCCGACGGCACTGTGGGCGCGATCTACGGGCAAACGCCACCGCGCGTTAACAGCATCCGCAAGCCAGGAGCCTGGAACACGGTGGAGATCGTTTGGGAAGGTCCTGTCTTTCATGCGGGCAAGGTGGAAAAGCCCGCATTCGTAACTGTGCTGCTCAACGGCGTGGTGCAGCATCACCATCAAGCCCTGGCTGGCCCTACACAGCACAAAAAGCTGGCTCGCTACGAACCCCACCCGGAAAATGCTCCGTTGCGGCTTCAGGATCATGGTGACCGCGTCCGCTTCCGCAATATTTGGTTTCGCTCTTTATAGGATGGGGCCGCGATTCGAGCGGCAGCGTTCGGCTGACCGGGACGAGCCTTATCGAAACGCCAGCCAAGCCAGACTCATCCAGCCGAACGCAGCCGCCATCGCGCCAGCCGCGCGTACGGCCATGCGGACCCAACCGCCTCTCTGCACCGCCCCCAGGGCCAGGGCGGAAACCACCATCGCGATGATCATCACGGCCAATACATAAGCTAGAAGAAAAACGCCCCCACGCCCGTCGACCGCCAGCTCTGTAACACTGACGATCCCGAAGTGGATGCCGAGCACCGCCGCCAGGGCGATAGCGAGCACCTCGGGGAGGCACTTGTCTGCCGCGATTAAAATACCCGCAGAGACCGCCGCGAGCAACAGCAAGACGCTCGCGGACACCGGCAGCTGCACCCCCAGGAATGCGAGAATGCAGCCGCCCAAGACGCCAAGCGCGAGCGCCCCAAGGCACGCACGGACCGACTTGAGGCCTGAAAACGCCGCCAGCACGCTGATGGTGCCGAGCACAGCAAGCCCGGCGAAGTCGACAATCGGGTGCAGAAGCCCATCGTAAAACTCATTTACGCCCGGGCTGATCGAGTGCCCGCGCGCCATCGGAGCCGTGAGCGCTACCGTCAGGGTCAAGAGCGAACCCCGCCACTTGCGCGGGCTAAACCGCACGGAGCAAGAACCACCCTCCGGCCAAAGCGATGAGGCCCCCGCCCACGCGGACGATCTGCGGGCCGACAGGCTTTTTCCGATCCAGCAGGCCCATCAGAATCCCGACGCCATGCAGCAGGCCTGTGCCGAGGACAAAGCCAGCTGCATAAGCCTGCGGTCCGCTGCCTTTGGGCAACTCCGCGCCGTGCGCATACCCGTGAAAAATGGCAAAAACCCCAACGATCGCAAGCGCCGCAGCGGCCTTCGCCTTCCAACCAAGCGCGATCGCTACACCGAGCATAATACCCGACAGAGCAATAAAGACTTCGACAAAAGGCAAAGGCACGGCGGCAAAGCCAAGTGTTGCTCCCACCGCCATCATCAGCGGGAAGCAAATGGGTAGCTGCCAGATCAGGGGTTTTTCCAGCACCGCCCCCAATGGCCTACGGCGACCATGGCCGCCACGTGGTCCCAACCCAACATGGGATGAAGAATTCCCCCAGTAAAACCGCCGTGGGCAGCATCACCGGCGTGCCCGTGAGCGAACGGTACCAGGAGGAAACACCAAAAGAGAGCGTGGAGGAGCGAGCGCATTTTCATCGTGGGGCTTCCCTTCCTCAAAAGGAGGGGAAGTCGATCCCAAACTCACTGGCGCCACCCCCAGGAGATGGTCTTGATGTCCCCGATGCGCTTAAAGCCTGAGCCACGAAGGGGGGGGCTTTAGGGCCACTCTTCTCTTGAAATAGCAAACGGGTCGGGAAAGAACCCGGAGAAGGTGGTACGAACCCTGCAGAATGACGGACGAAAGCCAGGTTTCAAAGTTTCAGATTTACGCGGCGTGCAACGCCGGAGGTGCGGGAGTGGAGCGGCTGACTCTTGATCTCGACAAGGGCAGCCTCATTCCGGCGGAGGCATCCTCTGCCCTTCCCGTTGCGAATTTTCTCGCGGTCGACGAGCCAAACGGTCGTCTTTACGCCATTGGGGACGGGCCAGCCGACGGGGAAAATCCGCGTGGAAGACTTCAGGCGTTTCGTCTGGTCGGCCATGAAGGCCAGTTGGAGCCGGTTGGCGAACCGCGGTCAACCGGGGGCTCTTCGCCCTGCTTTGTCAGCGTTGCCGACGGTGGCCGGCTGGTGCTGGTGACCAATTTTCGGGCTTTCGGAGGTTACGGACAACCTGGAGCGGACAGTAAAGGCGGTCTCGCTGCCTATGCCTGCGTTCCGGCCACTGGGGCGCTTTCCGACCCGTCCGTCCTTCAAAACGAGGGCTCCGGACCGCACCCGGTTAGACAAACCAACCCTCACCCACACTGCGTGCTTCATGCTCCGGGCGGGCAGCACGTTTACGTCGCCGATCTCGGCGCCGACCGCATTTGGATTTATCGCACGGGTAAGGATGTCGACGGATCCCCCGCGCTGGTCGCCGCCGAGCCCGCCTTCGCGGTCACGCCCGCCGGGACCGGGCCGCGCCACCTCGCCTTCACCCCCGATGGCCGTTTTGTCTACGCAATCTCCGAGATTTCAAGCGCAGTGCTGGCGTTCCAACGCGAGCCGGACACCGGAGCTTTGCAGCTGTTGCAGGAGGTTTCGGCACTTCCTGTCGACCTGCCCGGAGGCGGCGGTTGTGCCGATCTCCACGTCCATCCCTCCGGTCGCTTTTTGTACGCTTCCAACCGCGACAATCACGCCATCACGAATTTCACGATCGACCGGGAATCCGGCTCTTTGCGCTACTCGGGCTATGTCCTGGCCGGTGGCGAATGCCCGCGAGGCTTCACCCTGCTGCCCGACGGCACGCACTTGCTCGCAGCCAATCAGGAGACGCGAAATGTTGTCCTCTTCCGGCTCGACCCTGAAACCGGTACCGCAACTCCGACTGGGGTAAGCGCCAACACAACAGGTAAACCCATCGCCATGGCGGCGGTTCCCTCGAAATCCTGAACTACTGTGAAGATACTTTACACTCACACCGGCCACCCCGTCTTGCAGCACCTGGCAGAAGGCTTGGAAGCCAGGCACGAGGTCGCCCGACTCGATTTGCGCAACGCTGCCGGGATCGACTGGCAGACGCACCTTGCCGGTGTCGAAGCGATCGTTCACGGGGGCTATTTCGACCTTGCGGAGGAAAACGGCCTCGCTCTAGCCGAAGCCACGCGCCAAACCTACGCACTCGCCCATGCGATGGGAGTACTCGGAGTCCCACGAATCACGACACTGTCGCGACTGGAGGTTTACGATGCCTATCCGCCGAAATACTTCATCGACGAGACCTGGCGTCCGCGCCCTCGGCCGTTCACCGGCGAGCTCGGCCCGTTTTTGGTGGAGGCTGTGCTGAGGGAGTTTGCGCGGGAAGGACGCCTCCTCGGTTTCGCTTTGCGACTAAGACTCGATGAAGGCGAAGCGCTGCGCGACACCCTGGCGGAAACGGTTCTCCGCACCTTGAAGCACCCTTTCGCTCCGACCCGATACCGCTGGCATGTCTTGAACCTCTCGCCATCGGAGCGCTTCATCACCCGCGAACTCGAACAGATCCTCGAGGTGACACCGACCAAGACCGTTTAATCGAAATCTTTTCCTCAAATGAAGTTTGTTTCTCCAGGTTCGCGCGTGGTCTTGATCGGTGCCGGTGGCGGTGTCGGCTGGTGGCTGTGGGAGCGCCTTCGCGACGAGTTCGATGTCCTCTGTGTGGACCGCCAGCCACTCGAAACAGCCCGTAAGCATGGCGAAGCGCGCATTGTAACCCGACTGCCTGATCCCGGGCAGTGGATCGAGGCCGACGCCAACGATTATGCGCGCATTCGCGCCGCCGTTGACGATGCTGTCGCAGTCATTAATCTGACAGTGGTGCGTAGCTCTCCAGAGGCGGCGTTTCCGGCCAACGTTGGCGGGGCATATGAGGTCTGCCGGGCCTGTGCCGACGCCGGAGTCCGCCGATTGGTCCACACCGGACCCTGGGCGCGCTGCAATGGCTACGAGGGAGACTACCGATATGCCTACGATCTCGACGAAGGCGCGCCCTATGCTGCTGGAACTCCCCTGTACCCTCACACCAAATACCTGAGCAGCATTATCGCTCGGGCATTCGCCGAGTCAAAGGGACTCGAAACCTTTACGGTCTGGATTTCACGCATTCGGCCGGAGGACGCCTATGACGGGCGCGACGGCGACGTATTCCTTCCGTTCTCGATCAGCTGGCGCGACCTTGCCGAGCTACTGCGTTGCGCCTTGTTGGCGCACCCGACGGGTAACCCGTACGAAGAATTTTTCGCCTGCGCCCCTACTCCACAGGAAAAATATTCCCCGCGCAAAGCCATTGAAGTACTCGGCTGGCAGCCACGCGATACCTTCGAACGTTTCTACACGCGCAGGCAGGCTTGAGCCGGTCGCTCTCCGAGCTTGTTTCACATCGTCACCTGCGCGTATATGCATTTACCTGAAAATGCAGTTGACAGCCTTTCCTTTTCGCGGCTAGTGGTGGTTCATGAAGGTGATCCAGGTCTACAAATGCCTCTGCGACGAGCTTCGGCTGAGAATTCTCAATCTGCTTCGGGACGGGCCCCTGTGTGTCTGCCACCTGACGAGAATCCTCGACTGCGAGCAGGTAAAGATGTCCAAGCAGCTCCGCTACATGAAGGAGCTCGGAATGGTGGAAGGGGAGCGACACGCCCAGTGGATGGTCTACCGGCTGGCTGACGTGAACAATCCCCTGCTGGAACAAAATCTTAAGTGCCTGCAGGACGTTGCGGGCGACGCCCTGTGCTTCACCGATGACTTGAATAAGCGCCGGGAGATTGTGGCTCAGGCTCGCGCCGACGGTGACCCGTGCGCCCCGCTTTTATCGGGCGCCGCTTCGTCTGCCCGTTAGACACACTTTGATTTCATGAAACGCAACGTACTCATCCTCTGTACCGGAAACTCCTGTCGCAGCCACATGGCCGAGGGCATCCTCCGCCACGCAGCCGGGGACCTTTTCGACGTTTTCAGCGCCGGCTCAAAGCCAGCCGGATACGTTCATCCCACCGCAATCGAGGTTTTGCACGAAATCGGTATCGATATCTCGGGACATAGCTCGAAGCATCTCGATCAATATCTGAATGCGGGTATCGACACCGTAATTACCGTTTGCGACCACGCCAATGAATCGTGCCCGCTTTTTCCCGGTCCGATAGCGCACCATCACTGGGGCTTCGAAGATCCGCCAAAGGCAGCTCGCCCGGGCGAAAGCGAAGTTGAGGCTTTTCGCCGCATCCGCGACGAAATTCGACAAACCTTCGAGGCCTACGCCGCGGGCTTTCGCGAGGCTTCGGCATTAGTGGAGTCCGCCCCTGGATCTTAGAGGCTATCCCAAAACCTCTGCATTGCTCCAAAACCCGGGGAGTTTGAGCACATCATTTGGCAGCCCGCTCTTGGAGCAGCTTTTCACGGTTCCGGGCGGCTTGGATGCCGCCTTTTACACTTTCGGAGTAATAAGCCCGAGCATCAGAGAAAAAAGCATTAATAATGGACGAGAAACAAAGCACAACCGGGATCAGTTTTTTCGAGAAAAACCTTACTATTTGGGTGGCGCTGTGCATGGTCGCCGGAGTTTTGGTCGGAAAGTTTCTACCCGCAATTCCCGAATACCTTGCTCGCTTCGAGTATGCCAAAGTATCGATCCCGATCGCGGTGCTTATTTGGCTGATGATCTATCCCATGATGATGAAGGTAGATTTCACCAGCCTTAAGAATGTCCGTAAAGAACCGAAGGGGCTCTACCTGACTTGGGTGGTGAACTGGCTGATCAAGCCATTCACGATGTTCGGAATCGCCTCGCTGTTCTTTTATTGGATCTTTAGCTCCTTCATCGATCCCTCATTGGCGAAGGAATACGTCGCCGGTGCCGTCATTCTCGGCGCAGCTCCCTGTACCGCCATGGTCTTCGTCTGGAGCCACCTGACGCGTGGAAATCCTGCTTACACCGTTGTACAGGTAGCTACCAACGATCTCATCATCCTGATCGCGTTTGTACCTATCGTGGTGTTGCTGCTTGGCATCACTGGAGTGAGCATTCCGTGGGACACGCTCTTGCTGTCGGTGCTTCTTTTTGTGGTCATCCCGCTTGCAGGCGGTATTCTGACACGCAACCTCGTTATCAAAAAGAAAGGTGCGGCCTATTTTAAAGAACAGTTCTTGCCGAAATTCGATAACCTCACAATGGCGGGCCTGCTGCTCACGCTAGTACTCATTTTCTCATTTCAGGGAGACATTATTCTCAGCAACCCTCTTCATATCGTTCTGATTTCGGTGCCGCTGATCCTCCAAACCTTCCTGATTTTTTTCATTGCCTACTTCGTCAGCAGAAAACTTTGTCTCTGCCATGATATTGCCGCCCCCGCGGGGATGATCGGTGCCTCCAATTTCTTCGAATTGGCTGTAGCCGTGGCGATTACGATTTTTGGAGCCTCCTCGCCGGTTGTTCTTGTGACCATCGTCGGCGTGCTGGTCGAGGTTCCGGTCATGCTGGCCCTGGTAAAGATTGCCAATCGGACGAAGCACTGGTTCCCTGAACGCAGCGCACCTGCAGCCGTCGACGCCTGAGTTTGCGTCGACGCTACCGCCTGAAACAGCAGAACAGCTAAGCCGCTGGAGTTTTATCGCCCGGGGTTGTGTCTGCCTCCAACAGGAGCACCCAGTCGTGCAAGACGGGCGCATGCGGCAGGACCCAGTTTCCGCTGGCATCAGGTTCGACCCGGCCGAGCGGGTGTCGGCTGCCGTCGATTGGATTGATGTAGGTGGCGGAGTACGGGCCGTCTAGTTGCCGCACTACCGGCTTGGCGGCCCAAGGCGCAAGGTTGACCGGAATGTAGATCAGTCGCAGCTTTCCGGGGATACCGCAGCACATCGGCTGGCGCGGCTGGGCCGGCGAGCCGTGCGGCTCAAGCCAGTCCGAGCGGGGCTCGAAGTCCTGCCATGGCAGCTCGCGCAGCAGTTTCGCGCCGAGGCCGAGATTTGCAGAACCCTGCCACTGGTAGGCTTCGTCCCAGGGAGCGTTTCCCCAGATATGGCCCGGAACGGATACCCCGAAAGGGTCCTCCCGGCGGTTCATTTGCCAGAGCGCGTCGACCCCGTAGCTGTATCCAGGCATCCCGGCGCAGATACTCATCCAAAACAGGTTGCGCTGACTTTTGGGCCCGGCGGCTCCGTGCATCCCTTCAAAACAGCACTCCCCGACCATCACCGGCGCCGACGGCAAGGCGTTCCGCGCATGATCGAGATCCTGCAATATCGACTGAACCGCGTCGAAATCGCTGTGGCCAGGTTGGATAAAGTGGAAATCGAGCACGGACATGTCTGTTAGCGGGTCGACGTCGACGCCTCGAGGTTTCGGACCAACGTGGCAGGTCACAAGGCGGTTCCAGGGGTCACAATCCTGCAAGAAACGCCCCACCTCGGCCCAGCCTTCCCGTTGCTCTTGGAGCAGAGCCTCGCGTTCCTCAGGTCCGGCTTCGTACCAGACCAGGCGCACCTCCCCACAGAGGGTCCAGGTTACCGGCAACGCGCCATAGCGAGCAATGAGGTAGCGCCAGTGCAGCTTGGCCTTTTCTCGCCCGAGAAATGGGAGGTAGTAGCCCCACAACCCGACAATATTTGGAACCAGTTCGTAATCAACCAGCGTGCCAAGACGCTGGTCGGCATGTTCAAAGTAGGCCGGGTTGATTGTGCGATAGTCATCCTCCCAGATGTGGCCAGCCTCATTACGCTCGCGAGGGTCGTACGGAGCGATGTCGCAGGCAAAGCCCATCGCGAATTGAATCACACTGAAACCTTTTTCCGCTCGGTCACGCACGAGCTTGGTGAACTCCTCCGGGTAGCGGATGCGTGTGCTCATTCCGAACCACCAGCTGTCCGCCAGCCAGAGAAAGGGCTCGGCGTCACCGCGCTCCAGATAGCGGCGGTTGGCGGACATTCGTGGCGCTCCTCTTCGCAAGAGCCGGTTGACCGTCCGCTCGGCGCCCCCCTCAAAGGTGCCCTCGCTCCCACTGAGGATCTCGAGAGGCCCCTTGGTGACCTGAAAACGATATTGGTGGCGACCGACTTCACCAACGGTGTAACGGAATTTCATCACTGATCCACCGGCCCAAAAGCAGGGCAAAGTCATGGCGTGGCCGCTCGGGGCCGTCACGACAGCCTCTACAGCAGCGTCCAAAAAGGGATCAGCTCCCGTCGGCAGATAGAATTCTGCCCCTCCTTCAACGATCTCTGCCTGGGGGACGGTGGCCGGTTGCTGCGGGTTGGTCCAGTGAACGAATTTCATTAAAGGCCGGTTTAATTAACACCTCAGCTACACGAGGGAGCCGCAGAAATGCGTGCGCTGCCAGTGGCTGAGGCCGTGGATTGGAGGATTCGACGAAACTGAATATGTTAGAATAGCCGCCATGCGCCCATGAAGACAAGACGCGCGGCTGTGAAACCGAAGTTAAAATAACATCCACCCAAAATTAGGGGCTGAATGTAGGCTGCAAGGACCGCTTAAGGGTGGCCTATCCTTCGGGGTCTAACGCCCTTGGCTGAGGACCCAGTCGTGAAATGCCTCGCTGCCAAAAAATTCATTGCGACTCTGCATGTGGTTGGCGCCCTCCATCAGCAGAAACTTCGCGTCACCTCCGGCCGCCTGAATGGCGGCGACGAGTTCGGCGTTGGCATCGGCTCCGCTGAGATGGTCGTCGGAACCGAAAACGGCCCAGATGGGCAGGCCGGTAAAGCGGGCCGCGCGATCAGGCATGGGAACATGGCCTCCGGCCACCGGCGCGGCTGCGGCAAAGCGCTCGACCCCGCCTGGCCCATCGAGCACGCGCCAGGTCCCGCTGCCGCCCATGCTGTGCCCTCCGAGAACCACACGTTCAGGGTCGACCGGATACTGGGCCAGCACGCGGTCGAGAACCTCAATGACTTTCGCATTTTGCCAGCCCCGCTGATTGATGAGGGGCACCACGACGAAGGCCCCGCGGTCAGCCAAGGGCTGCAGCTTTTCGTAAAACCGGTCGTTGCGCAGCTGTTCCAGATCGAAGCGGAGGGCCCCACTTCCGTGCAGGTAAATGAATGCCGGCAGCGGCTCCCCACCAACGCCGCCAGACGGCGTGAGGACGAAGAATTCCAGTGGCTCGAAGTCATTTGAAGCGCGCTCTACCCGTCGGCGCAACATGTCGGCGTAACTGTAGAGCGCCGGGTCGCGCTTGGCGTCCCATAAGCGGCCCAGCTGCGCCTCAGCCACGCGGATCAAAGCCGCGACTTCACTGGTGTCTTCCACCTTCTCTGCCATCGGCACGCGGTACAGCGTCCTCCAGAAGGTGTACTCGCGGTCCTGATGGGTGGCGGTGATGCGGGCCGCGTAAGGGCCAACCTTCTCGAGCGCTTCGACCGGCTCTCCAAAAAGGTCGTACACCACGGTTTCGAGGCTCACCTTTCCCTCTGCAAAGTCCGCTACCCGCTCTGCGTCGCGAAACCGCGCCTCGGGCAGCTCGGATTCCGTGAGCACATGGTGCTCGAAATCGACAATCGCGAAATCGTTCGCCTCCAGCATTTCCGAGGTCGGCCGCGTAGCTGTCGGCACGGCTCCAAAGTAGAGGGAAAGCTCGTGAAACGATCCCGGTTTGGGCTGGGCATTCACAAAAGGGACCAAGTTAAGAGTCAGAAAGAAAAGCAACGAAAGGCACATACTGTTCTGATTAGATTAGCTCCTTGGCAAAGGCAACCCGGGGTTTTATCTTCACTACATAAAACACCGGGCTCAGGCCGCAAGGTCCCGCAGAAACTCGAGAATTTTGCGGGGATGACCTTCGGGGCAAAGGGCGCGCATCTGGGTCCGTGCGGCCTCCCGGTCGTCGACGCTTCGCAATAACGGCGCGAGCACGTCGGGAAGCTGGACGGGGCGGCCGATCACCCGGTCACTCTCGAAGGTGCGCAAGTATTTTACCGTCAACCACTCCTGTGGCATGATCCCGCCCAACCCGTTGTGAATGATGGGCGTACCGCAAAGGATGGCTTCACTGGTGGTACCGGTGCCCGGACGGGCGACAATTGCTGCCGCACGCAGCATGTAGCGGCGCAGCTCTTCGCTCGATTGGCGGGGAAGCGCGGCGACGGCAAGTGTTTGCTGAGCGCTCTCCCAAGCCTTGATTTCTGCCTGTGCTTCGGCGTCGCCGCCGCAGAGCGCGATTACCTCGGCGTAGACGCGTTCCCGGGCCATGGCTTCGAGCAAGCGAAGGTGATTGTTGGCGCTGTTGGCACCAGTCGACAGAATGATAAGCGGCTGCTCGCCGGGGAGACCCGCCTGCTGACACAGATTGCGGTGGAGCTCCTCTTGGGATGGCTCCGGCTCCCAAAACGCCGGGTTGAGCAAAAAACCGCCAACATGGCAGCGCTTCGTGGGCATGCCCAGCCATCGAGCCTGCTCCGCGCATGCCTCCGTGGCGGCGATAAAGTGATCGGCGCGCGGGTTGACCCAACCCCGCGCGAAGCCATACCCCCCGAAAACCTCGCCGCAGTAGGTCACCACACGGCAAGCCGGACGGACCTCACGCACCAACTCGAAAAAGCCGTGGTTGAGATGTGCGTGCGTACTGACCACGACATTGGGCTGCGCTTCAGCGATCTTGGCCCGAAACCGTTGGCGCGCCTGAGGCGAGATCCGGCTCGCACGAGCATGCAGTTGGGCGAACTCGAGAAAACCAAAATAGAGGTGGTGCGCCCACGGAGCCCGGCGCTGGATGACGTTGTAGGTCTCGACCCCGGCTCGGTACAGGGCGCTGATGCTCTCCAAGGCCTGGAAAATCTCCACCTCGAGGCCTAATTCGGCTTGGGCGGGATGCTCGGCCCACG
>JBHJGW010000153.1:0-15257 GCA_050331415.1 Opitutales bacterium | reverse complement strand
GGCTTCGCCTACCTGATGCCTTCGCTGATGGAGCTCCCGGGCGGGGGTGAGCGCGTCGTCTTCGGTTTGAACCTCGGCTTGGAGCGGGTGCTAGGTATCCGGCTCGCCTTCGGGCTCAACGGCATTTCGCTGCCGCTGTTTGTCCTTGCCGGGCTCGTCGGCTTCGCGGCCGGCTGGCACGCGCTGCGCAACGCCCCGACAGACCGGCGCAACCTGTTCCTCGGGCTGCTGGTGCTGATGCACGGTGGCCTGATGGGGGTATTCGGGTCCATCGACCTGTTTTTCTTCTACTTTTTCCACGAGCTGGCACTGATTCCCACCTTCCTGATGCTCGGGATTTGGGGCCGCGCCGGGCGCCGCACGGTCTCAATGGAACTGACGGTCTACCTGACCGCCGGTGCCATGCTCTCGCTGATCGGTATTGTTGCGCTCTATGCCTCGGCGGACGGTATCGCCGGTTTCAACTTTCTGGCGCTGCGCCGGTACCTGGCAGCGGTGCCGGTGGAAGTCGCGCTGCAGGAAAACTTTTTCGGGCTCCTGCTACTGGGTTTTGGCATCCTGGTTTCGCTCTTTCCGTTTCACTCCTGGGCGCCGCGTGCCTACGCGACCGCGCCCACGGCCAATGCGATGCTGCACGCCGGTGTGCTGAAAAAGTTCGGGGTGTACGGGCTGGTGCAGATCGCCGCAGTTCTGCTGCCCGAGGGCCTGTTGCCGTGGCGCGACTGGCTCGTCTGGCTCGCCTTGGGTAATGTCGTGCTGATCGGCTTCGCCACAGTGGCGCAGACGAACCTCCGGCAGATGATCGCCTACAGCTCGGTCATGCACATGGGCTATATCTTCCTCGGCCTGGCGGCTTTCGGCAGTGCGGGCTTCGGGGGCGCGGTCATGCTGATGTTTGCTCATGGCTTGTCGGTCTCGGCGATGCTGCTGCTGGCCGACTATATCGAGGACCGCACCGGCTCCCTCGATATGGGCCGCATCGGTGGTATGGCCGCCAAGACGCCCCTGCTGGCTGGTTTGTTCGTCGCGGCTACGTTCGCGGGGGTGGGCCTTCCCGGCTTCGCCAATTTCTGGGGAGAATTCAGTGTCTTCTTATCCCTGGGCGAGGACTACCTGTGGGCGGTCGCTCCGGCAGGGCTCGGCATTGTCATCTCCGCCGTCTACGCGCTGCGGGCGGTCGCGCGCATTTTCTTCGGCCAGCCGACGACCGAGTTTCGGCGGGCTTTCGACAGCGGACGCCTCTTCGACCTCGCCCCCGCCGAGCGCGTCCCGGCTTTTGTCCTGATCGTCGCCCTGATGTTCGTGGGCTTCTGGCCGCGCTCTGTCAGTGACCCTATCGACGCGGCCCTTCCCGAGACCCCGGCCGCGCGTGCTGAACTCGCGGAGGAATCCCGCTAACCTTTTTTGCCGGCTGATATGACTCCCGAAGCCTACCAGCAGCTCGCTGCCACCAACGAGTGGATGGCCCTTTGGCCCGAAATCGCCGTCGCCCTGCTGGGCGCGCTGATCCTGGGGCTCGACCTCGTCTCCTCGCCGCGCACTCGCGACCGTGTGCTGCCCGGCCTGGCCATGGTCGGTTTCCTGGCGATTTTCGCAGGCGTGGTGCTTACCAGCAATGCCGCCCTCGCCGAGCCGGATCGCCTGCTCTTCGGCGGGATGATCGCGCAGACGGACTTTTCGCAGTGGATGCGAATCTTTTTCCTGATCGGCGCTATTGGTGCCGCCTACCTCGGGCTGGCTTACCTGCGCAAACAGGACCTCCCGCGCTCCGAGTTCTTTACCCTGCTGTGCTTTGCGACGGCGTCGATGATGCTGCTGGCGCAGAGCGCGCACTTCGTGATGCTGTTCGTTTCGCTGGAGGCGCTGACGATCACCTTCTACGTGCTGGTTGCCTACTGTCGGTACAGCCCATTTTCGCTGGAAGCCGGCTTGAAGTACGTGGTGCTCGGCGCTTTCAGTTCCGCGATCCTGCTGTTCGGGATCGTCCTGCTATACGGCACCGCGGGCAATCCCCTGCTCGAAGGTGCCACGGGTGACGGCCTCGGCTTTCGCGCCCTGCGCGGTTTCCTCGCCACCGGTGGCAACGCCGACTACCCGCTCGCTGTGGCCGGTGTGGCTCTGGTCGTCTGTGGACTGGCGTTCAAGATTAGCGCAGTGCCTTTCCACATCTGGTCGCCAGACGTTTATCATGGCGCGCCCACGCCGGTGGCGGCGTTCCTGGCCGTCGGTTCCAAGGCGGCCGGGTTTGCTGTGCTGGTCAACCTCATGATGGGCCCATTCGCCCCAATGAGCGAGATTACCGTACCGCTGCTCTCCGCGATCATGGTGTTAACGGTTCTGTACGGCAACTTCGCCGCGCTGGGCGAAGGCCAGCTAAAACGGCTCATGGCGCTTTCCGGCATAGCCCACGCTGGCTACCTGCTGCTCGGGGTGACTGCGGTGGCGGCCGGGCTGGTCGAAGCCTGGCTCGCTGTGTTCTTCTACCTCGTCACCTACCTCTTTGGCTCCTACAGCGTGTTTGGCGTGCTGACGTTTGCCTCCGGCGTGCGCGATGAACAGCAGGAGATTACCTCGTATCGGCGGTTCTCGCGGCAGCAGCCGTTTCTTTCCGTAGTGCTCGTGATCGGCCTTGCCTCGCTGGCGGGCATCCCGCCATTGGCGGGTTTTGTGGGCAAGCTCCTGCTCTTCGTCGTCGCGTTTCAGGCGGGCTTGATTGTTCCCCTTGTGGCGGCGATCGTGGGCGTGGTCGCTTCGATCTATTATTACTTCGGCTGGATGCGCTTGTGCATTTTTGCTGATGACACCGCTGCGGATCCGGAGCCCGTTCAGCCCCGCATTCGCCTCTCCCTCGATCAGAAATTCGCCATTGGTATCATGTCCGGGGCACTGCTGGTGCTCGGGGTTTACCAGGGGACGCTGCTCGGCGGTTAGGGGCCGTGGTCCGGCCTCCGCTTCCGGGGGCTGGTTGACCGGCAGGGCGCCCAGAAGCCCCGTTCGACACGATGCCCGGGAATCCGGCGTGTCAGCCGTTTTTCCTTTACTGGGGGTAGATCAAATAGGTCATACCGTCTTACCGAATAGATCGGTAGATTGAACGCCGCGGCGGCTTCGGATGCTTTTGGCGCAGAGCGGCGTTGGCGACGACGAGGCGGGGCCTACAGGCCCAGCCGTCGCCCTCGCTGCCTTGCTCTGCATCCAGAATCATTTCGAGCAATTTACCGACCTCTCCGGCAAGATGGTATCAGACGCTCCCAGGAGCCAACCGCAAACCGAGTCACTCCTGGGTTACGGCCCGCTCCCGAGCGCCATTCTTTCAAACGGCCAAGCGGCACCAACGGGTTCGAGTCTCGGGCGAGTCGACCGCTGCCTACTTGCGCTCGAGGGTGAAGCGGAGGAAAACTCGGCCTTGGGCACGCGGAATTTTGTATTCGACGAGGGCGGTCGAGCCGTCGCCGTCGACATCGGGGTCGATCACCTCTCGGGTGAAATTCAAGCCCGCCTCATCGGCGGGCTCCCAACCGAACAGGTTTTGTGAGTGCTCGACGTCCAGCTCCAGCCCGGTGGCATCGACACGCTCGCGCATGGTGATGACAAAGTAGCTCTCTTCGGCTTCTTGTGAGATGCTGACGCGCGGAAGTTTGCTCCGGGCATTGGCGTCGCCGGGGTGCAGGTTCATCAGGTACTGCCAAAGGTTGGGCCAGCCGTTGTGGTTGGGGTCGTCGGTTGGGCTGCGGCGATCTGCGGGCAGCTCGAAGCCATCGAGCCACGCGCTGAGCTCGTCTTCAGGCAGACGGACAACAAGGTTGTCCCAGATGCCGCTCTCGTGCCAATGGGTGAAAAAGCCGACGCTGCCGCCGGTCAATGCTGCCGGAGTGTCCACGGCAAAAACCGGGACGTCATCCTGCAACACTTCGACTTGGCCGCCGTTCTCGACGCGAATGGTGACGGTGTAGGCGACGCCCTGGATGGCCGCCACGCTGTCTGAAGCGAGAACGGTGCGGACACCGCCGACCACCTGTTCCAGCACCCGGGTCGGCGTGGCGCCTCCTTCATGGTGGAAACCTTCCGAGGCCCAATAGGCAAGGTAGTTGTTCAAGTCGCGGTAGTAAAAAATGATGCCCGCCATGTCGTCGTCGCTGGTATCGCTCTCAAAGTCGACGGTGAGCTCGTAGTTTTGCCAGTTGGACGTATCGGTGCCTTCGTAGATGAGGGTGGTCCGGGCGACATTGGTGCTAGAGGCCAGGGCGTCATTCTGGATGCTCCAGTCGTCGACACCTTCCACGACCCGCCAGTCGTCGAGATTGCCGCCGTTGAAATCTTCGCTCAGCAGCGTGTCACCCGGTCCGGGCGGCAGCGCTACGGTGAACGTGAACACGGCGGTGGCCGTGTCGTTGTTGGCATCCGTCAGGTTCACGGTGACGCTTGCGGTTGTCGCGGTTTCCGAGGTTCCCGTGATCTCGCCTTCGGAACTCAAGGTGAAGCCTTCGGGCAGTCCGGTGGCTTCCCACGTCAGGGGTGGGTTGCCGCTGCCCGCGAGCTGGAATTGGTAGGGTGTGTTGGTGACGGCCCGGCGCAGGTCTTCGGTCTCGATCGCCGCGGGTACGTCTTCAAAGCCGCCGAGGTCCCCGGCAAGGAAGCGGACGATACGGCGCAGGATTTCACGGTTGTCGCGCTGGTTGATATTGGAGCCGATGCCGCTGTTCCAGACAGGTTGCCGGTCGAAGAGCGCAACCACGTTGCCCTCGCCCACGGGGGCCAGCGCGAGGGCTGCCCACAGCGGATTGCTGATCGAGATGCCATCATCGCTGGGAACGAAGTCCCCGTTGCCCGAAATCCGATTTTCCGGGGCGAACGGGATGAGGACTTCGGCGTCGCTGTCGGGGTCGACGGCCACTACGGAAACGCCTTCACCCTCGAGCTCGGGCTGGCCGAGGAGGATCGGATGGCTGGCGCTGGCATCGGGAACGTAGGCCCGGGTACCCCCGCCCTGATCCACTGTCACCTCCAGGCCGTAATCGCTGACGAGGTTGTTGAAGACGTTCTGGCCTACAGGATTGTCGATCCCCACCTGCGAAAAATTCCCTCCCGAGGCCGAATCGCTGTACACGAGGATGCCGCCGCCCTCGCGCAGCCAGGTATCGAGGGCGGCCGTCTCCGCCTCGGACCAGATTTTCTGATGCAGGCTAAAGACGATGACGTCGAAATCACTCAGGAAGGCGGCGTCGAGCGTGGTCGCCTGGTCGTATAACTGCTCGATGCTGTAGCCCTGGGCTTCGATGAGGTCGCGAAACTGCGAGGCACCCCGAGGCCCGGTATCAGTCAGCAGCATCTGATGAAAAGGGTCGCCGCCGGACGGCACACTGCCGTCTGCCCCGACATCCCCGTGGATATACGCCACTTTTTTGGGTCGCTGCACAAGCACCACCCAATCTTCGGAGGTGTCCGAAGGTGCCGAACCGAGGGAAACCGTGCTGCCGCCGCTGACGGTGGCAATGCTGCCGGGCTTCAGGCTGCCGCCATTGCGCGGGTCGTACCACTGCACGGCGAACTCACCGGTGGCGTCGCTCAGGTCGAGGTTGGGCGTGCCGCCATTCTTGAGGTACACGATATAGGCCTCATCGGATTTGTAGAAGACGTAGTCGTCGTTCGCATTCGTTTTGGCGTTGTCGTTGGTCATCTCCCAGAAGGGCACGCCGCTGATGTCGAAGAACTCGAGGGCGTAGCGGCAGTAGTCCCACCACTGGTCGCGGCTCCGGAAGTCTTCGCAGGTCAGGTCGGAGTGGGCGTGCTGGTAGCCGAAATACCATTCGTTGCCCCAGCCCCCGGCCATCAGGGTGCCCCAAAGCGCATCCTTGCGCCCGCTGGTGTGGTTGCCCGTGGGGCCGGTGGTGCCGTCGTCATCGCTGTCGGGGATTAGGCCGTCAGTAGCATTCCCGGGCTCGTCGACAGCGACCGCCCACGGCTTGCCGGCGTTCGCTGAATTCTGCACCCAGGTCAGCGTATTGTTGTGCACTTCGTTGAATTTGCCGTTGGAGGTCTGCAGCGAAGCGCCGGTCATCTTCGAGGCGTCGCCGAGTAGCGGCCCGTAGACCTGCTGCTTTTGTCCCGGATACGTATGGATGACGCGGTGATGGCCGTAGGGGTCCACGGTGTCGAAGTACTCCGCATAAGCCTTGATCCGGGTCTGGTCGGGATCGTTCAGGGAGTTCCAGATGTCGTTCTCCTCGCCAAAGTTCCAGTTGAGGGCGAGGTGGTGGCCGAAGCGCGCGATGAGCTCGCGGTAATACAGCTTCCGCTGCGGGCCGAGGTCGCCGCCGTCGAGCAGCCGGTCGTTCTCGGTTTCCTGTGTCTTGAAGTGCAGGAACAGGCCGTTGCGCTGAGCGTGCTCGAAGACCACCTCCCACTGCGCGAGGCGGGAGACGTCGAGGCGCTCGCGCTCATTGTAATTGAGGTACGGGAAAACGTTCTTGTCGTCCCCGTTGATGTTCATCGTCAGGAAGGAGAAGGCGTTGAGGCCTTCGGAGACGAGGTAGTTCAGCGCGCCGATGATGGCTCGGCCCTGAGCACCTGTGTTGCCGTCGGTCTGCTGCCAGAGGGGGTCGCCCTCCTGCCAGTCGTTGAGGTGCGCCGCCCATTCCTTGATCGATTGGGCCTCGTTGTCGAAGGTGTTACGGTTATACTGTCCGTCGGTCTTGAACGGGCCGTCAAAGTCGGCGTAAGCGAGGAAGTTCTCCGGCGCGTCGGGGCCCTGTTTCAGGAAATACTCTCCGGTTTCCGCGAACCGCAGATAGTGCTCGCCAATGTATTCGAGGCGTCCTTTTCCGCGGAAGTCTCGTCCTGCCTTGTCAGTGGGCGAGATGACGATGGTGCCGTTGTCCCCGTCGAAGAAGCCTGCGCTGGAGCCTGGTGAAGCGGCCTCGCTGGTGGCGACATCGGTGCCGGTTCGGAAGCTCGCGGCGTAGTTCCAAACGCCGGTCTCATCCGGGCTGAAGTGCACGCGCCAAATGTTGCCACCGGTGGCACCCGTGTCTTCGGCATCGCCATCGGCGGCGTAATAACCCGGGACGGTGTAACTCTTGCCGCTGAGGTCGTGCGTGAAGGTCACGTCGAGCCGATAGTCGGTAAAGGGGTTCGGGTTGGCTGTTTCGCTCGTTTGCGGGCCGAAGAACGACAGCGTGACTTTGTGCCACTTTTTGGTTTCGCCCGAGACGATGGCCGTGCTGGCACCCGGCGTGATGGCGAAGACGCTCACCTCGTCGGTAGCGGTTTGCCCGGCGTCGTCGGTCACCGTGAGGCGGTAAACGTACGTGCCCTGAACGAGGCCCGAGACGGAAGGCGCAGCCAGGCTCGCGTCGTCGATGGTGGCGGTGTTCGGGCCGGAGACCTGTTCCCAGGCGTAAGTGTCAATGGCGCTGTCGTCGGAGCTGGCGGAGCCGTCGAGGGTGGCGCCAGCGGGCAGTTCGACGATCTGGTCAGGCCCGGCCAGCGCCACGGGCGCGGGATCGCCGCCGGAAACCGCAAAGCTCAACTGCGTCCAGCGGCCGCGGGAATAGGCGGTGCCGTCGCCTTCGGGGATCAGGCCGTTGGTCACGGCGTTGGATTCGATGCCGATAGTGGCGCCCGTCGGAATGGTGACATTGGCGAAAACGTGCTGCTGATCCTCAAACGCGGCGGTGGTCGGCGTGTTTGTCACCGTGCCGACGACGACTCCGTTGACCAGCAGCCGGTAGGTGCTCTCGCCGTCTTCCTCGCCAATCGTGTCAATGGTGACATCGTAGTTCCCGGCCTCGCCGGGGAAGGTCAACTCGGCGCGAGCGAAGACGTTGCGGTGAGCGGTGTTGGAGGCGTCGATGGCGAGCGCGTTGCGGGAATTGTCCCGGTAGTAGGGCACCGCGCCAGCGTCGATCGCGGGGAGGTCATTCAGCGCGTCGAAGACGAGTTCAACGGGGTCGGTGGGACCGCTCGCGTCCGAGGAGCGAGGCGATAGCGGAAGTGCGTCAAGAGTCGCTGTATCGGAAGCGCGGCCCGTGTTTGTGTTCGCCAAATTGTGACGGTTGTGGTCCCAAAGCAACAGGCGGTCGACGGCGTGTCCGGCGGAGCGTTGAGAGATCTGAAGCTGATAGGTCGTTCCCGCTTCGAGATCCCAAAACATGGCGCGAGGGTTGTTGTCGCGGTTGGAGGCCTGCCAATGCCATGCGTTCCGGGTATTCATGTAGACCTTGAGCCAACCGTCGGCGCTGGGGGAAAGATTATTTTCCTCGGGCGTTAGTACGTTGCCATTGGCATCCGTCAGTCGCGCCCAGGAGTCGTTGTGCTCGGTATTGTTGGTGCCTTGGGCGATGCGAGAGCGCCAGTTCAACTGGTATCGACCCGAGGTGGTGACCGTAAACGGATAGCTGATGGTACCAAAGCCCGGGTTGGAAAAACGGTTGACGGTGCCGACAAAGTAGCCGTCACCCAAAAATCCCGGAATGGAGTTTTCCTCCGACCAAGGCGAAACCACGTCCATTGACTCAACGTCCATGACTACCAATCCATCGGTTTCAACAAAGGCGCCGGTGCCCGCCGCCTCAGGTAGAACGGTCACGACGACCGAGTCGCCGCCCTCCTTGCTTTCATTGTCGGTGACAATCAGGCGGAAGACATAGTCGCCCGCGACGAGGTCGGACGCGATTAGCGTGGCGGTGTCCGTCCCCGAAAGGGTAACTTGGTCTGGCCCACTGATTTGGCTCCATTCGTAGCTGACGATGGTGCCATCGTCGTCAGTGCCCGAGCCGTTCAAAGTGACCGTGTTTTGCGGCAGGGTGATCTCCTGGTCGGGGCCCGCATTGGCCGACGGCGTGCCCGGGGGTATGGTGCTGCTGGCAATGCTGATACCGGTGGCGATAATGGGGGTGGAGCCACTTGCATTCGTCAGCGTCAACGAAGACGCGGTGCTGGTGGCCCCGACTACCGACGACCAGGAACCGGCACCACCGGAGGTCTGGGAAAGCAGCTCGCCGTCGGTGGACAGTCCCGGGTTGCTGCCGTCGTTCTGCATCGCCGCGCCAATGTTCAGGTTGCCGCTGAGCAACCCGGTAAAGGTGACGCTGCCGCTCGCCGGGCCGTCATGGTCACCGAGGTCGGTCACCTCTCCCGCGTTGTCCACGGTGAAGGCGTTGATGTGCAGGGAGAGGGGACCGCCCACGCTTGGGGTGATCGTGCCGGCATCGCCCGGGTTCACCGGGAGGGTGTAAATCTTGATGCGCCGGGTCCCGTCAGTGTATTCCGCACTGAGGTCCATCGTGGTGCCGTCGCGGGTACCGCCGTCGAATTCCATGCCAGTCGTCTCGTTGGACTCCGTTTGCGTCACCACAACGAGCATGGCTTGTGAGACTCCGGCGGGCACCGTGTATTGCGGGGTGGGGAAAACGGGTGGATTGCCGGACCACGGGGTCTGGTCCGTTACAACGCTGTCCGTCACAAGGGCCACCTGGGCCGATGCCGGAGTGCTTCCTACGGAGAGCACACAAATTAATAGGGTAATGACCGTCGCTGCAACTTGGCAAAAGCGAGCATTTGGGTACTTGATAACAGAGCAAGAGATTTGGGGGCGCGTCTTCATGAATAAAGGGGCTATTTTGAGTCCCTTTTTGTTTATCACTTAGCGCATCATGGCGGCCCCGTCCTTCGCCTTTGCGCTGATCTCGAATTTCATCAATTGCGTTAGATTTTTGACCAGCCGAGTCTCCTGCAGAGCTCGGAGTATCGGCAAGGCCCGGAGCTCAGGCCTGCCTCCTTCTGCCTTCGCCAAAGAACCCCTGTCCGTGTTTTTCAAACACGGGTTTCCATCACCAAGCTGCGTCGCCGGCTTCGCGTAAGGGCGGGGTGGGTTTCCGCGCGGTAAATGCCGGTGAGTGTCCGGTGAGTGGGTGTTACTGGGCGGGCGAACGGGGCTGCAATGGCAACGCGTCGCTTTGGGGCGCTGGGCAGTGGGCGGCCCGCGCTAGGCGGCGTCGGTGTCGTGGACTTCACGCTCGATGATGTGCCAGGGCAGGCCGGGGGCATTCAGGGCATCCATGAACGGGTCCGGGTCGAGTTGCTCCATGTTCCAGACGCCAGGTTGCATCCACTTGCCCTGCAGCATCAGCTTGGCGCCGATCATCGCGGGCACGCCGGTAGTGTAGCTGATGGCCTGGCTGCGCACCTCGCGGTAGCACTCCTGGTGGTCGCAGGTGTTGTAGATGAACACCTTCCGCGGATGCCCGTCCTTGATACCGGTGACCTCGCAACCGATGCAGGTGTGTCCTTTCGTCTGCGGGCCGAGGCTCGCCGGGTCGGGCAGCAGATTCTTCAGGAACTGGATCGGAATGACGGGATGCCCCTCGTAGTCGACCGGGTCGATGCGCGTCATGCCCACATTTTCAAGCACCCGCAGGTGGGTCAGGTACTGCTCCGAGAATGTCATGAAGAAACGGATCCGCCTCAGCCCCTTGAGGTTCTGGCAGAGGCTTTCAAGCTCCTCGTGGTACAGCAGATAGGCGCGCTTCATGCCGATGCCGGGGAAATCGTAGTTCTGGCTCACGCTCATGGCCGGGATTTCTTTCCAGTCGCCATTTTCCCAGTACTTGCCGTTCTGGGTGACTTCGCGGATGTTGATTTCAGGGTTGAAGTTCGTCGCGAAGGGGTGGCCGTGATCCCCGGCGTTGGCATCGAGGATGTCGACGTAGTGGATTTCGTCGAACAAGTGCTTTTGCGCATAGGCGCAGAAGACGTTCGTGACGCCCGGGTCGAATCCGCTGCCGAGCAGGGCCATCAATTGGGCGCCGCGGAACTTGTCCTGGTAGGCCCACCGCCACTTGTACTCGAACTTTGCCTCGTTGGGCGGTTCGTAGTTGGCGGTGTCGAGGTAATGGATGCCCGTGTTGAGGCACGCGTCCATGATCGTCAGGTCCTGGTAGGGCAGGGCGACGTTGATGACCATTGCCGGGCGCTCCCGCATAATCAGCGCCGACAACTCCGGGACGACATCGGCGTTGACCTGTGCGGTGCGGATCTCGCGCTGCTGCAGTTCGCGTACGTCCGCCGCGATGCGTTCACACTTTTCGAGCGTCCGGGAAGCGAGGACGATTTCGTCGAAAACCTCGGGCACCTGCGCGCATTTGTGGGCGACCACATTACCGACGCCGCCCGCTCCGATGATCAGAACTTTTGCCATGTCCAAAAGGTGGCCGGGAGCTTTCCCGCTGGCAAAGGCATTTTGTGCCACAGCCGCGATTCGCCCGACCCGCGGCCGACCGTTTCCCGAAACCGGTCCATTTCCGACCCCTAGCGGAAAAGCGTCGGACTGGCGGGGCCGCCGCCGATTGCAGCAGCCTGAAGGTTCGCGGCGGCATACGCCTGGGCTTGCGCTTGCTTCGCCGCCTGTGGCAGCGGTAGCCTTGACGTCCAGGCAATTACAACGGTTTCCAAGCACCCAACCCCGATCCCCAAATCCCCAAACTCGCTTTCCCTTATTCTCATGGCTGGACAGACATCGACGCTTCATCTGCTGAAATACGAATTCGTGCAACGTGCCGACGAAGGGTGTATCATCCCGCCCTCCCTGCGGCGCCGTTTCGAGGCCCTCGACCAGGAAAAGGACCGCTGGCGCACCGACCTCGCTGATCCAATTTACGACGAGCTGATGACGCTGCCCGAGGACGCGCAGCTGGCCGCCGCCGAGCCCAACGAACTCAACGAAATCCGCGCGCTGCGGCCAGACGGTCCGCGGGACCTGAACTGGACGCCCGGCGAGGCGGAACTCTTCGACCGGCTCCACGGCGCGTGGACGGGCCGTGCGGCCGGCTGCGCTCTCGGCAAGCCCGTCGAGGTGCGAGCGCTCCAGCGCGGTGCCGATGAGCGCCTCTGCGGGCGGCGGCTCATCCGCGAATACCTCGAAGCGCGGGGCGACTGGCCGCTCGTCGATTTTGTTTCCAACCGCGATTGCGGCACCGAAGCGCAGTTTATGCTGCCCGTGCAGTCGTACCGGGAGACGATCGCCTACATGGAGCCCGACGACGATATCCACTACACGCTCATGGGGCTAAAGGCGCTTGAAACCTGCGGACGCGATGTGACCTGGATGCAAATCGGGCGCACCTGGCTGCAGCACCTTTCGGTCACGACGTTGTGGACGGCCGAGGCCAATGCCGCGACCAATCTCATCTCGCGCTCGGCGATGGGAAAGGAAGGCGACGCCACCGCCGCCTTCTGCCGTCGCCACCGCAACCCGTACCGCGAGTGGATCGGCGCGCAAATCCGGGCTGACGCCTACGCCTACGCCGCCGCGGGCAGGCCCGAGCTCGCCGCGGAACTGGCGTGGCGTGACGCGTCGTGGACCCACGAGCGCAATGGCATCTACGGTTCGATGTTCTTCGCGGCGATCATTGCCGCGGCTTTCGTCGAACGCGACTTTCAGGAGCTTGTGCGCATCGGCCTTTCAGAGATTCCGCACAACTGCCGGCTCGCGCGCTGGGTGCGCCGCTGCCTCGGCTGGCTCGAGGAGGCGCCGACCTGGGAGAACGCGGTCGAGCGCCTCGAAGCCGAACTTGGCGACCTGCACACGGTGCACACCCTCAACAACGCCCTCGTGGTGTTGATCGCTCTGTACTATGGCAAGGGTTCACTCGACGAGACCATCTGCATCGCGGTCATGTGCGCTCTCGATACGGATTGCAACGCTGCCACCGCCGGTTCGATTGTCGGAGCCATGCACGGCGCGGCCAACCTCGGCAGCAAGCTCGCGCCCCGCCTCAATGACTCCGTCAAAGCTCGCGCATTCGACTTCAGCGAAACGACCTTCACCGAACTCGCCCGCCGCCACGCTGCCGTCTGGCAAGAGCTGCGCAAAAGCGAAGGAAAGTAGCCCGTCTCGAGGTTATTCACAACGCTAGCTCGAGCTCTGGATTACGAGCGTCTTTACGGCCCTCCAGAACTGCTCAGAATGGGGTAAGTGCGGGCTCGGTTTGCATTGACGAATGACTTGTTGCCAACCTCGATAGGGGCCTATGCCAAAGCCCACTGCGTCGCTTTTCCTTTTAGCCTTTGCCGTTCTCATGTCTGTGCCCGCCATTACCTCTGCGTCCGAAGGGGCGATCGTGCATTCGGTCTTCTTCCGCCTGAAACATGCTGCGGGCTCGTCGGAGGAACAAGCGTTCAAGGCCGAAGCAGAGCGACTCGGAGACCTTCCCGGGGTTCGGGATTTTGCCTGGGTCGACGAGCTGAGTCCGAAGAACGACTTCGACTATGGCCTCGTGATGACCTTCGCGGATCAGGCTGCTTACGACGCCTACAACATCCACCCGGCCCACGTGCGCTTTGTCCAGAAAATTTGGATCCCCAACGTGGCTGACTTTCTCGAAATCGACTGGCGCAAACCCGCCGCGGAGTAGGGCAGGGAGACTCCGACGGGCGGCAGTGCGCCGCCTTGGCCATTGGCGAGCAGGCTATTCTAGGTTTTGGACCTGTTCGCGGATGCGTTCGAGTTCGTTTTTGCTGTCGATAACGGTCCGGGTGGCCTCGATGAGGTTGGTCTTACTGCCGATGGTATTGAATTCCCGGTTGATTTCCTGGCAGAGGAAGTCGAGCTTCCGGCCCGCCGCTTCGTCCGCTTCGAGGATTTCGGCAAACTGGTCGAAATGGCTGCCAAGGCGGGTTAGTTCCTCTGTCACATCGATACGGTCGGCGAAAAGCGCGATTTCCTTGAGCACGCGGTCGTCGTCTAGGTCCAGTTCGAGGCCGGCCTTCTGCAGCCGGGCGAAGAGTTTCTCGCGGTAGTCGAGTACCGCGCCAGCGGTGCAGGCTGCCAGGGATTGGACGTTTTGCCGGAGCGCCTCGAGGCGGGCGGTGAGGTCACTGGCAAGGACGGCGCCTTCGGTCTTGCGCATCGCTACATGGGCTGCCAGGGCCTCGTCCACAACCGGCTCGAGCGCCGTCCAGGCAGTTTCGGCGTCAGGCAGGTGGGCGTTGCCGCTGAGGGTTTGCACGAGTCGCAGCAGGAAATCGGCGTCGGGCTCGAAGCGCACCCCTGCCGCGTTGGCGAGGTCGCCGAGGCGCGCGACGGTTTCGCGGATCTGTGCCGCGTCCCAGCTGAGGCTGCTCTCGGAGCTGGACCGCTCGAAGCGGACGGCGAGCGTCACTTTTCCCCGGCTGAGCTGTTTTCGAAGCTTCTCCGCCGCCGGCCGTTCCAGCGAGGCCCAGTCGCGCGGCAAGTGGCAGTTGAGCTCGAAGTTGCGCCGGTTGACGGAATTGATTTCCACCGCCAGCGCGACGTCGCCCAGGGCACCCTCGGCGCGCCCAAATCCGGTCATCGATTGCATCGCAGGCCATGCTGAGCGCTTTTCCGGGGTCCGGTAAACCGGAAAACCTTGCGGCGACCGGGAAAAACTGGTGACCTCGGTTTATGACCATTTCGACCGACAGGGGCGGCTTTCGTAGCCGAGTGACGGTAGCAGCTCTCGTTTTGCTTGCGAGTCTCGCTGCTGCCCTAGTGAACGGCCAGACGGTGCGGGGCCTGCCGTTGTTGGCCGTAGCCGACGAAACCCCGGCCAAGGAGCTGCCCTGGTATCTTGAGCTGCGCCCGCCGGTGGTCGAGCCCGATCCGCCCCAGCGCACCCAGACGGAAGACGAGGTCGATCCCGAAGAGCTCGAACGGCGCAAAGAGGAGCTCGCCCGCGAGCTGGCCCAGCTTACCGGAAGCGAGGACGAATCCGGGGAGTCCGAGGGAACCGGTGAAGACCCCGCCGACTTTTCCTCTTTTCTCAACCGGGTTTCGCGGCTGAACCAAAGCGAGGATCCGGACTTGCTCGACCAGCCCGAAGAGGAAGGGGCCGAAGAGGAGGAACTCGACCTGCCCGGCTTTGCCCGCTGAAAGCCCCCCTCGGCTTCGACCGCCGACTGCGGGCTTGACCGGCGGCTGGCTTCGCTGCCTTGTCGGGGCATGGTTAGGATCGCGTTTGTGGGAGCCGGGCGGATGGCCTCGGCCATGGTCAATGGAATGTTGCGCCGAAAGGTCGCCACGGCCGCCGAGATTGGCTGCACCTGTGGCAACGATCCCAGTGGCCACCGCCTTTCGGAAGCCACCGGCATCGTCTACGAGCCCGAACTTCCCCCTTTGCTGCAGTCGGCGGACATCGTTGTGCTCGCGGTCAAACCCCAGCAGCTCGATGCCCTCGACAAGCGCCTGCCTGAGCTGACTGCCGGCAAGCTGGTTATCTCGATACTCGCCGGTACCCGAC
>JBHJGW010000152.1:0-10425 GCA_050331415.1 Opitutales bacterium | reverse complement strand
ACCGCCAGATGCTCATTGTGGCAAAGCCACTCGTTGACTTGTGCACAGGCCTCCGGCCCGGGCAGTTTTATGCGTTGTCGTGCCATCAACCAACACAAGCAGCTTTCATGCAATTTACCTGCCTAATAACGGATTTGGTATAACGCCTGTTCCAGCAAAGCTTAATCACCACGAACCCGCGCCTGCCAGGCGCGGGTTTTTCTTTTTCCCGCAAAAAGAACGCGCTTGAACGACGAAGCGCGTTAAGCCTGACCCCGCCTGAGCTTTCGATTTGCCAAATGCCGCGCGCTGAAAACTTTCGCGCTATGCGTCACTCGGCCAAATACACGTCGCCGTTGCGCAGCTCGAAACGGAGGCCGTGAGTGCGGGCGATATCTTCGATGGCGGTTTGGGCCGGTAGTTCCGTTAGGGACACCTTCAAAGGCGTCTCGGCGAGTGTTTCGGGGCTCAGCACGATTTGCAGGTTCCAGCCGAGTTCGGTTTGCCGCTGCACGGCTTTCTGGATGGCGGCAAGGGCTTCGCCGAGCGTGAACGCTCCTGCGGTGAGCGCCGGGGCGCGCGCTTGAGTCAGGGCGCGGAGTCCTTTGGCCGAAGCTTCGTCAGTAGGGTCGACGCTCCAGCCCGGCCCCGGCAACCCCACGGTGGCATTGGCGGAAGCCACCGCCTGCAGTTCGCTCAGGTGAACATTGTCCCGTTCGGAGAGTTCGACGGGGCGCAGGTCTAGCAGGGCTCCGTCCTCGCGCTGCAGCCAGACACGGTCGCCCACGCGCCCGACAAAGTCAGCGGTGACCTCAGCCCCGGCGACATCCCGCCACACGCGAAAATGCCGCCTTGCGAACAGGACGTTCGCGAAGGTCAGAATGAGAGCGGCGATTAAGGCGGTGCGGGGCATCATGTCAGGCGAAAGCTTAGAGGATAAGACTTGAATCGAGACCTTGGGGACAGGCCTACCAGACGCCGAGTTCCTCAAGCTGGCGGGTAGCCGTTCCTGCAAAGTCGCGATTGGCGGCCGGGCTGGCCGGGCTGGGGTGCAGCATGCGCGCGATGCGCGGGCCGTCGTCGCCGAGGGCCTCCCGCGCACGCTGTTCGGCAAATTGGCCGACGCCGATTAGCCATTTTGGCTGCAGGGCCGAGACGAGTGCACGCAGCGCTGCATCGCAGGCAGCGTAGAGCGGCTGCCGGCACACGGCGGGGAGCTTGTCGGGGGTCACGTTAGGGGCGGTTTTTTCCGTGGCCGCTGTCAGCAGCAGCGGGCAATAATTGTGGACGAAGTGCCGGGCGAAAAAAGCCTCCGGCGTGCCAAAGCGCTCGCGGAACAGCCCCCATAACCGCTGGCCGCTAACTTCGGAGCGGTGACAGGTAAGGCCGGTGACGGGCTTCTTCAGGTGCTCCCGTGGCGGTTTGCCAACCTCGCCTTGCAGCTTCAGCCAGTCCCGCACCGCTGCGACTTCGCCAAACGGAACTCCGGTTTGCGCCATGCCCCATGGTCCAGGATTCATGCCCAGGAACAGCACTTCGCGCGGGCCGCTGGCAAATCGCCGCACATACGTCTCCCACATTGGCCAGGCGTATTCGAGCGGGTTGTAGCAGTGGGTGATGGTTTCTGGGAACGTCAGCCCTGCCATATCGGTGGACAGCTGCTGCGAGGCCGCCAGGATGGCGTCGCTGACCGGACCGGCTTGCACGGAAGAAGGCATCACGCTAGCCTACCAGAATGAAAGAGGGACAAAAGCCAAAAGGCATCGCCTATCACGCCAGCTTCGCCATCGCGCAAGTGATTCTCGCCATGCTGCTGTTTCGGGCGGATGGCATGCCGGGAGTCTACCCCTTGATCGGAGCTGTCCTGCTGATCTTTGCCCTCGGCCACGTTATCGCCGTCATCCGCCGAACCCTGCCGCGGCAGGATTAGGCAGCTGAGGAAAGAGGAATGCCATCTCGATGATCGTTTTCGTTGGGGACTGTCCCGATTACCGGAAGGGGCCTAGAACCAGCAAGCGAAACCGGGGCCACGGTGGTAACGGCTACCGGTGAACCCGGTTTCGGCTTCAGGCCGGGTGAAGGTCTCGAGCAAGTTTCAGAAACGCGTTTCCAGCACGGCTCAGGTGGCCATTGCGGGGTCGGGCGATTACAATTTCGCGGCTGACAGGTTTGGGGTCGACGGAGCGCAGCGTGATTTTGCGGTTCTCCATCGCTTCGCGGGCCATTGCCGGAAGAAAGGAGAACCCCAAGCCAGCTTCGACGAGGGCCACGACGGTTTCGAGCTGTGCGCTCTGAATCGAGACGCGCGGGTGCACGCCGGATGTTTCGCACAGCGAGACGCTCTGGCGTCCCAGACAATGCGCTTCTTTCAGCACGATCATCGGCTCCTGGGCGAGCTTCTCCAGCGACAGTCTGCGAGGCCTGGTCAAAGCGTGGTCCGGCGGCAGGGCGACAAGCAGTTCATCGTCTCCCAAGGGTTCGATGGCTGTAGCATCCTGCCCCAGAAAGGGTGGGCTGAGGATGACGAAATCGAGCTCGCCGTTGCGGAGATGAGCCACCAGCCCGGCAGTGACTTCCTCGCTGATCTCCAGATTTAACTCCGGATACCGTTCCAGTGAACACCGCACCAGGCCAGGGAGCAAGTACGGCGCGATTGTCGGAATGGCCCCGACGCGCAGGGTCCCGCGGACTTCGCCTTGCTGGGCGTCCGCCTCCTCGAGGAGGTTCGCCGCACCGTTCAGAATCGCTTCTGCGCGCGGCAGCGTGGCTTCGCCAAAGGGGGTCAGGACCGCGCCCAGCCGCGTCCGGGTGAAGAGGGGTTGGCCCAGTTCGTCTTCCAGCTTCTGAATCTGCTGGCTCAGGGACGGCTGCGAAACGTGACAATGCTCCGCCGCGCGCGAAAAATTTCGCTGGCGAGCGACTTCGACGAAGTAGCGCAGTTGATGAAATTCCATGAGCTCAACCGATAGGCGGTTCCTATGGGCATCATCCAAACGATATATTTCCCTTATGCAAGGGTTTCCGTTAAGATCGTGCCGTTTCTGAAATGGCGCGCCCGAAAACGTGCCCGAACCTTCCGCCCGAGATACCAAAATGAGCAAGCGCATGACGACCTCCGCCGGCAACCCCATCGCCGACAACCAAAACTCCATGACCGCCGGTCCGCGCGGTCCCCTGCTGATGCAGGATTACCAGCTCCTGGAAAAACTGGCCCACCAAAACCGCGAGCGCATCCCCGAGCGGGTTGTGCACGCGAAAGGCTGGGGCGCCTTCGGGACGTTTACGGTCACCCACGACATCAGCCGATACACGCGTGCAAAGCTTTTCGAAAAGGTCGGGAAGCAAACCGAGGTCGTTTCCCGGTTTTCGACGGTCGCCGGTGAGCAGGGCGCGGCAGACGCCGAGCGCGATGTGCGGGGTTTTGCCCTGAAGTTTTATACCGATGAGGGAAACTGGGACATGGTTGGTAACAACACGCCGGTCTTCTTCGTGCGGGATCCCTACAAGTTTCCTGACTTCATCCACACGCAGAAACGCCATCCCAAGTCCAACCTCCGCAGCGCGAAGGCCGCCTGGGACTTCTGGAGCCTGTCGCCGGAAAGCCTGCACCAGGTGACGATTCTAATGAGCGACCGCGGCATCCCAACCACGCCGATGCACATGAACGGCTACGGCTCGCACACGTACAGCTTCTGGAATGCCGACGGGGAGCGCTTTTGGGTCAAGTTCCATTTCAAGACGCAACAAGGTCACCAGCACCTGACGGATGCCGAGAGCGAGGCCGTGATTGGCAAGAGCCGCGAAACATATCAAGAAAGCCTTTACGAAGCGATCGAAGCCGGCAATTTCCCGAAGTGGACGCTGTACGTGCAGGTGATGCCAGAGCTCGACGCGGAGAAAACGCCCTACAACCCGTTTGACCTCACCAAGGTATGGCCTCACGGCGACTATCCGCTGATCGAGGTCGGTGAACTCGAGCTCAACCGAAACGCCCAAAACTACTTTACGGAGATCGAGATGGCGGCATATTCGCCCTCCAACGTCGTGCCCGGAATCGGGTTCTCGCCGGACAAAATGCTTCAGGCGCGTGTGTTCAGCTATGCCGATGCCCATCGCTATCGCCTCGGCACCCACTACGAAGCATTGCCGGTCAACCGTCCCAAGAGCGCGGTCAACCATTACCATAAGGATGGGACAATGCGCTTCTTCGACAACTTTCACGCCAATCCGGACGCCTACTACGAGCCCAACACCGTCGATTGGGCGGCGGTCGAAGACCCTTCGGTGAAAGAGCCCTCGTTACGGGTCGACGGTGATGCCGACCGGTACAACCACCGTGAGGGCAACGACGACTATACGCAGGCCGGTAACCTCTTCCGCCTCATCGACGACGCGCAGCGGCAGCGACTCTTTGGCAACATCGCCCGGCACATGGCCGGTGTACCCGGGGAGATCATCCAACGCCAGCTCGTGCACTTCCACCGGGCCGACCCTGCCTACGCCCAAGGCGTGGCCGATGCGCTCGGTATCGACAACCACGCGCCAACGGCCGACGAAGCTGCAATGGCAGGCGTGTGACGGTTTTCGAAGTCCCGGGTCCAACGTGTTGCTGACGTCATCAATGACATTTCCACTTTGGGCCTCGGGTCTCGGCAATGACAACCAACCAAGACTTTTAAGGAGAATGACTGCGAACAATGAAGATGTAAGCGCCGACGAACTGGCACGTTATGTAGAGCTTCAGCGAATGGCCCTCGATCTTGCCCGGCGCGGCGAAACCGAGCCGTTGCAGGCGATGATCGCCGCGGGATTGCCGGTAAACCTTGCCGACGAAAAAGGGCAGTGTCTGCTGATGCTCCCGAGCTACAACGGTAACCTTGAAACCACCCGGATGCTCCTCGAGCACGGCGCAGAGTCCGACCGGCGCAATGACCGCGGGCAAACGCCCCTTGGCGGTGTTGCCTTTAAAGGGTACAAGGACATCGCGGCTGTCCTGCTCGATTTCGGCGCCGATCCCATGGCGGACAACGGCGGCGGGATGACACCCCTGAGCTTCGCCCGGATGTTCGGTCGACGGGAGGTCGTCAACCTGCTCGAAGCCCGTGGGGCCCAGTCGACGATCCGGGACCACCTGATCGGCTTGCCGGCCCGGCTGATGATGCGCCGGGCGTGATCGCGTTGGTTTATACTGGGGTTCGCTTCGGCAAAGCCCGCGAGCAGAGCCGGTTCTAGCGTTTTGCGGAACCCGCTTTCGGCGTACTGCCCGCCCCGGTGGTAGCGGGGGTGACGATCTCCCAGCCCTCCTGCAACAGCGGTTCGGCTTTCTTGAATTTCATCTCCTTGGTTTCACCACCCTTGCGGATCGTCACGGTTTCATTGCGGCCGATCTTCGGGGTATCCCGGCGTACGGGGTCGACCTTCGGCAATTCGACTTTGCGGTTGCCCGCAGCTTTCTTCGCTGCCTTGCGGGCGGTTTTGGTCGCTGCCGCCTTCTTTGCGGCGGCTGCGCCTGCTTGAGTGGGCACAGGAGTGCCGTCGGCGCGTTTGGCTTCCGGTGAACCCGTGGCATCGTCGCTCGGGCCGACGGTGACCATTTTGTCCCGGATGGCCTGGATCTGTTTCTGGCGGGCTTCCTGGCTTGCGGTCGAGCGGAAGGCGCGCAGACACATGCTGCGGCGGATGCGGCTCATCATCGCCTGGAACACGCTGAAGGCCTCGGACTTGTACTCCACCAGCGGATCCTTCTGGCCATACCCGCGCAGGCTCACTGCCTTGCGGAGGTCTTCCATCGCAGTGAGGTGTTCTTGCCAATGCGTGTCGATCGAACTAATGATGACCAGACGCTGGAAGTAGTGGACGCGCTCCTCCGGCGTGCCGAGTTTAGCATCAGGGTGCTCTTCGGTTATCCGGGCGATGTCGGTCTTCGCTGCGGCGAGCTCGACCTCCATCTTCTGTTCATAAGCTTCGCGGATGGCCGACACGATTGCGTCGAAGAGCTCCTGCGAATTTTTCTCCGCGAGGTCCTCCACGGTCAGCCCGACCGGAAAGGTGCTGCGCACCCACTGGTGCAGCGTTTCGAGCTCGTCCTGCTCCGGGGCGAGTTCGTTGGGGCAGGCAAGGTCGACCCGCTCTTCGACCTCCTCCTCGATCATCTCGAACAGGATTTCCCTGGGATCCTCGCTGTGGATCGCGTCGTTGCGAATGCCGTACACGACCTCGCGCTGGCGGTTGAGCACGTCGTCGTACTGCAGCAGGCGTTTGCGCACGGAGTAGTGCTGCTGCTCCACACGTTTCTGGGCCGTTTCGACCGAGCGTGTGAGCAGCTTGCCGGAGAGCTCGGCGCCCTCTTCGAACGAGCTCTGCAAAAGCTTGCCGAACACGCCCTGATTGGCGAACAGCCGCATCAGGTCGTCCTCGAGGGAGACGTAGAACTTGGAGCGGCCGGGATCGCCCTGGCGGGAGCAACGGCCGCGCAACTGGCGGTCGATGCGGCGGGATTCATGGCGTTCGGTACCGCAGACAAAAAGCCCGCCGAGATCCTTGACACCCTCCCCGAGCTTGATGTCGGTCCCGCGACCGGCCATGTTCGTGGCAATCGTGACGGCGCCGCGCTGGCCAGCCAGGGAGACGATCTCGGCCTCCCGTTGGTGGTGTTTGGCGTTAAGGACGTTGTGCGGAATACCCTCTTTGGTGAGCAGCAGGCTCAGCTGCTCGGAGGTCTGTACCGAGGCAGTGCCGCAAAGAACCGGCTGGCCGTGCTCGTGAGAAGCCTTGATGTCTTCGACGACTCGGTTGAACTTTTCGCGCTTGGTTTTGAAAATGGAGTCGTTGTCGTCGACGCGAATGCAGGGCTTGTGCGTCGGAATGACGCGCACGTCGAGGCCATAGATGTCGTGGAACTCGCCCGCTTCGGTCTCAGCCGTTCCGGTCATACCGGCCAGCTTGTCATACAGACGGAAGTAATTCTGGACGGTGATGGTGGCGAAGGTCTTCGACTCCTTCTCGATCTTGACCCCCTCCTTGGCCTCTACGGCCTGGTGGAGCCCGTCGGACCAGCGGCGGCCCGGCATGGCGCGACCGGTATTGGTGTCGATGATGACGATGCGGCCCTCCGCGACCATGTACTCCTTGTCGCGTTCGTAAATCGAGTAGGCCCGCAGCAGCTGGCTGATCGCATGGATCTTTTCGCTGCGCTGGCTCATCAGCTCCTCGGCCTTTTGTTTTTCTTCGTTCTTCTGTTCGTCGGTAAGGCCGCCGTCCTTGTCGATTTCCATGAAGGTCGTCGGCAAGTCCGGCAGGGTAAAGGCGTCGGGGTCGCCCGGAGCAAGGGTCTGCCGGCCCTTTTCGGTCAAGTCCGCGCTGTGGGAACGCTCGTCGAGCGTATAGTAAAGGTCCTGCTTGATGGCGAAGCGCTCGTGCTTCATGTGGTCGGCGTGCATCTCTGTCTCCAGCTTTTCGAAGGCGGTACGCCAGTCCCCGTTTTCAAGCGCCTCGAGTAGCAGCTTGTTCTTCGGCATGCCCTGCTTTACCTGGTAGAGCTGGCGCAGAGCGTTGTCCAAATCACCGTCATCCTTCTCCAGCTCTTTTTTCGCGGACTGCGCGAGCTTGTTGCAGAAGCGCGTTTGCAGCGACACTAGCTTGGAAACCCCCGGCTTGAGCTCCGCAAACGGCATTTCCCGCTCTTCCGGCACGGGGCCGGAAATGATCAGCGGTACCCGGGCTTCATCGACGAGGATCGAGTCGACCTCGTCCACGATGCAGAAAAAGTGATCGCGCTGCACCTGCGTCGTCTTGCTGACGGCCATGCCGTTGTCGCGCAGGTAGTCGAAGCCGAATTCGCTGGCAGTGCCGTAGGTGATGTCGGAGTTGTAGGCCGCGCGTTTCTGATCGGGGGGCTGTTGGTTCTTGAGGCAGCCGACCGTCAGCCCGAGGAACTTGTAAATGTGGCCCATCCACTCGGCGTCGCGCTGGGCCAGGTACTCGTTGACTGTCACGAGCTGGCAATTCCGCCCCGAGAGTGCGTTGAGGTACAAGGGCAGGGTGGACGTGAGTGTCTTGCCCTCCCCGGTCTGCATTTCCGCGATGTAGCCGCGATGGAGCGCAATGCCACCAACGAGCTGCACGTCGTAGTGCACCATCTGCCAGACGCTTTCGGTACCGGTGAAGGCGACGGACTTTCCGCAAAGGCGCCGCGCCACGTTCTTCACTGCGGCGAAGGCCTCGGGCAGCAAGTTGTCGAGGGCGGCCTGGGTGACCTCACGCAGTTTCTTGGGGTCGTCGGTAGTCTTTGCAACGGCGTCGTACTGTTCCTGGAAACGCTGCTTGAACTCGTCGGTTTTGGCCCGCAGTGCTTCATCCGAGAGCCCTTGATACTGCGCTTCGAACTGGTTGATCTGGGCCACGAGCGGCTCGCATTTCTTGACGAAACGCTTGTGATGGCTGCCGGCGAAAACTTTGAAAACGGTCCCTAACATGATGGTGCAAATTGCTTGCGGGGAAACCGTCAGACTGCAAAAGCCCTACCGGACTGTCAACGGCAGTTTGGCCGGGCGCAGGTCCCCCATTTACCATTGCGGGGGCTAGCCAATGTACTTTTGAACGATGGGGATGCGGCGGCCAGTGCCGAAAGCGAGGGGCGTGATTTTGAAGCCGGGCGGAGCCTGCTTGCGCTTGTATTCGTTGAGGTCGACCTTGCGGCACACCTCGTTGACGGTTTCCGCGTCGAAGTCGCTCGCTTCGATGATCTCAGCTCGGCTCTGGCGCTCCTCGATGTAGCGGCGCAAGATTTCGTCGAGGATCGGGTAGGGGGGCAGGCTGTCCTCGTCTTTCTGATCGGGTCGGAGTTCAGCACTGGGCGGTTTTTCGATCGTGTTTTGCGGGATGAGGTCGCTCCCCGCGTCGCGGTTAAGCCATTTGGCGAGCTCGAAGACCATCGTTTTCGGTACGTCACTGAGCACAGCGAGGCCCCCGGCCATGTCTCCGTAAAGCGTGCAGTAGCCCACGGCCATTTCACTCTTGTTGCCGGTGGAAAGTAGAATCCAGCCGAACTTGTTCGAAAGGGCCATCAGCAGGATACCGCGGCTGCGCGCCTGCAGGTTTTCCTCGGTGACGCCTGGTTCAGTGCCCGCGAAAAGATGTGCCAGCGTGGCCTCCTCGGCCTCGACGAGGCGATGCACTGGCAGTGTTTCGAAGCGGATGCCGAGGTTGTGCGCCAGTTCGGTGGCGTCAGCTTTAGAGTGCTCACTGGAAATCTGGCTGGGAAGGCTTACTCCGGTAACGTTTTCGGCTCCGAGGGCCCGAACGGCGAGGGCACAAGTGACCGCGGAGTCGATGCCGCCGGAGAGTCCGATGACCGCTTTGGAAAACCCGCTTTTGTGCACGTAGTCGCGCAGCCCCAGGGTCAGCGCTCCCGCAACGCGTTCCATGTCGGCGTCGGCGGGGGAGATCGGGTCCATCTGCAAATGGGGAGCGCTCGGCGATTGGCCTCCGCCCTCGCTCAAAGGTCGACTGCCGGCCCCAGACAGGCCACCGCCCACGTTCGGCTTGCTCCGGGGCAGCGCCCGACTTTGCTCGGCGATTTCGACAACGGCGCAGGCTTCGGCAAATGCGTCCAGGCGGTGAATGATCTGGCCATCGGCTCCGATCACAAGGCTGTTGCCATCAAAAATGAGCTCGTCGTTGCCGCCGACCAGGTTGCAGTACACCACGGGGCAGTCGCACCGTTTCGCGGCGTCGGCAAGCAGGTTCCGGCGGAACACATCCTTTCGGTAATGCCAGGGGCTGGCGCTGGCATTAATCAGCACATCGATCCCGCGTTTGGCCAGCATGGCAACGGGGTCGATTTCGTAATAGCGCGCGGTCGGCACTTCCGGATGGTTCCACAAGTCCTCGCAAATGGTCATTCCAATCCGATGGCCGCGCCATTCGAAGGCGATAGGCTCGCGGGCAGGTTCAAAGTAACGCTCTTCGTCGAAAACGTCGTAGGTGGGCAGCAGGCATTTGCGCGCAACGCGCCGCACTGCACCCGTTTCGCACCAGGCCAGTGCGTTGAATGCCGGCTGGCCCCGACCATGATTGGCCTCCACAAACCCCACGAGCGCAGGGACGTCGCCAACGGTCTCGGCAATGGCGCGCAGGGCGGCTTCGTTGTCACTGATGAAGCGGCTCTTGAAAAGCAGATCGCGTGGAGGGTAGCCAGCGACGGCCAGCTCGGGGAACACCACAAGGTCGACTCCCTGCTTCAGAAGGGCGTCGTAGGCCGTCAAAATGCGGTCGTTATTGCCGCGCAGGTCGCCGGCGGTCGTGTTGATTTGGGCCAAGCCAATACGCATACCGGCAACGGTAAGGCCGAAACCCCGTTGCGCAAAGGTGTTTTGGCAAAAGCGTGCGGGTCCGGGCCTCGAGACGGCGACTCGGCAACCCCGCGCCTGACGGTGCGGGACGCCC
>JBHJGW010000151.1:0-14512 GCA_050331415.1 Opitutales bacterium | reverse complement strand
GGAAATGTTCGCACGGGATCGCAACCGCTTTGCAGGTGTTCGCGAAGGGGCGAATGCCTGCCCGCTGGGCAGCGGCGCAATCGCCGGGACGACCCTCCCCATCGACCGCGCCTTCACTGCGAAGGAATTGGGCTTTGTCGATGCTGACGGCAAACCGCGCCTGACACATAACAGCATGGACGCGGTGGCCGACCGCGACCCGTTTCTCGATTTCGCGCATGCTTGCGGAGTCTGCGGCGTCCACCTTTCGCGCCTCAGCGAGGACTTCATTTTGTGGAACAGTGCGGAATTTGGTTTCATCAAACTGCCGGACGCCTTTACCACCGGCTCCAGCCTGATGCCGCAGAAGAAAAATCCGGACAGCTTTGAGCTGCTCCGCGGAAAGGTGGCCCGCTTCAGCGGCAACTTGCAAACCGTGCTGATGCTCTGCAAGGGGCTGCCACTGACCTACAATCGCGACCTGCAGGATGACAAGCCGCCCGTCTTCGACAGCTTCGACCAGCTCGAAATTTCGCTGGCGGTGGCCGCAGGCTCGGTTGCCGGAGCGCAAATTAACGAGACACGGTGCGCGGCGGCTGTCGCTGACCCGAACTTGCTTGCGACGGATCTAGTTGACTACCTGGTGCTTCGGGGCGTGCCCTTTCGCGATGCGCACCACGTTATCGGGGCGCTGGTTGGACTGGCGGAAGAGCGCGGGTCGGCTTTGCCGGAGCTGTCGGACGCGGATGTCGCCAAAATTTGTGACAAGCTGGGGCCGGATTGGCGGGAAGTTTTCGACGTTTCCAGGGCACTTGCTGCACGGGAGCGACCGGGGATGCCCGGCCCAAAGACGACCCGCGAGCGTATCGACGCCTGGCGCGCCTGTCTTGGCCTTATTTGACGAAGATCCCCTCAGCGACGGCAAGAAACCCGCGAGTTGCGGGAGGGTTGCCAAGGCTGCTCGCGTCGATTCCCGGAACAGATCGAGGACCGTCAGGACCGGCCTGCGGAAATCAAGGTTGCTGTCAGGCAGCGCGCCCTCTAGCCATAGCAGGCACCATGGGGTGGATTTTTTTCGGGGTGCTTGTCGTATTGTTTGTGGTGGTTACGGCGACGGCGATCGCCAACGAGAAAAAGCGACGTCGGGAGCTCGAGCGATTGGCAGGCGATTTGAGCCTCGAGTACAAGGGCGACGCAGGCGGCCCTGAGTATCTCGGCCTGGATACCCTGCCGCATTTCCGCCGGGGCCGTTCGCGGCGCGCCTATAATCTGATGCAGGGTAAGCTGGCTGACGCTGAGGTAATGTTGTTCGATTATCGCTACCGAACGGGCAGCGGCAAGAACTCGAGCACGCACCATCAGACCCTGGCCGCGTTTGAAGTTCCGGCGGGTGGCCTGCCTACTTTTCAGTGCGAGCCGGAGCACTTTTTTCACGCGCTCGGGGAGATGCTCGGTTTTCATGACATCGACTTCCCGCGTTTCCCGGAGTTTTCCCGTTCTTATCGGCTAAAAGGCGATGATGAAGCCGCCGTGCGCGAGCTTTTCCACGACGAGGCCATCCGCTGGCTCGAGCATCGTCGCTCGCAGCACTGGCGCGTACAGGGTGGCAGCCGCTGGCTGATCGCCTTTCGCAAGCAGACGCGGCTGAAGACCGAAGAATGGCCCCAGTTCTATCTCGAAGCTACCGAGCTTCTCAACGTCATCACCCTTCCGTGGCAACAGCGCCGCTGAGACCCGCCGCCGCGAACGCTCGTCTGTCCAATGCCAGATGCCAGCCCTGACGCCCCCGCCGCTGTGCGGATGATCTGTCGCGACCTCTCCGCTGCGCCGATTTTTCGACTCCCGGAAGGCTTCCGAATCGCCAACTTTGCCGTGGGTGACGCGGATACCTGGCTGGCCGTGCAAAAGGCGGCGGAGCCCAGGCTCCCCGTCGAGCTGCCCTGGTTCTTCAGTGATTTCGGCGAAGATCCGAAGGTGCACGCCGACCGTATCCTGTTTTTGTCGACGGCTGGGGGTGAACCCATCGGCACCGCCACGGCTTGGTTCGACGATGTCGAAAAGCGCCCCGAACGGGGTCGCCTGCACTGGGTGGCCATCGTACCCGACCATCAGGGGCGCGGCCTGGCAAAGCCGCTGGTTAGCGCTGCGCTGCAGCGCCTGCAGCAGCTTGGCCACCGCGAAGCCTTCCTCCACACCGATGAGGGTCGCCCCCTCGCCATCCGGCTCTACGAGCAGTTCGGCTTTGCGCGCTTTGTCTGATTACTACCACCTTACCGAATAGATCGGTAGATTGAACGCCTCGTGGCGGCTTCGGATGCTTTTTGGCGCAGCGGTGTTCGCGACGACGAGGCGGGGCCTACAGGCCCAGCCGTCGCCCTCGCTGCCTTGCTCTGCATCCAAAATCATCTCGATCAATTTACCGGCCTTTCCGGCAAGATGGTATAACGAGCGACCAGAGCATTGGTCGGCTTATGGGCGGAACTGTCGCAAGCCCGCAGCCTAGCCTTCGGTTTTGACGGCTAAAAGGCCGACGAAGGCCAGGCTCCGAAACCACTCGGTGACGTCAGGGAATCCCGCCGAGAGCAGGCGTCGCCGGTGGATGGCAACGGTTTCGGGTACCAGAATGGCGTCCAGGGCCTGACGCTTATTTGCGATCTCTCGTTCGGTATAGCCATGAGCTCGCTTATACAGCGCAAGCAGCGCCTCCAGTCGTTCGTCCTCGGCTGGATCGTCAGCGCGAGTCTTCTCAGAGAGCAGGAGCGCACCACCCGGGAGCAATGCTTCCCAACAGCGGCGCAGGACCTCCAGCCGTCGCTCCAGTGGGACGAACTGCAGCGTGTAGTGCAGCAGGATGACGGAACAGGGCTCGAGCAAGGTGTCGGCGATGTCGCCGGTACGCCAGTCAAAAACAAGGTCACTGCGCGGCACAGGTTGCGCGGTGGCTTTGGCTATCATTTCCGCCGATTTGTCGACGCCGATGACTCGAGCGGGCGCGGTGGAGCGGCTCAATACGGCGCGGCTCGCCGCTCCCCACGAACAACCGAGATCGTAAAGGCGGCTGTGCGCCTGCAGATAGCGGGCGCCGAGAATGCCGAGCAATTCCAGCTGTGCCGCGTAGCCGGGCACGCTGCGCGAGATCATGTCGGGGAAGACCTCGGCGACAGCGGCGTCGAAGGCGAACGGCGCGACGGGTCCGGGGCGGTCGTACAGACGGTCGCGACCAGTCTCCATGCGCGTCAGGTTATCGGGCGAAAACGGACGTGAAGCCCGTGTTGCTGAGCAGGCGCCAGGTGTCCTAGCCGAAGATAGTTTCGTCGTCCGCGCGGGTGGAGAGGTCGATCACGCTGATTGGCACCCATTCGCCGTCGCGTACCTGAAGTTCGAAGTTCAATTCTACCGGACCGATGGAGATTTTGTCGCCGTCATTGAGCTTGGCGACGTCGATCGACTCGCCGTTGACTCGGGTGCCGTTGGCGCTGTCGAGATCGCGGATAATCCAGTTGCCGCTGTCCTGGAACAGCACGGCATGGTGTTTGGACACCTTTTCGTTGTCCAGTTGCGCCACATTATCTGCCGAGCGCCCAATGGTGATGCGGTTTTCGTTCAGCGGGAACGCCAGTTCCGGCTTGTTACCTTTGTAGACGCACAGGCGCGAGTTCAGCGGGTTCATGTAGTTACGATAGCCGTTGACGTCGCGCTACGTCAACCTGCTTGTTGGCAAGGAAGCGTGGGCGTGATTGGCGAGTTTCTGTGGCGCGGGTCACCAAGCTCCGAGATAGAGATGACCGACTTTTGGAGCCTCTCGCGCTCAGCTGCCTGCTCAGGCATCGGCCGGCAGTCGCTGTGCGCGCTTTGTCGTTCGCTCTTCCTGTCCTTCGATTTGCGTGGGGCTCGAGTATGGGCCAGCCTGGGCGGTGCAACGTTTTGTTTCTTATTCAGTCTGCTGGCGGTCGGCTGTGCTTGGCTCGGTGGCGTTGCTGGCTGCTCTGCCGTTTCAAGCATGGGGTGAGGAAAGGCGGGACCGGCTTGCCTGGGGGCTCTATGAAATATACTGGGGGTTTGAACGGCACCGTGTCCGGTGGGAGCAAACCGTGGCAAGTCTCGGCGCGCAGCCGGACTATGTGTTGTTCTTCCGCGATCTTGTGCGCCCGTTTCCGGCGGAGGCGGTGCGCTACCACGACGCCAAGGGCACGCGGGTGATCCTCAGCCTGGAACTCGAGGTCTGGGGCGCCCGGGGACCTGGTGACGCGGTCCTGGAGGCAATCGCGGCCGGGAAATTCGATGCCCCGTTGCGCCGTTTCGCGCAAGGGGCCGCTGAAACGGGTCTTCCCGTGATCCTGCGGTTCGGCTTCGAGATGAATGGCGACTGGTTTCCGTGGGGTGGACAGCCAGAGGCTTTCAAGCGGGCCTGGCGTCACGCGCATGCCCTCGTTTCGGCCCACGACGGTGGCCGGGTGCAGTGGATGTTCAGCCCGAATGTGCTGTGGGATGACCGAACGTTCGAGAGTGACTACGCGCCCTATTATCCAGGTGATGCCTACGTCGACTGGGTCGGGCTCGACGGCTATAATTTTGGCGACAATTACGACCAGTACCACCGCTGGCAGAGTTTCACCGAGATCTTTGGACCGTCCATTACGGCGATTGGACGCTTCGAAAAGCCTTTGATTCTGTCAGAAGTCGGTTGTGCGGAGGACCCTCGGAAACCGACCTGGCTGCGCGAAATGTTCGCCGGCTTGCGCGAGTTTCCCTCGGTTGAAGCGTTCGTTTATTTCAACTACGACAAGCGCTCCGAAGGTGAGCCCGACTGGAGCCTCGATAGCTCCCCCGCGGCGCTGCGAGCCTTTCGGGAAAACCTGCCGCGCGTCCGGGTTTATCACCACATGCCTCGCTCTGTTGCGGGTGCCGGTGGCTAAGATTCCAGCTCAGTTTCCGAGTCACTCCCGACCGCCGAGAGGTCGAGTTCGGCCTGCGGCGTTGCGGGTTGCGTTGGGGTTTCCTCGGCGAGGCCCATGTCATGGTCGGACAGGTCGCCTTTGCCCTGGGTGGCCTGGTGGATCCAGTCTGAAAGTGCCGCGGGCGAAAGGACGTCGCTGGCAGGCAGCTCTTCGAGCCCGCGGATGCCGGTGAAATCGAGAAATTTTTCGGTGGTCGCGAAGTGCAGCGGGCGGCCCGGAAGCTCAGCGCGGCCGGCAACGTACACCAGCTCGAGCTCTTGCAGCTTCGACAGTGGCCCGTCGACGCTGACGCCACGGATCGCCTCGATCTCTGCACGCGTGACCGGCTGCCGGTAGGCGACAATCGCGAGCGTTTCCAGGGCGGCATTGCTCAGGCGCATGGGCCGGTTTTCGTTGCGCAGAAGGCGGACCCACTCAGCATAACCGGGAGCGACGACAAAGCGATAGCCAGCAGCTCCCTGCACCAGCCGGTAAGTGGCATCCTGTTCGACCAGTTCGGCCGAAAGCTCGTCCATGGCGTCGCGAATTTGCGTGGCCGTCAATAAACTCGGCACCTGATCCATGATGTCGGCGATCTCCTCCTGGCCATCGTCGCCGGGTGGCTCGACCTCTTCGGGATCGTCTTCCACGTCGATCCGTTGCTGATGGTAACGGGTAATCACGCCCTGAATGTCGCGGATCGACAACGGCTCCGACGTCGACATCAGCAGCGCATGCAGAATCCGTTGCAAGTTAAACCGCATAGCCCATCAACAGGTTCAGGGTGACGCACGGGAGCAAAAGGCGTCAAGCCACGATAGGGCGTCCGCCCAAGCCCTGAGAAAGCGAGATTAGTCTGCTGACAACGCACCTTGGCACCCTGAAGGGGCGGCGCCACTCACGGCACTAAGCGGTAACGTCGCAGCCGTTCTTCCATGACCGGCTTGGCCCCAGTGTCAATGATGTCGCCATGGGCGGGGATCAGTCGGTCGAAGTCCCAGGAGAGGATCGTCTGGACAGACTGGCCAAAAGCCTCTCGGTCACGAATGGCGCTGCGGAAAAGCCAGTCGATTTCAGGCCAGCGGCGGACGAAGACCAAGTGGCGGAAGAAGAATCGCGTCCAGCCTGTAGCCCTGGGAAAATTGACGAACATATCCGCCAGAATGAGGGTGCGGCTGGCGGGGTGCAGACAGGCGGTTTCGTTGAGCCCCCAGAGACCGTCGATGGTGTGCCACTGTAGCTCGTCGCCCCAAATATCCGTGCCAGCTTCGAAGGCCTCCGCCCCAAGGTCTCGGGTCAAGGGGAATCCCGGTGGCGCGAAGTACCGGACGTCCGGAAAAGCGGCCCGACCCTGCCGGGCGAATGTGTCGTGGAAGTTGGTGGCATCTGCCATCGCTGCGGGCTCGCCGAGCGCTCGGATCTGGTCTACGTCTTCAGCTGAAAAGGGCGCTGTCGAGTGCACCACGAGCTTCTTGTTCTTTAATCGGATGAGGGTAACGCGACGACCGAGCTCTGCGCCGAAAAGTTTCAGCGGGTAGTCAAGAGCCCACAACTCGTGACTACAGCTAATCGGTAATACCATGTCTCTACAGTGAACCGCGTGAGGCGTTTTCTCAAATTAGGCGAATCAAAGTAATTTTGCTCGTGCCTGCCATAGGGTCGTTAGGAGCGAAAACAAAAACCCGCCGTTGCAGGTGAACGCGCAGCCTGTCGGAGGCGGGCGCCAGGCCGGGGATCATGTGATAATAACAGAAATGGTTCCCCGAATGCTCACCCCCATCCTCGCCTTTTGTCTGCTGCCCCTCACCGCCTCCGCCGGGCTGCCCGGCGAGCCCCTGCCGCCCGCGGGGATCGGCCTCAATGGCATCAGCTGGTACAGCAACGGCAGCTATTGGGCCTTTGCCGACGCCTTCCAGCAGGTGGACATGAAGGTTTTCACCGACGAAGGTGAACGCATCCGCCCGCGCCGCCGGGTCGGTCGCCCCGGACTGACCGAGGAAGCCTACAGCGAGATCTACCAATCGATCTTCAACGAAAAGGGCTGGCCGGTTCATATCCCCGAGGGCCAGCACCTGCGAGCCCTGCTCTTCGTGAACCCTGCGCCCCTGCCTACCGGTGAGTACCTGATGGAGTGGGAAGGCTCCGGCGAGATCGAGGTGGAAACCGTCGCCGCCTTCGAGCGGGTTTCCGAAGACCGCGACAGCCAAACGCGCACGATCCGCTTTGAGCTGCCCGAGAGCAACGAGGCCGTTGGCGGGGATGGAGCAGCGGTTACCATCTTCATCCGCGAGGTCGACCCCGACGACCCCATCCGCAATATTCGCTTTTGGATGCCCGGCCCGGATGGCAAGACGCTGAAAACCAGCGACAGCCGCTTCACACCCTGGTTCAAGCGCGTTCTGGAGCCCTTCGCCTACTTGCGCTTCATGGACTGGGCCGACACCAACCGCTCGCATCAGGAGAACTGGGAAGACCGGCGGCCCGCCGACTACGCAACCCAGACCGGCTGGGTGCAGACCAACCAAGCCGGCGTAGCTTGGGAGATCATGATCGAGGTTTGCAACGAGCTCGGGAAGCACTTCTGGCTGTGCGTTCCCGAGCGCGGCACCGACGCCTACGTCCGCGAGCTGGCCAAACTGGTGGAAGCGCAGCTCGATCCCGAGCTGAAGGTCTACGTCGAATACTCCAACGAGATTTGGAACACGAATTTCACCGGTACCCACCACGCCGCCGCCAAGGGCGAGGAGGTCGGCCTGACTTTCGCCCAGTGGTATGGCCTGCGCTCGGCCCGCCTCTGGGAGATCTTCGAGGAGGAGCTGCAGGACGACGAGCGGATCGTGCGGATTGTCGGCACGCATTACCGAGGCGAGAGCCGCTCGCGCGAGGCCATGCAGGGCGTAACCTTCGCGGGAGCCAAAGCCGACGCATTGGCCACTACCTATTACACGGGCGACTTCGACCTGGCGGCCTGGGCGGCGCGCAACATCGACTATCGCAACCCTGGCCTGCAGGACTTTGCCAAGACCTTCGCCTGGCTGGAGGAGAGCCGCGAAGTCGACGTGCAGTACCGCGTGCCCAACGCCCGCGTCGCAGATGAGTATGGCATCCCCCTGATTGCCTACGAAGGCAATATCTCCATCTTCCTGAGCAAACTCTGGGACCGCGCCTCCGTGCGCGATCCGGAACGCGCTGGGGGCGAGGTCGACCGTGCCTTCGTCGAGACCGTCGACAAGGAGGCGATGATCGCCTTCAACGTGGCGCTACACGAGCACCCGATGATGTACCAATTTTACTATGACACGTTGAACATGTACGCGCAAGCGGGCTTGCGGCACATCGGGGCCTTCGTCGACGCAGCCCGCGGAGGTTATTACGGCTGCTGGGGCCATATGCAGGGGCACCACGTCGAACCCGAGGAAGCACCCCGCATGCTGGCCCTGATCGACTGGATCGAGGACAACCGCCAGCCGCCGGAAGCCCCGGTGAACGGCGCCGCCAAGCGGACCGTCGACGGAAAGCTCCTGGTCACTTGGGAGCGGACCAAGGGGAACGTGCTGGCCTACGAGGTGGCCGTCCCCGAGCCCGAAGGGGGGCAGATGCGCATCCTCAGCCGTCAGCCGGAAACTAGCTGGATGGCGCCCGAAGGCTTCAACCCGTCTTCGCCGATCTCCGTCCGCGCCATTAACGCCAATCGCTCCGAATGGGTAGAGGCTCCCAGTCTCAGAAGCAACACGATCTTCCAGCTTTTCCGATCCCCCGCCGAAAACTGAGCGCCCTCGCCCAAAAGTCGCGGCTTCTGGCCTTGACCCAGAAGCTCTTCAGGGTATGGAGAAGAATCTGAGGCCAAGCGGCCACACCCCAGTATTCAGCATCGCTTCGTCGGGCACCTTAGCGCCGGTCTGGGGCGCGGGAGTATGCTGCCGCGAAATCTTCGGCGGTGGGCGCTTTCTCCGCAAGCCAGTCGTGCCCGAATACTCTCTGAAAGGCTTCGGGAATCTGCTCGGTGGCGATGAAACCGACCCCGGGCAGGCCCGTCTGCTTGTTCACGACGAGGACCGTCAGCGGCGGCAGTTGTCGCTCCTCGCAGTATTGCTGGATCGGCGCGAGGATGTCACCGATGCCGGCCGTCATCATCCCGGTCAACTTCGCCACTGTGTCATAGGTCACGAGCTGGTTGTGCGTGGCAGCCAGGCACAGCAGGCTCCACATCTGTTGGGCGCGTTCTTCTCGTTTCATCTTAGCGTCAGGCGGAAATCGAAAAAAACGGCCACCCTCGGGTGGCCGTTTTTGCGAGGAAAGACTTACGCGCGCCAGGTGCTTTCCTGGCCGAGATCGAGGCCATGAGCCTTGGCGTACTCGAGATTCTTTTCGACAAGGCCAATGCGCTGGCGGGTGCACTTACCGGTAGTAAGCGGGTCGGCCGGATTGTTGAACGCGTAGTCGAGCAGGGTTGGAATGTCCGTCATGGCCACATGCAGACGGGTGTCGCAGCTGGCGTAGTAGACGAAGACTTCCTCGCCGCGCACGGCGATGCCATTGCTGAAAATGACGTTCATGACGTCGCCGATGTACTCGTCCTTGTACGGCGCAATGAAATAGCCACTGGGCTCGGCGACGACCTTCGTGGGGTCATTGAGGTCGGTGACGTAGATGTACAGCACGTAGCGCAGGCCGGAGGCGCAGGCGCGCACGCCGTGGGCGATGTGCAGCCAGCCCTTCTGCGTCTTGATCGGGGCTGCGCCAGCGCCGTTTTTGACCTCCTTGATGGTGTGGTACTCGCGTTTGTTGATGATCTGTTCTTCGCCACAGATTGCCGGGTTGACGCCTTCAGAGAGCGCGAAGCCCATCCCGCCGCCGCTGCCGGTGCTGATGAAGCCGTCCTGCGGGCGCGTGTACCAGGCGTACTTGCCGTCGATGAACTCCGGGTGCAGTACGACGTTGCGCTGCTGAGGGCTCGGGCTCTGGAAGTCCGGCAGCCGCTCCCATTCGACGAGGTCCTTTGTCCGCGCAAGGCCGCATTGCGCTTCGGCCACGGACATGTCGTTCGGCGGTGCGTCCTTGGGACGGCGCTCGACGCAGAAGATGCCGTAAATCCACCCGTCTTCGTGCTGCACGAGGCGCATGTCGTAGAGATTGGTGCCGTCGTCAGGATTTTCAGGCAGCGCAAGCGGTTTGTCCCAGAAGCGGAAGTTGTCGATACCGTTGGGGCTCTCCGCGATGGCAAAGAAGCTCTTGCGGTCGTGGCCCTCCATGCGCGGCACGAGGTAGAACTTGCCGTTCAGGTACATTGCTCCGGAGTTCATCGCCGCGTTGACGCCGAGGCGCTCGATCAGGCGCGGGTTAGTCTGCGGGTTGACGTCGTAGCGCCAGTAGACCGGAGCGTGCTCATTCGTCAGCACGCAATAGCGGTAGCGAGTGAAGACGCCGTTGTACCAGTCGGAATCGACTTCATTAGGGCGGGAGACGAGGGCCTCGTGCTTGCTCACGAGCTGGCGGAGTCGGGCATGAAAATCCATAACCCCGAAGGTTAGGCGGTTCCAATTCCTCGGCGCAAGGCGGATTTGCGCCAAACCGCTAACCGCCACGCTGCTCGTGGGCAGGCTCTCCTTCCTCTGGCAGGATTTACCGCCGCGGTTCTAAGGCAGAAGGTCACCGGTGGTTGCCGTCCCTGCTCCGGGAATCACTTTTGGACTGAAGCAGGGTTTGGGCCCGTCGGAGGGGCTGCGGCTATTGCGGCATCTCGAGCACCGGCTTACGGTGTTGCCCCAGTTCGTAGCCATCGGGAAGGGGGTCGAGATGCTTTGCGAATTCCGGCAGGCGATCGACAACGATACCGGCTTCAATCAGCTCCCGCTCAGGCTTCTCCGCAAGGTCGGGGTGGGCTGCCTGATGCCTCGCAAGCGCATCGCGGAAACGGGCGAGCGTCGGGGTGTGGGCGGGATCGCTGGCGAGGTTGTGAACCATGTCGGGGTCGTTGGCGGCATCGTATAGCTCCTCGACGGGCTTTTGCGCTGCCATAAACGGGGCTTGCAAGGTATTGAGCCGCCCGAGGCGGTTGTACTCACGCAGCACTTTCGTGGTGGACATCCGCTCCATGTACCACAGGCGCTGCATGTAGGGCAGCTGCGGATAGAAATTGCGCAGGTAGTGGTACTGTTTGTCGCGCACACAGCGCTGGCGGTCGAAGCAATTGTCCATCCGGTCGCGCCCGGCGACGATGTGTTCGCGCGGCGTGGCTTTCTCGTCACCCAGGAAAACCTGTCCCTCGTAAGCTCCGGGGATTGGCGCACCCGCCAGGCTCAGCAAGGTCGGCGCCAGGTCGACCCAGCTGATGAGCTCTTCGCTGACCGAGCCCGGTGTGATTTCTGGCCCGGCAACGAGCAGCGACAGGTGCACGCCCGCCCCGTAGCACCAGCGCTTTTCACGTGGCAGGCCGCGGCCATGGTCGGTGAGGAAGATGACATAGGTGTTGTCGCGCTGGCCGGATGCGTCGAGAGCGTCAAGAATCTCGGCGGCCTCGAGATCCGCAAGTGCGAGCGCCTCGTAGAAGCGGGCAATGTCGGTTCGGACTTCGAAGGTGTCGGGTAGGTACGCTGGCACGCGGACATTCCACGGATTAACCCGCTGATCAGGGCTCAGGCGGTGCTCGCTGCGGATGCGGGCGTCACAGCGGCCCCACCAGCCCTCGGCCGGTCCCCACATGGTGCTCTCGTGAGTGACATGCAGGTTGGCGTAGCAGAGGAAGGGCTGCTCAACCCCGAGCTCCCCACGGCGGAGCCGGGACGCCCACTTTTCACGCGACTGCATCATCGCATCGGCGTGGCCGTCGCGGGGTGGAAAGTTGAAGTCCGTCTTGTCCGACCAGGCCACATAGTAGCCCTGCTCGCGCAGTTCTTCGGTAAAGGTGCGCGGCGCTTGGGCGAGCGTGCTCCGCATGTGGTGATTCCCCAGTGTCCACCCGTAGCGCCCACTCACCATCGCTCCGCGGCTTGGAGCGCACACCGGCGCGGTGGAAAAGCCATTGTCGAACCGGCAACCGCGCGCAGCGAGGGCGTCGAGGTGCGGCGTCTTTGCGTCAGGGTCGCCATAGCACCCAAGGTGCCGACCGGCATCTTCTCCCTGGATGATGAGGAAATTGGGTCGATCGGGCATTTGCGTCGTGGGGTGAGGGTTCGATCGAAGGCTGAGGTTCCGGCCACGAAAAGGCAATCCGCGAAGCCTATCCTACCGATCCGGTTTGAAACGAAGTTTTCAAAACATCCGCCCGGTTCGAAATAGCTTTGTCAGCGTGTCGGCGTGGGAGTAATTTTCCGGGCATTATGTTTGGGGGTTTTCTTGTTTCGCTTGGCTTCTGCTTTACAGCCTTGGCTTCCGCGCAATCGCAGACGATCTTGTTCTTCGGTTCCTCCGGCACTTTCTTTCATGGCATGTCGGAGTCGGTGGCCGAACATTTGGACGCTCTGCTCCCGGCAACCGCCGTCACGCACCATTGAGTAGGGCAGGGCGGTACCTGGACTTATAAATACCTCGAGCCGGGCTTTCGTCCGCAAAAGGACTTCCTGACGACTTCGAGGGCAGCGTGCTCGATTACATTCGTGCGAACGACTTTTCGGCCATCAGCCTGCAGGTAGCGCTGGGCCGCTGGGACGAGTGGCGTACCGCCATCCCGCAATACGCGGCAGCTGCTCGCGACGCGGACAGCATGTTGTATCTTTACGAACAGGGCTGGGGTCCGGATGCCGCTCTCGTGATTGAAGATTCCCCGCTTCTGGAAATCGCCGTGGCGGAAAACGTGCCCATCGTGCCGTGCGCCTCGGCCTGGGCCCGCGTGCGCCAGGAAACCCTGACTGGCTGCTGCATGACCAGTATTGTCACGAGGAGGACGCCGAAGTAAAAACCGACCGCGTGCACCCCGGTTTGATCGGAAACTATCTGAACCAGGCCTGCTTTGTTGCCGCCATGAGCGGCGAAAGCCCCGTTGGCAAGATGGCCACGACGATCAACCACAGCCCCCGCATGGCCGACGAGCGCTCGGTGCTTCCCGAGGGCTTCACCCGCCTCGGTCGGGTGAAGTATCAATTCAGCGATGAACTCGCCACCTACCTGCAACAAGTAGCCTGGGACACCGTGCTGGCCGTGAGGGCCAAACGTGATCAGTGGCAGTAGCGTTCTGTCAGGTTTCAGCCCTCCTCGTCTTCTTGAACGTCACCCGGCGGGAGAAACGCAAGCCTGACAGCGTATCAATTCGCCCGAGAAGTTCGACGACGGCTGGGCCTGTAGGCCCCGCCGCCACTCGGCGTTCAATCTACCGATCTATTCGTTAAGGTGGTATCAGTCCTGGCAGGCAATCCGTTCCCCGCTCGCACTCAGGGGCTGGCAGCGGATTCGACAATCAAGATGAGGGTTTGTCCCTTGCGTACAGGCCCACCGAGGACGGCGGGTCGGCCAGGCCGGACGGTCACCTCGCTGCGAAGAAGGGTCTGGTCGCCCTCGCGCCAGGCAATTTGCCAGGGCCCATTGGCGGTTTCGCGCAGGCTGACCGCCATGCCGCCGGGGAGCCTCACACTCGAGGGTTTGTTGGAAACCTGAGCACTTGCCCGGGAGCGCAGGCTGAACGAGTCGAAGCGAAAGATCCGCCGCAAATTGGCTTCGTAGGGGGCGAGACGGGGGTCTCTGTCGCCGTTGCCTTCCGCGGCGGCAATCAGCAGCACTCGGGCGGGGGTGGCTGCCCAAGCGCTGGCAGCGGCCAGGAGCACGGCTAAAAAGATGACGGTAATCGACTTCATCGGTAAGATTGCAGGGCTTGCTTGAGTTGCTGCCGGGCGGCATGCAGGCGGGACATCACCGTGCCCACCCGGCATCCGAGCACGGAGGCGATGGCTTCGTAAGATAAACCTTCGATTTCGCGTAAAGTAACAACCGCCCGCAGGTTTGGTGAGAGCGATCGGATGGCGGCTTCAATGGCACGCTGGCTTTCGCTGAGTTCTGCCCGCCTCGCGCCGTCTGGGTGCTTGTCGACAGAGTGGTTCAAGGCGGTTTCGGGGTCGTCCTCGGCAACATGCTGCCGGTGGCGTCCGCGCTGGCGCATCCAGTCGAACGCGGTTCGGGTGCCAATGCGGAAAATCCAGGTCTGGAGGCTCGCTTTTCCGCGGAAACTCTTACGCGCCCTCCAGACTTTGATCCAGGTCAGTTGCGCGACTTCCTCGGCAGGGTCATGGCCACGCAAGAGGCCATGAAGCATCCGGTACAGGTGGCCGTGCGAGCGCCGGACCAGGCGGCCGAAGGCGTGCTGATCACCGTCGACGATGGCGGCCCACTCGGCCGGGTCAAAGGCCGATCCCTGGATTTTACCGGCTCCCGTTCGTAGGCGCTGGGGCGCGGGGGTGGAAGCAGCTTCAGGCATCGGTCCCAACGGTCTTCAAGATTCCGGCGGCGGTATTTCGGAGGCTAGCGGGTTTCCCGCCATTTGTTTCGAGTGCCCCTTCGAAGGGAAAGTTCCGGCTGAGCGGCCATTCGGCTCCCTCCGCGCTTCGGAGCCGAAGCAGAGGCTAGGGTCCGTCAGAGGTCAAACGCATTCTTCCTCCGACGGTTCATGC
>JBHJGW010000150.1:0-8782 GCA_050331415.1 Opitutales bacterium | reverse complement strand
GGATGAGCGGGGCGGGCGGGGGCGGCCCCGCAGGCGGGGCGCGCAGCAGACAGGTAAGCCTGGGGGTGGGGCGCCCGGCCCCCCCGACGGGGTTGAAGCCCACCCCGGGCAAGTCGGCGAAGGCCGTTTCGTAGGCCAGTCGGTTTTGACGCCGCTTTTCCAGTATCTCGTCGAGTCGCTCGAGCTGCCCGAGACCGATCGCTGCAGACAGGTTGGGGAGGCGGTAGTTGAAACCGATTTCGCGGTGGACGTAGGCCGCCACGGGCTCACGGGCCTGCGCCGCAAGTTTGCGCAGGCGCTTGGCGGCCTCGGGGTCGCGCGTCAGGAGAGCGCCGCCGCCCCCGGTGGTCAGAAGCTTGTTGCCATTAAACGAGTAGACCGCGAAATCGCCTTGCAGGCCCAGCGCCTGATCGTTGTATCGGGCGCCGACGGCTTCGGCGGCATCCTGGACGATTGCCAGGCCCTCGGCCTGGGCGATTGCCCGAAGCTCCTGGTAGTGCGCGCTTTGCCCATAGAGGTCGACCGGCACCAGCGCTTTCGGGCGTAACCCCGCCGCGCGTGCTTTCGCGATGGCCTCGACCGCCCGTTCCGGGCACAGCGTCCAGCTCTCTCGGGTGATGTCGGCAAAGACCGGCCTCGCCCCCGTATAGCGAACCGCGAAAGCGGTCGCCGCGAACCCCGCGGTCGGCACGATGGCTGCGTCCCCTTCGTTCAAGCCAAGAGCGACAAACGCAAGGTGGAGCGCTGCAGTCCCCGAGCTTACCGCGACAACTTCGCATTGGTCGTCGAGATGCCGGCGGAGGGCGGCTTCGAAGGCATTTAGTGCCGGTCCGACCGGGGCTATGAAATTACTGGCGAACGCCGCTTCGAGGTGCGCGCGCTCGCGGGCCGACATATCCGGTGGCGACAGGAAGATGCGCTCAGGCTCGTTCATCCGAAGGACGACTGGGATGGGATTCGTTTCCCCGGAACAGGGGCATGGTCGCGGAGCCTTCAAAGGAAATACCGTCGCGCCGAAGGACGCGCCAGACCGTCAGCCAGAGGATGCGCAGGTCCAGCCAGAAGTTCCGGTTCTCCACGTACCAGACATCAAGCTCGAGGCGTTCCGGCCAAGTGGTCCGGTTTCTTCCATTAACCTGAGCCCAGCCGGTAATCCCGGGGCGCACGTCGTGTCGCTTCGCCTGGCGCTCGCTGTAGCGGCCAAGGTATTCCATCAGCAGCGGCCGGGGTCCGACGAGGCTCATGTCCCCCTTGAGCACGTTCCAAAGTTCCGGTAGCTCATCAAGGCTGCTCGCGCGCAGCCAGTGGCCGAAGGCTGGGAGCCGTTCATCATCGGCCAACAAGTTGCCCTCGGCGTCCCGAGCGTCGGTCATCGAGCGGAACTTTACTATCTCGAACGGGCGCTCATGCTTGCCCGGCCGCGTTTGCCGGAAAAGCACCGGACGGCCCAGGCGCAGGGCGATGACCCCTGCGAGCACTGCCATGGGCAAGGCCAGCACTAGCAGCAGCACGCTTGCAAGGAGGACATCAAGACACCGTTTCACGTTCTTTGGAGCTGGCGAGCAGGGGCTTTCGCGTTGCCCGGTAAACGGTGAGGGCCACATCGTGGTCGCTCAGGTAGGTCACCAGTTTCTGGGTGTTAACGGGGTCAAGCTCGCAGCAAACCACGATTTCGTCGATCTTGAGCGAACCCACCAACTGCGGCAGGTCATCGACGCTCCCGAAGACCCGGTGACCCTTCACCATACGACGCCGCAAGTTGGAGTCGTCATCGATGTAGCCGACCACCAAAAGGCTTTCCTTACGATTGGAATGGCCGGCCTCAATCTCGCGCATCAGCAGCAGGCTGCGTTCGGACACCCCATAGAAGAGCAGTCGCCTCGCGGGATGAGTGGTGACTTCCCGCCGATGCGCGATGAAGTGCAGGATCATGCGGAAGGCTTGGGGAATCGAGCGGGAGGCCAAGATCAGGAAAAACGAACCCCCTCCAAAAAGCATCGCTCGCGGGACGAGGAACGGGCCGGTACCGCCCGTCAGGATCACGGTGCTGAGGCTTAGAATGGTCCCGGCGATGATGCTCAGCTGGAGGATCATAAAGTCCACCGCCCCGGCTTTCGACCAAACCCGAGCATAGGTTTGAGTAAACACAAGACTGGCAAACATCGGAACGGTCCAAAAGGGGAGGGTGCGGAAAAATTCCTCGCGACTGCCCACGACCGGCTCCCACAGCGGGTCGGGCAGCAGCTGAATGGCGGCACCGTGCGCCAGCACGATAGCCAACACGTCCCACATCGTGAACACAATCAGCGAAATGTGCTGGGGCCGGGGTCGCTGCAGCCCCCGACTTACCGCTACGCCGGTGTCCCAGAGCTCGATGTGGGCAATGTGGCGCACGATCACATAGGCCGCCAAAACGAAGCCGATCAGATAAATGCCCAGTGACTGTTTCGCGAACAGGATCGAGAGCAGCCCGAACAGGACCAGGGTGGCGCTCCCGGCGTAAATGAGCAGTGCAGTTCCCCGTGTGGTGAATCCGGAAGCCAGCAGGCGGTGGTGCAAGTGGTCCTTGTCTGCCCCCATGACCTCGACGCCCTTGCCCGCCAGAATTTTGCGCATCGAGCGGCGCCAGATTGCCAGGAGGGTGTCGAGAATGGGGATGCCGGTAGCGAGCAGGGCGATTCCGATCGAGACGGCAAAGGTGCTTTTACTGCTCGTCTCCAGCGCAAAGGCGGCCAAGGCGAAGCCCAGGAACATGCTGCCGGTGTCACCGAGGAAAATTTTGGCGGGGTGGAAATTGTAGCGAAGGAAGGCCAGGCAGGCCCCGATCAGCGCAAGCGGCACCAGGAAGTCGGAAGAGCCGCGAATTATAATGAAGGAGGCTCCAAGGCCGAAGGCGCCGATGATGGCGACACCCGAGCAAAGCCCGTCAAGACCGTCGATCAGGTTGAACGCGTTGATCAGGGCGAGGTACCAGAACAGCGTCAGAAAAAAGTCGAGCCATGCGGGCAAAGCAAAGCCGAGGATGTTTTGTAAGGGGCTGCCGCCGAGGTGGATGAGGATCAGGGCGGCTGCTGCCTGCCCGCCGAGCTTTACGATGGGTTTGACCCCTCGGATGTCATCGAGCACGCCGACGAACAGCAGCACGGTGGAGGCGGTGAGAAAGGCCATCCACCAGTGCGCGTCGAGCTGGTGGTTGGGTCCTTCGCCAGCGATGAACAGGATGGCGAGGCTCAGGTGAAAACCGATCCAGACCGCCAGCCCCCCTCCACGCGGCGTGGGGGCCTTGTGCACGCGCCGCGCGTCCGGAATGTCGATCATGCCGATCACTGGGGCCAGGCGGATGACGAGCGGCACCAGTACGTATGTGATGGCAAACGCGATCAACAGCACCAGCGGGTAGCGGTACCAGGTGCTGAGGATAGCCTCGATATTTGGAAAGTCGATCATGCCAGGGAGCCAGCGCCGGAAGGTTCCGCAGTGGCAGCTTCGAGTAAAGCGCAAAATCGGGCCGCAAGGACGGAGCGGCCCAGGCTGCGGTCAATTGCCTCCCTGCCCCGTTCGCCTCGCTCGGCACGGGCTCCGGGTCCTTCGTCGGCGAGAGCCCGGATTGCGGCGAGGCAGCCTTCGACGTCGCCATGCTCGACCTGAACGCCGCATTCGGTCGATTGAACGATCTCGCCAGCGTGGGAATGGGCGGGGCCCAGAAGCAGGATCGGGCGGCCGATAGACATGGCACCATAGATTTTGCAGGGATGGACCATCCCGACCATTTCGGCGCCCATTGAGACAAGGTGGACATCGGCCGCCGAGAGGGATTCCCGGAGCCGTTCGATGGGCTGGTAGGGCAGGCTGGAAAGGTTGGGGGCGCCACCAGCGATCTCGGCGTCGACTCCCTGTTTGGCCAAGCCGCCGCCAATGAAGGCAAAATGAATTCGCGGCTCGTCCCGGAGTTCGCGGGCGGCGTCCAGAAGCGTTTCGAGAGGGTGGGCGAGGCTGTGGTTGCCGCTGTACATGAAAACGATCTTGTCCGTGCCCCAGCCCTGTGCCTGGCGGAAAGGGTTGTCCGCGTGCTCGACACGCTCGAGATGGCCTTCGAGCGGCCAGGGTGGAATCACCTCCGGCTCGACCATCTGCGGGCGCTTCGCTTTGACGGTCGCTGCCATGAAGCGGTCGAGCGCCACGACAACCGCTGCCCTGCCGAGAACCAGGCGGTTGGCGAAATCAAAGAGCCGGACGAGCGGGCTTCCGGGTTTGGCCTTGCCAAGGGCCACCGCCTGATCCGGGTTGATATCCATTACCCAATACGCCATCGGCACTCCGCGGCATATAGAGATCGCCCAGCCGATCGCGCCACCCATGGGCGGGGAGGTCGTCACCAGGACAATATCGGGCCGCGGTCCGAACAAACCGCGCAAAAAGCTCTGCACGCAGAAGGAAAGCTGGCCAACGAGCCGATGGGCGATCGTCTTTTTACCCAGCGAGGAAAAGGGCAGACGACGGATGCGGACGCCATTTTTCTCCTCTCGTCCAGGAAAACGTTCGCTGGGGTTTTCGTAGGCCCGGTCGGCGGTCAGGACGCGAACATCCCAGCCCCGCTCCGCCAGCACCTCAGCGGCGTCGCCCATATATTGGCCGACGGCGATGGGGTCCGGCGGGAAGGTTTGGGAAATCAGCAGTGCGCACCGCTGCCGATCGCTTTCTCCGGGAGCGGACCGTGCACCGGTGTCAGCCGGGGTGGCGGGGGCGGATGGCGAAGAGGGCGAGACCATGTTGAAAAAGCTTGCTGCGCTGAGGCGAATTGCTTTTGGGCCAGACGCTGGAGAAAAGCCGAGCTATCCGAAAGTCAGATGTTTTTATCGGCACAGGCCTCCTCAAGTAAAGCTCCCCAGCGTCGGCTCAGCGCGTCGAGGCCATAGCGAGCGCGCATGGCCTCAAAAGCGGCGTGGCGGGCGGTTTCAACCCGCTGGGGTTGGCGCTTTAATTGCTTGAGCAGGTCGACAAACTCCGCCACAACGGCATCCGGCTGGCGGTTTGAGGGACGGGTGCCGGGTTCTGGCGGTTTGGTGTCGCCTGCATTGTCAATTACCCAGCCGGCACCATTGTCCCGTACGAGAGAGGCCAGGTCGCTCCATACTGGACAAATGGCAATGATCGCGAGGCCACCCGCCATCATCGCGTAGGTTTTGCTGGGCAGGCAAACCGTTGCGCCGCCGGGCGAGAGGGAAACGAGGCCGATATGGAAATCGTCGATCAATTCGCGCCACTGAATGGCGGGGATGGCGGGCCGGGCAGGAACGCCGAGCGGGTGGAGAACCTCGGTGGCTCGAGCCGCACAGGCGCCGGAGAGGCGAAGGTCGAAGCGGTAGCTCTCTCGAAGTTCCGGCACGTTGACGACTTCCCGGACCGCCGCGATTAAGCTCTCCGCGTCGTGCATATGACCCAGTTGCCCGCCGTAATGGAGGAAGAGGGGGCCGTTGTCCGGGGTCTTTCGAAGTTGCTTCGGGAACTGCCGGGCATCTGCGCTGATATCGACCACAGCACCGGTTCTCGCGGGCCCGTAAGCGCCTTCGGCGTAGCGCCTCAGGAACGCTCCGAGCGCCACCAGGGCGCAAACGTGGCGCTGAGTCCAGCGTTGCCCTGTTCCGAGTATCCGCGCCGGCCAGCTGTAAACGCGGAGGCTGCCAGCGACGATCAGAGCATCCGGGAAGAGGTCGTAAAGCAGGTGAATGACCCGCAGCCCTTTGACGCGACCGATCAAGGCCGCCAGCAAAGGTGCGAAAAAGGGGTTGCTGGTTACGATCAAGATGCTGCCACGCGGCGATTGGAGGGCTTTCCATGCCAGCCAAACGGGGTACTGGAGATACATCCTGAGGCGTAAGGGCACTTTGCGCCAGCCGGGCTGCAGGGAGCCGTGGCGATAGGCGTCACCACTTAGCAGGACCCATTCGTCAACGTCGTGGCCACCGTGTCGCAGGCAGTCACTCAAAAAGCGCAGGCTGTCGCCGTGGACACTGCTGCAGACGCAGATTCTCATGGGCGAATCCGCTGGGCGAGAGCCTCGGCAATCTGGCCAATGGTTGCCTCCAGCGAATGGTGGATTTGCCATTCGGGGTAGTGCGCCCGGACTTTGCGCAAATCGCTGATGTAACAGATGTGGTCGCCGCGCCGTGCCGCTGGGTTGTAACGGTGCCGCATGGGCTGGCCGGTTGCCGCCTCGACGATTTCAAATGCCTCGAGAATCGAACAGCTGTTCTCGCGCCCGCCTCCAAGGTTGTAGACCTCGCCGGATCGGGGGCCGTCGATAAAGGCCGCGATGAAGCCAGCTACATCCGACGCATGCAGGTTGTCGCGCACCTGCTTGCCCTGATAACCGAACACGGTGTATTCCCGCCCGGACAGGTTGGTCGCCACCAGGAAGGAGAGGAAGCCGTGCAGCTGGACACCGCTATGATGCGGCCCCGTCAGGCAGCCGCCCCGCAGGCAGCAGGTCGGCATGCCGAAGTATCGTCCGTACTCCTGGACGGCGATATCGGCGGCGAGCTTGGAGGCACCGAAAAGCGAGTGTGTGCTTTGATCGACCGGAAAAGTTTCCGGAATGCCGTGGAAAAATTCCTCCTCGACGTAATCCCAGCGTTTCGGTCGTTCGACCAGTTTGAGCCGGTTGGGGGCGTCGCCATAAACCTTGTTCGTGGAGAGGTGGACGAACGGCGCCTCGGGGCAATGGCGGCGGGCCCCTTCGAGCAGGTTGAAGGTGCCCCCGGCGTTGGTATCGAAATCCTCGAAGGGAATCTGCGCAGCGCGGTCGTGCGACGGCTGAGCAGCGGTGTGGACGATGGCACTGGGCCGGACGTTCGCGAGCAGGTCGCGTATGCCTGCCCGGTCGCGGATATCGATCTCGTGATGGTCGTAGGCCTTCAGCTCGCGTTGGAGCCGCTGCTGGTTCCAGCGGGTATCGCCCGCCTCCCCGAAAAAGACGGCTCGCTGGTTATTGTCGACCCCGTGAAGGTGCCAACCCAGCGCATGAAAGTGCGCACAGACCTCGGAGCCAATCAGGCCAGAGGCTCCCGTGACGAGCAGGCGGCGGGGCGGTTTCATCGAGCTGGCAGCCGGGCGTCAACCGGCAAAACCGTCAGGGTGCTTCGCGTGCCAGCGCCAGGCAGTTTCAATGATGGCGTCGAGCTGGTCGTACTTGATTTTCCAGCCCAACTCCCGAACGGCTTTCGTGTTGTCGGCGTAGAGCGCGGGTGGATCGCCGGGCCGTCGCGCAGCCTCGGCCACCGGCACCGTTTTGCCGCTCACACGTTCGACACTTTCGATGATCTCGCGGACGCTGTATGGCTTTCCGACGCCTAGGTTGTAGGCGAAGGTTTGCCCGGGCTCGGCCAGCTTTTCGATCACTGCAATGTGGGCACGCGAGAGGTCATCGACATGGATGTAATCCCGTAAGCAGGTGCCATCTGGAGTGTCGTAGTCGGTGCCGAAAATCTTGATATTGTCCCGCTTGCCCATGGCCGCGTCGATCACCAGGGGGATCAGGTGAGTTTCCGGTTCGTGGTCCTCGCCAATCGAACCGTCCTCCGCAGCGCCCGCCGCATTGAAATACCGAAAGGCGGCAAAAGACAGACCGTAAGCGCCGGCGTAATTTTGCAGCGCACGCTCGACATCCAGTTTGGTTTGGCCGTAGGGATTGATGGGTGCCTGAGGTTCGTCTTCAGTGATCGGCAGCGTTTCGGGAACGCCGTAGGTGGCGCAGGTTGACGAAAAAATGAACCGTTTTACGTCCTCCGAGATCATCACTTCCAAAAGCCGAAGCGTGGCGATCAAATTATTCTCGTAGTACCTAATTGGCTCGGTAACACTTTCGTCGACATAAGTGTAAGCCGCGAAGTGCATGACCGCCTCGATTCGCTCACGGCGCAAGATAGCCCGGATAAGGTCTCTCGAGCCGAGGTCGCCCTCGTAAAACGGTATATTGGCCTCAAGGGCCTTGCGGTGCCCGTAAACGAGGTTGTCGAGAACCACCGGCTCGTAGCCCTGGGCGGACAGCTGGCGTACACAATGGCTGCCGATGTACCCGGCACCGCCTACAACAAGAACTTTCATGCTCTGGACCTCCGTGATCGCTTTTGCTCCGGTCGGGAGTCTACGCCAACCCGAGGGCTTCGCGGAAGTAGGGAATCGTCTTCTTCAAGCCTTCCCCGAGGAACGTCGTTGGCTCCCAGCCGAGGAATTCTTGCGCTTTGGTAACGTCCGGGCGGCGCTGCTTGGGATCGTCGCTGGGCAGCGGATGGAAGTGCAGGCGCGACGGGCCACCCACGAGTTCGAGGATTTTTTCCGCAAGCTGCTTGATCGTGAATTCTCCCGGGTTGCCGATATTGACCGGTCCGATCGTTTTATCCTGGTTCATCATGCGCACGATGGCGTCGACGAGATCCTCGACAAAGCAGAAAGAGCGCGTCTGGGCACCATCGCCGTAGATCGTAATGTCCTCTCCGCGCAGGGCCTGGCAGATAAAGTTGCTGACCACTCGCCCGTCATTCGGGTTCATCCGTGGGCCGTAGGTGTTGAAGATGCGGACGATGCGGATATCCACACCGTGCTCGCGGTGGTAATCCATGAAGAGCGTCTCGGCCACGCGTTTGCCTTCGTCGTAGCAGCTGCGGATGCCGATGGGGTTGACCTTGCCCCAGTACTCCTCTGGCTGCGGGTGTACCTCTGGGTCACCATAGACCTCGCTGGTCGAGGCCTGCAGGATGCGTGCTTTGACCCGCTTGGCGAGGCC
>JBHJGW010000149.1:0-35550 GCA_050331415.1 Opitutales bacterium | reverse complement strand
GGCCTCGAACCGTCCGATCCGCCGCTCGCCCGCCCCGGTGAACGCACCCTTTTCGTGTCCAAACAGCTCACTTTCCAGCAGGTTGGCGGGGATCGCCGCGCAATGGACCGGCACGAAAGGCCCACGGGAACGGGGGCTGTTCTGGTGGACCAGTTGAGCGACCAATTCTTTCCCGGTGCCTGTCTCGCCGTAGAGCATCACGGTGGCTTTCGAGGGGGCCACTTGCTTGACTTCCTCGAGGACGCTCTGCAACGCCGGCGAATGTCCGACAATTCCCGGGAACGAAAATTTCTGATCGAGGCGTTCGTGGAGCTGCTTGTTCTCTTTTTCCAGCTTGCGCGACTTGAGGGAGCGCTTCATCAGCAGCTCCAATTTTTCAAGATTGAGCGGTTTGGTGACGAAGTCGTCCGCTCCGCGCTTCATCGCCTCGACTGCCGTTTCCACGTTACCGTAAGCGGTCATCATGATCGTTACCGGTCGGTTGGGGAGTTGTACGGCCTTGTCGACTACCTTGAGACCGTTTTTGCCCGCCATGCGCAGGTCGGTCAGCACGACATCGAAGGCCTCATCATCGAGCAGGCGGAAGGCTTCGTCGGCGTTTGCGGCGAGGTAAACATCGTAGTCGTCCTCGAAGGCCGCCAACAGGCCTTCGCGGGTGTGTTTTTCGTCGTCCACGATCAGCAGGGTGACGGGCATTCGGTCAGCCAAGCGTTACGCAGCCCTAACCGCAAGCGTGAAAGGGACGTTTTGGCACACCTAAACGAAGATCGCGAGGGACCAACGTATCCTGAAGCTTGTCTTGAGAACCGATGTCGCCTTCGCTCCGATTCATGCTGAACTTACGGCGTTTTGTTTTGCTGTGTGGACTAACCGCATTTGCGTGCAGCGGAGCGCGAGCGATTGAAGATGCGCCTGCGCTGGAAGCGTTTTCGTGGGTGCTGCCCTCGGGGATGGTCCCTGAATACCGCCGTGCCGAGGCAGGCGAGCATCCCTTTGTCGAGACGGTGCCGGAGGTCGTGGCGCGTGGCCAGCGAGGTGGCGTCCTGACCCTTGCCTACCTGGGCAAGGTGTCGCTGACTGGCGGGCGGCGGCCACTTGACTATTTCCGGCGGGGCCGCTCGCAATATCTGCGCGACTATCTCGAAACAGTGACCGATGTGGTCGGGCAGGCTGGAGTGGTCAAGGCTTCGCGGATCGAGCAGGGGAGTGGATGGACGGCGGCGCATTTCCATGCGCTTCACGAGGGTGACGTCATTCTTTATTACCGGGTCATGTTCGAGCCACATGTCGTCGAAGTGATGTACCGGGCACCTGCGGAGGAGGAGGTGCTTGCGCAGCTGCGGATGGAAAATTTCCTGCAGTCACTTCAGCCGCCGTCTGGGCCCTAAATTGCAGGGATCTTCGGGGTTTAGCGATTCGCTATAAGGGATTGTCCTAAACAAGCGAAAAAGTGGCGACTTCGGCGGATTTTTGATTGCAACCGTCCATATCTAGGCCTTTGATGAGGAAAGTTGCCTCTATCTCCTAAATATTGTAGTCGTCCTCAGCCAATTGATTCGCCGCCATGATTATGTCCGTCCCCACGCTTTCGTCCGTGGACTCCGGCACCTCGCCTGAAGTTCGCGATCCTGCTCTCGCCGCCGTACTTAGCAAAGTGACCGACAAGGGCGAGTGGCCCATCAGTAAGGTCGACGAGGCAAATATTCCCGTAAACATCGTCCTGACCGAGCCAGACGCCTACCAGGGCAAGTGGCTTCTCCTCGCGGATAACTTCAAACCCTGCAACAGCTCGATCGATATCGAAATTTACGAGGTCGAAGCGGACTGCAAAGAAGACCTGCAAGCGGTTGTTGATAGTTTCATCGTTCCGCTGTACAAGGCCGCCGTGCGCAATCTCGAGAAAGACGGGCACCTCTTCTTCTGGACACCGCGCCGCGAAGCGCGCTGATCCAAGCCCAACCTTTGTGGGGGGCATTCTGCACCTCCATTTTTGCGAAGCCGGTGCTGTTCAGTTTCGGCTTCGCTGCGTTTTTCGACTAGCGGTTCCGAGTCATGAAAACCTACGGCATTCTTCACGGGCCAAACCTGGACCGGCTTGGAACGCGCGAGCCCTCCGTCTACGGCTCGCAGTCCCTTGCCGATCTCGAAGCAGACCTCAAGGCCAACTTGAAGAGCCGGGAGGTCGCTCTCGCCTTCTATCAGAGTAACCACGAAGGGGCGCTGGTGGATGCTTTGTGGCGTTGGTACGACGAAGGCGTCGCCGGCGTCGTTCTCAACCCCGGGGCATTGACGCACACTTCGGTTGCCCTGCGCGACGCGCTTTCGGGTACGGGGCTGCCGGCGGTGGAGGTTCATCTCAGCAATGTCTACCGCCGCGAGTCCTTTCGACGCCACAGCTACACAACCGAGGTGTGTCTTGCGGTGATCTCCGGTTTGCACTTTGAAGGGTACCGCGCGGCGTTGAATTTCCTCATTGCGCGGGAAAGCTGACCCTCAGACGCTTGGCAAAAAGAAATATGGAGCCGGCCATCGGATTCGAACCGACGACCTACGCATTACGAATGCGTTGCTCTACCAGCTGAGCTAGGCCGGCATCCGAAACAAATGAGCTTATCGCAGGGGCCTTGGCTGGCAAGCTATTTCTTTTTAGCACCCTTTTTCGGGCGTTCCTCCGAAACGCTCGACGGCTTCTGGGAGCCGTCGGGACCGGGATCCGCGAACCGCCCATAAACCAGCACCTCGAACCGGCTGAGTTCGAAGTCTGGGGGCAGAGAATCTTCCGGAAGGGTCAGCTCAATTTCGCGCAGCCGCCGGACCGTTTGCCGGCGCTGATCGATGAGGAAAGGCTCATTGCGATGCCGTGGCAGCATGTAGCAGGTACGGACGCCGGGGAGCTCAATCTGTTCGACCTGCTGATCGTCCACCATTTTGCGCAGGTAACGGTAAACGGTCGCGATCCCGAGCGATTGCGTCCGTTTTGAGGCTGCTTCGAGAATTTCCTTCGGGCTCAACGGCTCGTCGGCTTCCTCGAGTACTTGCCGGATAGCGTTGCGTTGTTTGGTGTCCCGGAAATTTTTGCCCATGATGAACTTACCGCACGGGCAAGTCAGTTGGGTTTTCCGGGCGGTGCAATCAAAAAAATGAATTATCCCTGACTGTGTTATTGATAACTATTTATCAGTCAGATTCGCTTGCCTGATAATCCTTATGCAGACCGGTGACGCGCGGAATCAGGAAAAAGCTCAATGCCCAGTGCCCGCCCGGCAATTCCGCCGAAGGAGGCCCGACGCGTTCGAGGCAGAGCAAGCCCGCTTTCTTGAAAACGATGCTGGCCTGGTTGGTACGGCCGGTGAGCAGGTGGGCCGCGAGGAACGTCAGATGCGGGTTGTGCCCGACCAAGAGCAAGTCACCTTCGCATTCGGCGATTTCCGCCACCAGCGGAATGGGATCATCTTCCGGTTGCATGCCCGCTTTTGCCTGCAGGGGAGCTTCGATCTGGCAGGCTTCCTTCACCAGCTGTGCGCTCTGAACCGCCCGCGCGAGCGGGCTGTGCCAAATTGCTTCCAAGCGATGGAATTCCTTGGGTCGCACCGAGTGCCCTAGCGCCTTGAGCGTACCGACACCCTTCGCCGAGAGCTCCCGCGAGGCATCGTCGGGGGCGTCGTAGTTGGCATCGCCATGCCGCAGCACATACAATCGCATGACAATCAGGTAGATGCTTGAAGGAAACCGGAAACGCAATGCCGATTTTAGCTTCAAGGCTTGAACCCAGGCTTCTCAGCTCTACACCCTACCTTTCGGCAAGCCACGAGCGGACCTCGTCGAGTGGCCAGCAGTTAATGACATCGCGAGCCGTCAGCCAGCCTTTGCGGGCGCACTTGACGCCAGTTTTCACGAAATCGAAGTGGTCGATGTGGTGGGCGTCCGGGTTTATAGCGCAACGCAGTCCGCGTTTGGCGGCTTTTCGCCAATAGCGCCAATCGAGCTCGAGCCGGCGCGGGTTGGCGTTGAGCTCGATGGCCGTCCCGGTAGCAAGGGCGGCATCGATGACCTTAGGAAGATCTACCGCGGCGGCTTCTCGCCGCAGCAACAGCCGCCCGGTCGGGTGCCCGAGCATATCGACTTCCGGGTGCTCCACAGCTCGAATCAGCCGCGCGGTCATGGTTTCACGGTCCTGGGTTAGTGAGGCATGCGCCGAGGCCACCACATAATCGAGTTCCTTGAGAATTTCGTCGGGGTAGTCGAGCGAGCCATCGGCAAGGATATCGACTTCGGAGCCCGCGAGCAGCGTAACGCGGAACCTCTTTGAGGCATTGATCCGGCGAATCTCCTCAACCTGGCGCATCAGGCGCTCGGCATCGAGTCCTTTGGCCTGAAAGCTGGCCTTGGAGTGGTCGGCAATGCCGAGGTACTCCCATCCGCGGGCTTCTGCTGCCGCCGCCATCTCTTCGAGCGAGTTGCGTCCGTCAGAGGCATGGGTGTGGTTGTGAAACACGCCGCGGAGGTCGCTTTCGGTGACCAGCTCGGGCAAGCCGCCCGCTTCTGCGGCTTCGATTTCCCCGCGGTCCTCGCGCAGCTCTGGAGGGATCAGGGGCAGGTCCAGCGCCGCGAAAAGCTCGGCCTCGCTGCTCGCCCTGACAATCGGCTCGCGTTGCCGCAGTGCGCTGGCGCTCGCGTCGGCGACGCGCTCGGCGTCAAACAGGCCCCATTCCGAGAGCGACCAACCCCGCTCCAGTGCCCGCTGGCGCATCCGAACATTGTGGTCTTTGCTGCCGGTGAAATGGTGCAGAGCAAAGGCGAAACGGTCTTCTGGCACGACGCGAAGATCGGCTTGTAAGCCGTTTTCAAAGCGGACGCTCGATTTTGTGGAGCCCTCGGCGGTGATGTCCGCCACGCCCTCGCGCGTGCAGAACCAGCGCATCAGAGCAGGCGGGTCGTCAGCCGCCGCCAGAAAGTCGAGGTCGCCGACGGTTTCGTTGCCGCGTCGTAGGCTGCCGGCAATTGCGGCGCGACGCACGCCGGGCTGAGCGCGAAGGCCCTCGAGCAGGGGTTGCGCGGTCAACCAGGCCGTCCACCAATGGTGCCGGGCCGCATAGGCAGCGAGATTGTCGAGATTGGCAAGCAGGCGCTCCTGGGTTTTGCTGCCAAAACCTTCCAGCGCTGCCACGCGCCCCTCCTGACAGGCGCGCCGGAGGTCTTCCAGGCCCGCGACACCGAGTTGCCGGTACAGTTTGCGTGCCTTCTTCGGCCCGAGGCTCGGGACCTCGAGAAGCGCCACCAGTCCCGCAGGTACGCTTTCGCGCAGATTCTCCAAAAACGCCAGTTGGCCAGTCTCGGTCAATTCGCGGACTTTTTCGACAAGAGCCTTGCCCAACCCCCGGATCTCGCCGAGGCGATCCGCGGCGACCAGCACAGCGAGGTCCTCTTCCAATGCTTCGACGGCCCGCGCTCCATTGCGGTAGGCCCGGACTTTAAAGGCATTCTCGCCCTGCAGTTCGAGCAGGTCAGCAATTTCTTCGAAGGCGTCGGCGACGCCGCGACGGTCGATCATTCCGGCACCCTCAGCGCGAGCCCCCGCAGGCGCAAGCGTTCTTCCAGCGCGGAAGCGTACTCGACAGCGTCGGTCAGCAGACCCACTTCGCGCGAAGGAGAGGTGGTAAAGCGTTCGATGATAAGCTCTTCCGGGTCGGCGTTGGCGCCGGTTGGCCGCCAGGCGACGGTTCGCCCGTCCGGCTGGATTTCCCCCACGAACGTCTTCTCCGCCTTCCCTTGAATCACCTGCATCATCAGGTCGGTTCCGTTATAATAGGCGATGCCAGTGGCTTCCTGGATTTTTCCGTCGACGCGAAAGTGGGTCGTTCCGAAAAGAACGGGCTGCCCATCGATTTCGCCCCATGCGTAGGTGTGACGGGCGCGCATTTGGCCGACCAGTACCTCGTCGCGGGCACGGGACAGCTCGTAGTCGCCCGCCCAGACACCAACGTACCGGTCCAAAAAGGCCTTGAGTTCTTTGGGCGGAGGATAGGCCGCGGGATCGTCGGCGGCAGCCTGCACGGTTAACAAGCCTGTCAGGAGCAAGCAAAAAGAAAGCAGGGCTCGGAAACTCATGAAGGGCTCAGGCATCGATCTGCGGGGAAAGTTCCTCTGAGGGTTCGGAAGCCGAGCCTTTGCTGCGACCCAGCCATTTCGAACCGAGCGCGAATGCCAGAACCGCAACTAATGCAGCAGCAGCGAGATGGCTGCCCCATCCGAGGGCCATTGCATGCATTTCCGCTGTCGCCACTGGCTCGCCCTGGCGCAAGAGGTCGAAAATGGCGCCGGATGCCCAGGCCACGAGCATGAGGACAATCAAGTACAGCGCGGTTTCCCTCTTGCCGATCGTCTTTGTCAGGGTGGCAATGGTCGCAGTATTTGTCGCTGGCCCTGCGATCAGAAAAACCAGGGCTGCGCCTGGCGAAAAGCCTGCGTGCATCAAACCGAAAGCAAGCGGGATCGAGCCCGTTGCGCAGACGTATAGCGGCACTGCGGTGAGGGTGATTCCGAGGTAGGCCAGGGCAGGGTAATTCATTACGGCTCGCCAGGCGTTCATTGGCACCAGCGCGGACAGCAAGCCGCCCAGCACAATGCCGACGACAATCCACCAGCCGATCTCGCGCGGCAAGGCGATGAAGGCCTCCCGGGCGGAACGGGCGGCCAAAACGCCCCAGCTTTTGCGGTCATTCTTGGGTGAAGCGCCACCGCAAGACTGCTGTTTTTCAGCGGCTGGGGAATCGTCACCGCCGCAGCGGGAGGCTTCGGCTTTTCCGGCCGCGGGCGCACCCCCGCAGCATGCCGACTCCGCGAGCGGGGGCGGCGCGGCGCCGCAGCACTCCGTCGCCTGCGTCGCCGGAAGCGTCTCGATGCTCTCGCAGCAGCCCGAGCTTCCTGCTTGTTTAGAGTTCGCCGTATCCATGGGTTCGTCAGCTCGGCGCCCTCGGGCGAAAACGTTGATCAGAGTGCCCGCGCAGAGACCAGAAACGACCGTGGCGGCCAGGCGCGCGACGGTGAACGGCAGGCCCATCAGGCTGTATGTCGCGGCGATCGAATCGACACCCGTCTGGGGAGTCGTCGCGACGAAGGCCGCGGTTGCACCTCGCGAGGCGCCCTGTCGCCGCAGCCCGGCGGCAAGGGGAATGACGCCGCACGAACAAATCGGAAGCGGCGCGCCAAAGACAACCGCCTTGAGCACTGACCCGACGCTGCGCCCTGAAAGATGCCGCTGGATGACGTCTCGAGGCACCAGTTGCCCCAACAATCCGGCCAGGGCAAAGCCGATCAGGAGATAAGGCGCCATTTCGGCGGTCAGAACCCACACTTCCCAAAGAATCGTTTGCAGCGTCTCCATGATTGTAGAATACCGGAAGGACAAAGCGCTGTAAAGTGCCCCCAATCGCGGATGTGAGCAGTTCCTTTAAGCACCTGTTACTCCGCCCGCTCGTCGGGTCGCCGGTAGCCTACGTCGAGGTCGTCCAAACCGAGCTCAACTGCCTGGGGGCGCCCCAGCAGCTCCAGCAGCAGTACGACCCGTTCGGCGGCCGGCCGCAGTTCGATGACTTCGGCTTCGGTCTCGGCGAAAATGCCGCGGACAATTTTTACTTTATTTCCGACGAAAAGCGGCTCCGGAGTCAGTTCGAGGATATCCTCGACGGTGATGGCGCGCAGCTCCGAAATGATCCGCGGGTCGACCTGCTGGAACTCCTCACCACGCTGTACAATATAAGATACACCCTTGGCGTACCGCACGGCGCGATGGCTGGCGCCGGGATCGAAGCGGGCGAAAAGGTAGTTGGGAAACATCGGCTCCGTGCGTGGCCGTTTGCCCTTGGCAGAGGGTTGATGGAAGCGCACCATCGGCAAAAACACGTCGACGCCGGGGAGGGTGACGAGTTGACCAGCTGCCACGCGTTCGCGTTTGGGCTGCGAGCGCAGGCAGAACCAGTTCGCGGTTTCAGAGGCGTCGGCGGTGGACTCTTCGGTCGGGTTTCCAGGTAGCATCACAAAAACCAAAATCCAGGTATTCGGGGTTCAGGTGGAGCTGGCGAGCTGACGCCACCCGATGTCGCGGCGCAGCACGGAGCCCTCCCAGGCGACGAGTTCCGCGAGGGCGTAAGCACGCTCGCGGGCTCCCGAGAGTGTATTGCCGACGCCGACTGCCCCCAGCACGCGGCCGCCGGCCGTCACCAGCTGCCCGGCTTCGTCGCGAGCCGTTCCGGCGTGTATCAGTGAGGTTCCGGCGGGAAGCTGCTGGGGCTCGGGGATCCGCTGGCCTTTGGTGGAGTTTTGCGGGTACCCGGTTGAAGCCAGCACGACTATCATGGCATGCGTTTCGCGGCAGCCGGCATCGGCGGGCAAATTGTCACCACGCGCGCAGGCCGCCATAAGCTCGAGTGGATCCGAGGCCAGTAGGGGCAGTAGAATCTGACATTCCGGGTCGCCAAAGCGTACATTGTATTCAATCACAAAAGGGTCGCCGTCGACGATCATGATCCCGACGTAAAGCGTCCCCCGGTAGTCGATACCCTCGGCCTGCAGGCCCCGCAGGGTGGGTTCGACAATGCGACTGCGGACTTTTTCGGCGACTTCCGGCGTGACGCACGGCGCTGGCGCATAAGCTCCCATCCCGCCAGTGTTGGGGCCGGTGTCGCCTTCCCCAAGTCGTTTGTGGTCCTGGCTCGCGGGCAGCATGAGCGCTTCGCGGCCGTTGAGCATCAGCATGATCGAGGCCTCCTCGCCGCGCAGGAACGCCTCGACTACAATGCGGTGGCCGCTCTCGCGGAATTTGTGGCGTACCAGCATGTCGTGAGCAACGGCTTCAGCGTGCTCGAAATCCTCGCAGATGACTACCCCTTTACCCGCAGCCAAACCGCTGGCCTTGATGACCACGGGATAAGCCTGTTTAGCGAGGTACTCCACGGCCTCTTTGATACCGGTAAAGGTTGCCGACGCCGCGGTCGGGATGCCGTGAGTCTCCATGAAGGCCTTGGCGTGAGCTTTCGAGGCTTCGAGGCGAGCGCCCGCGAGGCTGGGTCCGTAAACCTGGAAGCCCGCGTCGCGCAGGCGGTCGCCGATACCCAGCGCGAGGGGATCCTCCGGGCCGACGATAACTAGGTCGGCGCGCTCGGCCTGTGCTAGAGCGACCACTGCTTCGGGCGCGGAAAGGTCCACCGGTGCGCAGCGGACCTCGTCCGCCATACCCGCATTGCCCGGGGCGGCGAGCACCTCGGCTGCCAGGGGACTGCCGAGGCAGGCTTTGACCAGGGCATGTTCGCGGCCACCACTGCCGAGGACGAGGACTCGCATTTTTTCCATAAGCCACTGATCTTAACCGATGCACGCGGTAACTGTAAAGACGGCACCTCCTGCAACGGCCCGCGTCCGGGTTGACGCCTAACTCCCGACACCGGCCTGCATGCGGAAGAGACAGCTTCGGGGCTTCGGTTTTGCACTCGCCAATCCGACGGCAGGGTCCGCAGCATGAGGGCATGATGTTCCGGAAAGAGAAGGGCCGATCAGGCGCCGCCCGCCGCCTTGTTGCCGTGGCCCGAAGCCTCGCCCTCGGGCTGTTTGGACTCATGGCGATGGCGGTGGCGGATGCAAGCATGCTGTACCGCTTCGAGGGGCCTCGCGGTCAAGGCTGGCTGATGGGCACCTACCACCTCGGGGACGCCCGCTTCGGTGAACTGTCTGAGGCCATCAGAAGCCGTCTCGGCCGTGCCGGCAAGGTGCGTACCGAGCTCGGCTTGTCCGCCACGAATTTGCTGGGCGAGATCGAGCCCGAAGCGCTCATGCTGTCTGGCGACGAAACCCTGGCGACTATCCTGCCTCCGGAGCTTCTCGCTGAGTTCGAGGCCGAAGTGGAGGCCCGCTACCCGGGTACGCCGTTCTTCGTTTTTCTGCGGCAAAAAATCTGGGTCGCGCTGCTTACTTTCGAAATGCTCGACATGCTGGACGATCCGGAGGCCTTCGAAGGCGGCGTGGATGAAAAAATCCACCGGTACGCGCAGTCGATCGGTGCCGACATCGCTGGCCTTGAAACGGTCGACGAACAGCTCGCTGCCTTCGAGCAGTTTTCCCGAGAGGATCAAATCGCGATGCTGCGGACGACTTTGGAGCAGTCCCGTCAACAGCGTCTCGAACCCGGCGCCTTCGATCCCCAGGAAGCCTTGTTGCAGGCTTACCTGTCACAGGACCCCGAGAGAATGCGCGAGCTGTTCGCCGAGACGCTCCCCGAAGACAGTGCGCTGCTGGAGCGCTTTTTGGACGTGCTTCTGCGCCAGCGCGACGAGCGCATGGCCAAACGCATCGCCACCCTGGCCGGAGCCTTCCCCGACGAGGAGATTTTTGTCGCGGTTGGAGCTGCCCATCTCGACCCGGAAACCGGGATACCCGCACTGCTCGCGCAAATGGGGTATGAGGTACGGCCGCTAACGGTGGAGCTCTTCGCCCCCTCCGAGGTTGCACGACCCTCCGGAGCGCCTTCAGAACCTGCCGACTAAGGATCATAGCGCGCGAGGGACTCAGGCGTGAGTGCCACTAAAGGTGTCTTTGCGGCTAGTTGAAATCGACTCAAGAGCATGGAGCGTATCAAGCCCTGGTTTCCCGAAATTAACGACGACGAGTGGGTCCGGCTGGAATGCTGGGCGGCGCTAATGCGGGAGTGGAACGCGAAGGTAAACCTCGTTTCCCGAAAGGACATCGAGGCGCTGGAGGAGCACCACCTCGCCCCCTGCCTGGCGGTTGTGAAGGTGCTCAAGCTCATGCACGGCGCGCGCGTGCTCGACATCGGCACTGGCGGCGGCCTGCCCGGCCTCATCATGGCGCAGCATTACTCCCAGGCGCACTTCGTCCTCGTCGATTCCGTGGGTAAAAAAGTGCGGGTGGTCGAAGACATCGCGCAGCGTCTTGGGCTCAAAAATGTCGACACCTATCATGGCCGTGCGGAGACGCTTTCGCGCGAGTTCGATTTTGTCACCGGTCGTGCGGTCACGGCTTTACCGGATTTTCTGCGCTGGGCGGCCCCCCGACTCCGAGCGGGACGCAAGCATTCGCTGCCCAACGGGGTGCTCTACTGGCGAGGGGGGGCAGTCGAAGATTGGCTGGCGGATGCACGGGCCTGGCACCTGCACCACTGGTTGCCCGTGGCGCACCTGCAAGGAAAGCACCTCTTGCACCTCACGCCCGCTTTGGCAAAAAAATTGAAGGCTCCGGCGCAATAAGCGTTGACAGCGGCTAAGCGCTGATGCTTTCCTCATCGTTTTGGATTATGGCGAATATCAAATCAGCGCAAAAGTACATCCGTAAGACCGCGAAGCGACGCGAGCACAACCGCTCCATCCGCAGCCGTCTGCGGACGCTTGCCAAGCGGGTACGCCAAGCGGAAACGCCTGAAGACGCCAAGCGCTACGGCATCATCTATTCGGCGGCTCTGGATAAGGCTGCCAAGGTCGGCATCATTCACCGTAACAAAGCCAATCGGCAGAAATCGGCAGTCTCGCCGAAAATTTACGCTGCCTGACGGCGTTCCCGGTCAGCCGGACCACTCACGCGCTATGGCCGTAACTGCCGGAACCTATCTCGGGTTCCCCCCGCCGCTGCTCGGTGATCGACCGCAGCGGCTTTTTGTTTATGCCATTGCCGAGGACTGGCTGTGCCTCGAGAAACCTGCCGGAATTGCGGCGGAGCCTGCAGCGGCAAAGCAGGGTGACCCCGTTCTACCTGCGGCGCTCAACACGCAAATCGAGCACGGCAAGCCGGAAATGCAGCGGCTCGGTCTGCGACCCTGTGGCAATGTTTACCCGCTCGCGACAGAGCTAAGCGGTCCCGTGCTCCTGGCGATGGGCAAGGACGCTCGCACTCGCTTGCGCAACGATTATGGCTCACGGGCCTTCACCTTCGTCTTTGAGTTCTGGACCTCCGCTCCGGCTCCGGAGAGTGCGGAGCTGAGCTGCGAGGCGCCGATCCTCGAGGTGCCGGGCGATCCGCCGCGGATTTCTCGGCGTTTCGGCAAGCGGGCTCGAACTGACTTTCGGCTGCTCGAGCAGGTTGGTGGCTGGACTCGCTGGGAAGCGCGATCGACTTTTCCGCGTGCACGCCAGGTCTACCTGCATGCAGCGCGTAGTGGTTTGCCGGTCGTCAGCGAAGCCGACCTGCCTGCCGGAGCTGGGCAGGGCAGCGGTTTCCCGGCAGGGCCCTGGCTGCGGCTTTGTCGATTCGAGGGGCTCGACGGTCTACCGGAGGATTGGCCTGCGCTGGATTGGGATGGTTTGCGGCGGCGCCTGGAACGTGGGCCACGCCAAAAAAAACGGTACTGAGGACGATTTTGCTTTACACAGCTTTGCAAATATGAGTTTTTACCGGTTTTACCTCGCTCAACTTCCGATTAGTTTCATGGGAAATCTCAAGAAAAAGCGACGCCTTAAAATGAATAAGCACAAGCGGCGGAAACGTTCGCACGATAACCGCCACAAAAAGCGCGTCGTCTGATTGCGGTAGGTTTCCCCGCGCATTGATTGCGCGTTCATCATGCGTGTAACGCCGTCACAGTTTGTGGCGGCGTTTTTGTGTCCGCCATTCAGCCGGGGTGGCGCGTTCGTGATCCGGCGTCGGGTATGCGGTCAACTGTCCGTTGCTTGTAGAAGACCGGGGTTTGGGCATCCATTCGCGAATCGGCGATGGACGGTCCTGCTTAGCCCATTCAGCGTATCTTTCTGCGTAGTTTTGGGTAGTCGTCTAGGGGATCGTTAAGGGAGCTGGCTTAGGGCTCTATTGAACAATGCCGGGTAGAAATCCCGGGGCATTCGGATCCGGCTAATTCCACGCACAAAAGGGTTTACATATTGGGCTACATTCTTCAGCTTCTGGCGCGTGTTCGTTTTCTGCTCAGCCCTCTCAGGTAGGGTCTGCCATCATAATTTTGCCAGCGCTTTGCTCACGGCCTGCGCTCGCCCAAGTGCTGATCGCCGATGAAAGCGAAAGGTTTTTTCGTTGAGCTCAACGATTTCTCTCTGCTGGTCGCTCGGACGAGTTCCGCGACGGCTCCGTTTACGCTCGAGGAGGTCATCGAGTGTCCGCTCAGCTCCCCGCAGGAGGACATCGAGTTGGCCGTTCAGGCGATCGGTAATCTGCAGAGCGGGCAGTTTGTCCAGGCGGTTTGCGGGGTTTCTCCGCCGGACCGGATGCTGCGTCGAGCCACGCTGGAAAACCCGGCAAAGGCGCGCGACCCGTCGTTTTTGCCCAACTACCTGACGAACCAGTTCAAGGTGGATTTGGCTTCCACAGCGGTTCAGGTGCTCAATGCGAACGGCGGCTCCAGCTTCGAGCCCGGCAGGCAATTGACCAAAGAGATCGTATTTTGTGGCGCCCCCCGCGATAGCCTGATTGACCAGCAGGACCGTCTGGTTGAGCTTTACGTGTTCCCCAATCGGCTCGAACTGACGTCGGTGGCGACAGTTGGGGGAGTGGCCAATCATATGGCGACGCGAGGGGACCCGATGCCAACCCTCGTGCTCGAGATCGGCCCGACCAGTTCGCTGGTGTTGATCGTCAATGGGGATCAGCTCGATGTCGCCCGGCCAATTCCGTATGGTTTCAACAGCATGTACCCGATCGTCCGGCAGGAGCTTGGGCTCAAAGACGAGGAATCGGCGAAGAAGCTGTTTACTTCGGCGACTTTTGATTTCACCGAAATGGGCAACATGCTGCTGAAGAAATTGCTCAAGGAGCTTCAGGCTTCGACGGGCTTTTACGAAGTCCAGACAGGGCAGACGATTGGCCATCTTCACGTCAGCGCCCTGCCGGACAACTTCCGCTGGATTTCCGCCAGCTTGAGCCGTTCACTCGGAGTAGAGATCTTTGAGCCCCACTATGGCGAGTGGCTCGACAAGCAGGGCATTTCGATCGGTCCCGAGGTGGACGTCGATAAACTCAAGAACGGCTGGTTCGGTCTCTTCTGCCTGATGGGCCGTTACGAGCGGCAAAGTTAACCCGTTTTCGTTTTCCGCTTCATGGCCAAGGCCTCCAAAACCGCTACCCAGCCCGTCTGGCACCCGGACTTTCGTATTCCGGACGAGTTGCCCGATATTAAGCCTATTCGGACAACGTTCCTGATCAATCTCGTCTGCTTGATGCTTTTCCTGGTGCTGGCCGGGTATTACGTCTTTAACCAGATCCGGGTCGGGGAGCTTCGGACCGAACTGGCCGATCTCCAGGAGCAGGTTCGCGAGGCCCGCCCGGGGAGCGCGCAAGCCGTCCGTGGGGCTCGGGAGTTCTCCCAACTCGCCAAAGTGCCCGACGACCTGATTGTCTTCGAGGAGTCGGTATACAATATTCCCGCGATCATCCTGGCACTCAGCGAGGCTTGTCCGGATAACGTAATGTACCGCGAGCTCAACCTCGCGCATCAGCTTGTGTCCGGCAGGCGCCGTCTCCAGGGTCGTTACCTGAACATTACGCTTTCGGCTTTCCTGCAGGGGCAGACGAACGACGATGTGCAGCAAATCGACGTCTTCGCAGAGAAAATCCGGAATCTCCCTATCCTCCAGGACAAGATTAAGACTCTCGAGGTCCCCGAATTGCGTCCGGAGCCGACTGTGGAGCACCGCTTCGCCTTTACGGTTTCGATTCAGCTCAAGACGATTGAACCATGAACAGTGACGTTATCCTCCGCTTTTTTAAGCAATACCCCGTTGCCATCATTTTTGGTCTCCTGAGTCTCCTGATGCTGGGCTTGATTGTGATGGGGAGCGGAGATGTCGAAGCAGAAGAAACTGCGATCGACGAAGTCCGCCTCGAACTGAAAAAGCTGACCACGAATCAGCAGCGGGGCGTCGACCTGACCGAACACGTCGAAGCGATAGCAGAGATCGACGAGGCCGTAAAGGCGCGTTTGATGGACCCAACCGCCGAGGTCGTGCAACTGGGCTTTCTTCTCAACCTCGAGGAACGGAGCAATGTGGAGGCCGATCCTCCGGGACGCGGCCGACTGCTTGAAACGGGCAATAATGGCAGAATCTTTACCAAAGAACTGCCCCAGTTGGCTTTCCAGATGAGCCTCGTCGCGCCTTTCCAGAATGCGCTGGGCTTCTTGTACAACATTCGCAACAGCCGGCCCCTCATGGTGGTCGACAGTGTCAGGCTCGCGCCGCTCGGTAACCCCGCGGACCGGGAGGTCAGCATGCAGGTCGGGTTCCGTGCGCTGGCGCGACCCGTCGAGTAACCGCTTTTCCTTACATCATGTTTCGCCTGATTCTTTGCTTTCTCGTTTCAGTCTTGGCCACCGGGATGGCCACCGGACAGGTCTCAAAGCGGGCCGACCGCGAGCGCACAATCGAGCGCTCCCGGGAACTTCTGGAGACATCTGACCCGCAGTCGCAGGCCCCGCTGGAGGCATTCGCGGAACTGCGTTACCCTTTCGCCCTGCCAATTCGCCAGCCGGTGCAGGTCGCCCGGAACGATGACGGCGATCAGGAAGAGGTTGTTGAAGAACAGCCACCGGTGGTGAAGGAGGTCGACCCGAGCGAGGTCCTTAGGGCGTTTCGCCAGCGGTTGCGCGTGACCGGTGTCATCCAAACGGGAGGCCGGTCAGTGCTCGTTACATCGAATGGGCCGCGCCTGAGCGCAGGGCAGGGCATCCGCTTTAATCACGAGGGTAATAGTTATACCATTGTGGTCGATTCCGTAAGTGATGATGCCTATACGCTTCGGCTCGACGAAACAACGCAAACCGCTCAAATTGATCCTGATGCTGGACGCGGAACCACTCGTGGGAGCGGTGGCAATCCGCAATAGCCGACGTTCTTTTCTTTGTCTCCATTCCTCATTATTCGTTTTTCTGAAAAAACCTTGCCCGCTCGCTTTATGAACTGGAAATTTGGCTCTGCTCTGGCCTGTTGCTACGCTGTTTGCTCTCTCGCCACCGCCCAAACTGACAACGACGCCCCCGCCGGGTCAGAAGGGGTCACGGTCCAGCCGGTTGATACCTCGGAACCGCAACCGGTCGAGTCGGTGGTCACCGGCGATGACGTGACTGCGCCAGCGACGGAAACCGAGGCGGGGCTGGAGGAGGACGCACCACCCGCGCCACTGCCGATTCTGGAAATGGACCCGTCAGGCCAAATGGATTTTCCGGCCGAAGGCGAGTCGATTCCCACCAACATCGATAGCAGCGATGAGGTTATCTCAGTCGACTTTCCGCAAGAAGACGTGCGGGTCATTATTCGCAACGTCGCTGACCTTTACGGCTTGAACGTTGTCATTCCGGAAATGCTGCAGGGCAGCACGTCGATCAAGCTCGCAAACGTTACCTGGCAGCAGGTCTTCGATGTAGTTCTCGATCCCCTTGGATATACCTATGTCGAGGACGGGAATATCATTAAGATTAAGAGTCAGGACCAGATCGATCAGGAGCCGCCAATCATCTCCGTTTTCCCTATTGACTACGCCGAGGCAGGTGAATTGGTCGGGGCGATTCGGCCATTGATTGACCAGCAGCGCGGACGGGTTCAGGTCGACCAGCGGACCAATTCGCTCATCGTTACGGAGCAGCGTTCGAAGATGAGCGAAATCCAGGTGATCATTGACCGCCTCGATATCGCGACCCGGCAGGTGATGATCGAATCGAAATTTATTCAGGTCGATGACAGCAGCAGCCGCAATCTGGGCTTGGACTGGTCCTCGCTCGGCGCCTACGAGTTGATCAACATTTCCAACCTGAACCGGTCGTATTTTCAGGACGACACCTTAACCAGCTCGGATATCGACGACCGGATGCTGACCGAGGAGGAGGACTTTTCCACCGCGGATGATTTCGTTTCCGAAAGCGAGTTGGAAGTTGAAACGACGGATGAGCGCGAATTCTCGCGCACGATCAACCGTACCACCAGTGCGGTCCTCAGCGCGGGTGAGTTTTCCCTGGTTCTCAACCTCCTTCAGGGTAAGACGGATTCCCGGGTGGTAACCAATCCGACGGTGGTAACCCTCGATAACGAGCAAGCGACGATCGACATCGGCATCGACTATCCGATCCCGGACTTCCAGTTCAACGACGACCGGGGCACCTTCGAGGTCAGCGGGTTTACCTACGAAGATATTGGCGTAAAGCTCGATGTAACACCGCAAGTCAACAATGACGGCTTTATTCGCCTCAGCCTCGAGCCGAGTATCAGCAGCCTGGAGGACGTCATTTCTTTCGGGGTGGCCCAAGCCATCCCGGTCATCCGGCGCACTAAAACGACCAGCGTCGTTTCTCTCAAGGACGGCTACACGCTGGCCATTGGCGGGCTGATGACCAGTGACACGGCGAACACTGTGACCGGCGTTCCCTATCTTTCGGATATTCCCTTCCTCGGGCGCCTCTTTGAAACCCAGGGGAAAGATTATTCCGAGAGCAACCTCATTATCTTCATCACGGCACGGACTCTAAACCCAGACGGAACGACGTACCGCGAGATCGTCGATCCGCGAGTTTTGGCGAAAATGGGTGTCACCGAGAGCGAAATCCCAGGCTACACTATCCCTGAGGACCAGCTGGAAGTGATGGACGAAATCGACAACCTTCGCGATCAGGCCGACCGCGCCGCCGGCTTGGCGGAGGCTCAGCGACGGCTCGAGCTGATGCGCCAGGCGGAAGAGCTCCGCACACAAGCGCTCATAGAGCAAGCTGCCCAGGAAACGGTAGCGAAGGAGGCGCAGCCCGAGTTCCGGGAACCCTTTATGCGCCGCCGATAGCTTTACTTTTACTAACTACGTTTTCCTTCCGATAGCTTTTTTTCTGTCTTTCGGGTATAAACTGGCGCCTTCCGAATCTGTTGTTTGGGCCTTTAATCTTGCATTCCCATGCGTTCTTCTTTTTCCCCCTTCTTCCGCTTGGCGGCGCCTCTAATGGCTCTTGTGGCTTCGGCCGCAAGCTTATCTGGCCAGGATAGCTCCGCCATCCCCAGCCGCATTGCGGCGGGTCGAGCGCACGCAGCGTTCGTTAACGACCAAGGTCAACTGGTTACGTGGGGAGCCAATGACCGAGGTCAGTTGGGCCTCGAAACCGAAGGCGGAGATTTCGGACCCTTCATTATCGACCTCGAGGACGTGGTCTTCGTCGAGTCTTCTGCAGACGTCACTTTTGCGATCACCGGCCAGGGAAACCTCTGGTCAATGGGTTCCGACATGAACGGTCTGCTGGGTGACGGAGGGATTAACTCGGACAGCCGTTCGGTCAGGGAGCCAGTCAGCGTCGGTTTCCCGGACAACAGTGACGGCACTAAGCCCCGCATTCGGCAGGTGGTGAGCAGCTCCAACCATGCGGCTGCCATTGACGATCGTGGACAGCTTTTCCTTTGGGGAAACAACAAGAACTTTTCGCTGGCTGTCGCTTCCGTCGGGGAGGACAACGTCCGCACAGCACCGGAGCTGTTGGATGCTACTGATCCGATCACCGGAGAAGCTCTAACATGGCGGTCCGTTGCCTGCGGTGACGGTTTTACGGTCGCCATCGCAAGCAACGGCCACCTGTACGGGTGGGGGACCAAGGCCGAAACCGAGCTCGGTCCCTGGGACGACCTTAGCGATCCCGGCGAAGGTGCTGACCGCTTCGGTCGGGTAGCGTTGCCCACCCGCCTGGTCCCACCGCCGGATCTCAGTTCAACCGATCCGGACCCCGAAGGCGCGGTCGCTGTCAACGCCACCAATCAATGGCGGTCTGTTGTCACTGATGGTTTCCACGTCATGGCGCTGTTCGGTCCGGAGAATGGCCCCAAAGATCTCTATGTTTGGGGGCGTGACCTTCCCGGCGTCCTCGGTCAGGAGCCGTCGACCGGTGGCACTGTTTCCGACTACCGTCTCGACATACCTTCCGGCAATACCCCCAACGGCGGAGCTCGGGCCGACGGCTGGGTGGCGGTTTCCGCCAGCCGTTTCAATTCGCTGGCCATCGATGATTCAGGCGTCCTTTGGGGCTGGGGTTCGAACACCGATAACCAGTTGAACCGAGTCGGTATCTCCGCGGGTCTCAATTTCGGCGACAACCCAGTGACACCGGAGGTCGAGTCCGACTTCAACCTAGCCGTGATCGAGTCACCGGTCTGGCTCGAAAGAGGCAACGATCCCGGAAATGATGACCCGGTTTTGAATAACTGGGTCGAAGTTGTTTCCGGCAGAGATTTTACGATCGGCATTGCGACTGACCAAAACGGCGTCGAGCAGGTTTATGCCGTCGGCGAGAATGATTTCGGTCAGCTCGGTAATGGGACGAACAGCAGCTCGAGTATCCCGAATCTGACCCAGGGTGACTTTCAGCCCCGAGTCGGCGAACGCGTGGTCAACTTCGAAGTAGCCTCGATCGTCAGTCTGGCTCCCCGGTATCCGCTTCCGGGGCCGTCACCCATCGAAGATACGGCTCCCGTCGTTGTAACGGTGCGGGATGTCTACGAAGATGGTTTTGCCGACAGCGACTTCGTGGTCCAACTGCGTTTTTCGCGTGACATGTTCTTCGATGTCAGCGACTTCCTGGTCAGCGATACAGCTAATCCCATCACAATCGATGTGGACGGCGATGGCCTGGTGGACCTAGACCGCGATGGTGTGCCCGAAACGCCAGCGACCCGCTCGCTTACCCCGAGTGAGATCAGCAACAACTCCGCTACCATCTCGATACCGTTCGTTTCGGAAGGCCTGAGTGGCATCGAACCTGGGACCTATTCCCTTTTTGGTGAGATCGTTCCTCTCGACCGCCCCGACGCAAGCACCGACGACAACGTCAGTGATCGTGTGTCGGTTGTGATGAGCAATTACGATCTCAGCCCCCGTAACGTTCAGCCTTCGGTAACCGATCCGTTCAACCCCTCGCGTCTCGCTCCGGAACAGCCCTTCGAACTGACCTTCGAACTGGCTAACCTGGGGGCACGTGGCTTTGACCGGAATTACACGGTTCGGGCGTTCCTGTCTACGGACCGGTCCTACAATCCCGACACCGATACTTTCCTCGGCAGTGACGTGGGCGTTCTGCCAAGTAGCGAGGGCTCTGTGCTCGCTCCAGGTGAAAGGGTAGATTTCGCTTCTGAGTCGGGCGGGTCGACCTTGAACCTTACCATTCCCAGCAGTATCGAGCCAGGCGAATATTTTATCCTCGTGCGGGTGCTCTCCACAGTTCCCAGTGAGGAAGATGGAGAAACCGGCGGCTTCGCAAACAATGTCGCCAGTTTGGAGGTCACACTGCTCGGCTCGGATGCTGCTGTCGTTGGTATCTCGTTGCCGAACGCCCCGCTTCGCGACGGGCTCCCCGCCTTCCCGGTGAGTCTGGGAACTGGTAGTCTCGACAACTCGATCGACAACGTGTCCGTCAGTGTCGCCAATGAAGGCTTCGGCTCGTTGACGGGTGATATCCGGGTGGACTTGCTTTTCCGGACCGGGGATCAAGTGATCGAGGTTGACTCCAATATCGTTACGACCCCGATCCCCGAGGGCGGTCTCCAATCGGTCGTGTTTGACGGCGTTCGCATCCCGACCTCCATCTTGAACTCCGGGCCGATCGAGATCGGCGCTCGCGTCTCCTACCTCAACAGCGACAGCCAGGACGCGACGCCTGAGGACAACGAGTTTTTCCGCTCGATCTATGCCAGCGACCTCGACCTGCAACCGCGCGGAATTCGCCTGCTAGGCGGCGTTCAAGACAGACTGCTTTCCCCTGGCCAGACCTTCGACCTGAGCTTCGACCTGCGAAATCTTGGACTGAACTCCCTCGAAGCCAACGACGTTATTCGCTACAGTGTGTTTCTTAGTTCCGACAACCAGCTTGGAAACGATGAATTACTCGAGCGCGAAGATTACACGTTGACCGCGGGGATTTCTGCCAACGGTCAGGTAACGATCCCGGTTCAAAACCTCGAGCTTCCGGAGACGACGGCCCCCGGTGCGCGTTTCCTCATCGTATCGGTTTCGGTGCCCGATGAGGATCGTCGCGAAGACAATCCCGCTAACAACAGCCAGGCTTTCTCGATCGAGGTTCGTCCTTTGATCGATCTTTCCGTCCTCTCCATCGACTTTTCGGAACAGCAACCGCTCGCGGTCGACCAGACATTCGAAAGCCTCAGCTTTACCGTCCGCAATCTGGCAGAATTTGTCGGTGACGGTAGCGGTCGGGATGAATTCAGAGGTTCCTTCAATGCGCAGGTTTTGCTGCGCCCTGTGGGTAGCGATGAGACTGAGGAGGTACTCCTCGCCGACCGGTTGATCACGATCCCAGACGATAATGAGGGCGAGAACCTCAGTCCGCGCGAGACCTTCGAAGTCGAATTCAGTGGCGCGAATGCAGTTGAATTCCCCGACGGGCAGTTCAGCCCGGGCGACTATGAGCTCGTTGCTCGGATCGTATTTGCCGATGGCAGCGTCGCCGATGCAACGATTGACCGAAACTCAGAAAATGACTTCACGACCGAAGAGGTGGAGCTCAGTGGCTACGACTTGACTGCGTTCAACGTGCAGGTGCTTGTCGATCACGATGAAAATCCCTCGACGGACCCGGTGCCAGTCGACGGACCTCTGGACAATGGCCAGGAAATCGAAGTCCAGTATCGTCTTCGCAACCTTGGGGCGAGTAGCTTTACTGGCGAGTATGAGGCGCGCGTCTATATCGCGCGACCGGACGAGTTGCCGCTGGAAATCCTGACCCCGGATCTTGTCGTAACCGAGGGTCAATTGATCAGTGCGACCCCATTGATCCAGGGTGAGGTAACCCTTGAGCCAACTAACCTTCCTGTGGACGAGAGTTCTTCTCCGGGCAGTGCATCACCGCTCGAGGGCCCCATTTCTGCTACGATTCCTGAAGATCTGCCCGCAGGCCAGTACGTTGTTGTTGTGGCCGTGCTCCCGGTCAATCTCGCGCTCGAGGACGACATCAATTCCAATGGTGACGGCGCTCTCGTGCTCGTCGGCGGGACCGACCCGGCTCTGACCCGCCTGGTCCTGCCCTCCACGACGGACACGGTGGCAGGTCTTCCGGCCTTTGCCTCGGGCTCGGATATCCCCGTCAGCGTTATCCTGCGCAACGATGGGGCGCGCAATATCAACGCTGGTGCCGTCCCCCTTAATGGGGGCGGAGTAGGCGAAGGTGAACAGGCTGTTGGTCTGCGTTTCTTCTTCTCGACTGACGACACCATCGATCCGACCGATATCGAAATAACCCCCACCGTCACCACCGACCCCGATGCGCCATCGTTCCTGACGGACATGAACCCGCTCTTCCCGACGCAGCAGCGGACCATTTCGCAGGTTGCGTCCCAAATTAGCTTCGTGAACGAAGACGGTAACACCGTCAATCCTGGCGACCCTGCGGACATCCGCCTCCCAGTGCCGCCGGACTTCTCGAACCTCGCTCCCGGCCCGTACTTCATCATCGCGCAGGTGGTGATTGATGACGCCTTGACACCCGGATTCGTCCGCGATGCGAACCCGGACAACAGTCTCGCCGTGGCGCAGTTCTTCCTCAGCGACCTCGACCTTTCTCCAGTCAACCTGCGGCTCGAACCCACCGATGTGGACCTGCTGGACGGAACGATCTCCGTGGGCGATGCTTTCCAGCTCAGCTTCGAGGCCTTGCAGCGCGGTCTGAATTCGCTGCGTGCCCAATCGGGAGACGAGCTCCGCTACAGCGTTTACCTGTCTGCCGACGAAACGCTGGAAGTCGGCAACGATACCTTCCTTGGCCAGTTCGACGCGTCCCTCGGCGGTGATCTCGACCCCGGCGACGTCGAAACGATTCAAACCCCGGGTATTAATCAGAGCAATGTGCTGCGCATTCCTTCATTTGCGGAAATCGGTACAAACTTCCTATTGGTTCAGCTCGAAGTTAAGCCATCCTCCCGGGACGAGAACCCCTCCAACAATGTCAGCGCGCTGCCCGTTGTTATCACCCCCGAGCTTGATCTCGCGGCTCTGGCCCTAATTGTCCCGCGCACGGGACTTCCTTTCCGCGGCGAGGACCTTACGGGTTACAGTGCGGTGGTAGCCAATGCTTCTTCTGAAGCCCTTTTCGGGGATCCGGATGAGGTCGCTTTCGAGGTCGATGTTTTCCTCTCCAATGATGATTCGTTTAACGATGCCTTCGACCGTCGGATCATCAACAGCCGCCAACAGGTGACCTTCCGTCAGATCGCCGATGCGGATCCCCAAGACAACATCACTATCATGTCATCGGGCTCCGGAGCGATGGCGACGGAGATGGTCTTCATTCCTTCGGGCGCGGCATTCTCAGTTCCGCTCACCAATGGACTCACGACGCCTCCGGGCTACATGCCGGGAGAGGCCTTCCTGATTGCGCGTGTCGTGCTGGCTGAAGGGCTTGTCGACCGTGCCCAGCAAAACAATTTCGTTGCGCGCCAAATCCAGATCAGCTCGTTCGACCTCGATCCGCGCAACCTCCGCATCTCCAATAGCCCGACGCTCGAGAGTGACAACGACACGCCGGACAACACCGAGGACGACTTTGAATTCGTCCCGGTCGCTCAGGGCCAGCGCTTGAGCCTCGAGTTGGATGTCGGCAACGTCGGCCTGGAAACCTTCGAGGGGCTGACGCCCGGGACGCCCGGCACCTACATCGTCCGCGTCTACTTGTCTTCGGACGCGGTTCTCGACGGAAACGACCGCCTGATCGCGACGCCAGTGCCGTTCCCGATGGCTATCATCGAGCCAACCAGCGACAATCCGGACGATAATTTCGACCAGGTAACCGTCGGCAACCTGGTATTGGATGACGAGATCCCGCTCGGGACTCAGTATTTCCTCGTGGAGATTCTTCCGCTTCAGGCGGCAAACGAGAACCCGACGGACAACAATGTCGAAGCCCTTCGCCTGTCTGTTGACGGTCGGGACCTGACCATTGCGGACTTCGATCCGGCGTCGCAGACCGCCAATGCCAGCGTGATCGAATACGGGCTGGGCGCACCTGTGAACGGGATCGCTGTGACCGTCGCCAACCGTGGCCGGACGGCGATCGACCATCCAGTTTCCGCGACGCTGTGGTTGTCCAGTGATGAAGTCATCGACGAAAACGACACCCGGTTGAGCACAATCTCGTCGGAGGGCATTCGCGACCTCACGGACACGGATCCCGAGACCGGGGATGGCCCGCTGTTGTTCTCCTCCGCTGTGCAGCAGGGCGGAGACCAATTGCTCTTACCCTTCAACCCGGTGAACTTCCCGTCCAGCCAGCTTCCTGGCAACTACAAGCTCATTGTGGAAGTCCAAATCGACGCGGATACCATCCCGGAAACCACGCTCGCAAATAATACCCTGGTGCGCGATGTCCGGCTGATTGCGCCCGACCTCGAGCTCTCCCTGGTCGAGTTTCCGCAGACCTCGCAATTCGAAGCGGATGCGACGATCGTAGGTACGGGTACAGATCCCGACGGTGCTGGGCCAGGCTTTAGCCTGGTCGTTTCAAACAACACCATCGGCACGGTTCCGGTACCGACCTTCGACCCCGATGCGCCGGATGCGAATGAAGCAGAAGATGATCGAATCGAGGTTGCAGTATACCTTTCCGCCGATGGGAATCTCGACCTCGAGGCAGAGCGGCAACTCACGCTCTTCGTCGATAGCGAGGATCCCTTGGGTCTGGATGACATCGAGGCATTGTTTGTGGATGCCGATACGAATGACGGCGAGAACGATTCGCTGACTCTGCCCGATGTGGCCGGTGGTGAGTATACGCTGTTTTTCGTAGTCAATCCCGACGGCAATATCATCGAGAATGACGGGGGAAGTTCGGATTTTGAAAGCCGCAACAACGTGGTCGAGCGGATCATTCAAATTATCCGGCCCGGTATTGATGCGGGCCCCTCGGTCGGATTGGGGCGGTTTGAATTCGCTGCAACGCCGGGAGCAGCTGACGCTCAGTGGCGAAAGGTTCCCCGCTTTGATACGGCAGACCAGACCGCTTGGCAATCGCCTGCGATTCCGGTCGGAGAGAGTGCCCATCTGCGCTACGAGTTTACCGGGCCAGCTGCGCTGTTGCCCCCGGCGCTCTCTGGAGATGCCGAGATGGAGGGCTCCAATGTTGAGGTTGGCGATTTCACCGAAATCAAATCTCCGATTCGGATGGTTTTGAACGGAGCAGCGGATGTTTCTGACACCCTCGAAATTCAGGTATTCTCGGGACCGGTCGCCAACGCCGATGCGTCGCCTGAAGCTGTCGAGTTCGATCTCGATGTCGGTCCGACCGCCAAAGAATTCTTGCAGAATGGCTCGGTCGAGCTCTACCGCTTCGATACCACTTCCAATTCGGAGGTGCGCATCAGCGCCAGCAGCTTTACGGCCCTGAACGATGGCGGTCGGCGCTACCTTGGCATCCACCGTATCTTGATCAATGAGAATACGCCGTGGTTGACCGAGTTCACGATTCGGGTGAACGGCACGGACGCGAGCTCTGAAGACGGACGGATGTTTGTCGATTACAAGTTCACCCGTAACGATGCCGAAACCCAGGGCAGTGTTCTGCTCGGAGTGCTCATCCCCATATTCGAGCAATCCCAGGATGTCGATTCCCCGGAATTGTTGCCCGTGCCCGAGTGGCGCGCCATTAATCCCGCTGAGAATCTCGGCGGCTTCGCCGACGATGGGTTTGCACCGCGACCGGTCAGCCCCCTTGAAGGAAGTGACTACGCAGGTGTGGAATTTGACGCTGAGCAAACGGGCCGCGCCACCCTTAGCACAACCGTCTTTGGTCCGGCTCTTCTGGCCTTCCAGTATTCTATCACGGAGAATCCGGAGATCGATGACAACAGCGGTCCCGTCGAGAGTGAGAGCCGCTTGAGCTTCCGCATCGATAATCAGGTGGCCTTCCAGCCGACCTTCGAACTGCTTCGGACTGCAATGCCAGCCAGCTATGCGCCGGTCTTCGATCCGCAGGCAGCAAATGCTGCCGCGTTCAACCGTCCGTTCAGCAATGACCTCTTACCCGTAGGCGGCCAGCCGACCCGGCAGGGCGGGTATTCGTATTTCCTCATTCCCGCAGGTGCTCACGAGCTCTCCTGGGTGGCGGAAAAAGATGGTGGTGGCCAGGTAGGCTTCTACCTCGACAACATCGTCATGATCACGCCGCCGGCCAAGAACTATCCGGACGTTCAGGTGGTCGAGGTCGATGCGGAACCGGGAGCGTATGTCTTGGATTCTACCGACCCTGTTGACAATACGTTGCCGCTCTTGGTGCGCCTGCGTAATGGAGGCGCCGATCTCGAGGAGCAGGATGATTTCGAGTACACAGAACTCACGGTTTTCCTCTCCCGCGACAACGTGATTCAGGAGGATACCGACCCGCGTCTGATGACGGTGGCCATTACCGAAAACAACCCAGACTTGGATTACCTCGACAATGGCGATCTTGTTGTCTTCAGGCGAGATGTCGTGTTGCCGCTGGATATCCCGGCGGCCGAGGACTATAACCTAATGGTGCGCGGACTGGCGCGGCCGAGGGGCGGCGTTATTGGAAATTCGGGCGAAGGTACGATCGAAGCATGGCGTCTGAGCCAGCAATTTGACGTACTCGACCGAATACAGGAAACCGTCTCTCAAGCGGCCTTTACCTACGATGAGAATTTCGACGAGCTCGACGGTGCCCCTATCACGTATTTCGACAATACGGTGGGCAGCGCACCTGTCGATGCCACGATCCCAACCGAAGAGGTTAGCGTTGAGCTGGCCCGGCTCGGCGCCGGCACGGACACCATTGAATTGACGATGGACCGTGTACCCGGGCCCGAAGGCGGAGCGGACTTCGCCCTCGAGCACCGTCTCACCAAGACCTCTGGCACGAGCGGTTTCCGTTCGGCCCTGAACTTTGGGACGTTTGCGATTCCGTTCTGGAGGGACGGCCTGGTCACCACCACAGATCTGGAACATCTGGCCCTTTCGTTCGACCATAACATCCCCGTCGGCGATAGCGTCGTTCTCGAGCTCGTTTCGCCGATGGCACCGAATGCCCCAGTCCGCTTCGTCAATACCAGCGGCAGCCGAATCCCGGCCGGGTCGGGAGAGTGGTCGACGGTTGAGCAATTTACCGTGCAGGACCGGGTCGACTTCGGCGCAAGCAATCTGTCAGGCTTCCTGAGCGCGGTCAGCAGCGACCCAGATCGGCGGATCACGGTTCGATTCGTGGTTGAGCTGGAACCTGGCGTGGACAGTCCGGCGGAGGCTACTTACGCTATCGACAATCTTGATCTGGTTGCTCTCGATTCAACGCAGCTTGATCCTGAGTTCGATGTCACCGGCGCGGTTCCGGAAGGTTTCTCGGGTTCCAGCATTGAGCGGTCCGCAGTCGACGTTTCATTGCCGGGGGACACCTACAACCTCGAACTTCTCCGCCCACAGGGGCATTCGGGTGCCGTCACATTGTCAGCCGATCGTTTCGACCGCATTGGCACGGACAGCCGCGCACTCGAGATTGGGGTGATCAAAAGCCCCGACACTGCCGGGGTGACTCAAGGATTCACCAGCATCTTTCGCCTCGATGACCTGTCGGTGACGCCCTGGCGAGGTGATGATGTCGAGCTTGCGGATCTGAACGCGCTTGAAATCGGCTTCGAACACAATTTCGAACCGGGCACGCCGCTGATCTTTGAGTTGGTACCCGCCAACGAAGAGTCCGCTGCACTGCGTTTCCGCTATAGCGATGGCGATAACCTGAACCAGCCCATCCCGCAAGCGGCGGGTGAGTGGGAACGTGTCGACTTTGTGGTAGGCGAGGCGCTCGACCCCGCTCAGAGCGATTTGCAAGGATTCCTCGATGCGGTTAACGCGGACCCGCGCCGCCGGGTGAACCTGCGCTTCGTGGTGAGCGAGGTGGCAAACCAATTCCAGCCGCAAGCGAACTACACTTACCGCCTCGACAATCTCTCACTGCTGATTTCCGAGCCGACAATCGACGGATTCATCCCCGAGTACACGCTTGCGAACAACGTGGTGACGATCCCCGGCTTCGAGATAATCCGCTCTCCTGACTTAGTAATCGAAAACTACAACCAGGGTTCGATCAACACCTTGGCGCAGTACCCGCTTGGCGATGCGGAAATCTTTTTCCAGATCGCCAACCGTGGCCTGGCGCCGATTCAAGCTAGTGACGAGTTCACAGTGACTCTCGAGCTAGCCGCGATCGGGCCTAACATTCCCCAATGGAGGCCGATTCTGGAGCTGGGACGCTTCGATGTTCAGGAGTTCATTCCAGAGCGCAATGCGCAATTCCCGGAGCGGTCAGCTATCGATGTGACTCAGTTCATTACCTGGCCGACGATTTCGGATATCTTGGTTGGCATCAGACCGGACCTCGCGCCGTTGCCAGACGATGATAGCCGCGTTTTCGAAAACTATAACACGCTGACTTCTCACGTGTATGCGATCTTCATTACCGTGGATTCGGAGAATGAAGTCACCGAAAGTAGCGAGACAAACATCTTCCAGTTCAACGCACCTCTGAATCAGTTCACCTTCATCCCGGTGCCGCTGAGTCATGACCTGTCCACGTTCTTCGACCGGTCCCAGGCGATCACCCAGGTGGCTGCCAACGCCATCATCAACGAGTATGGTGACATCCCGACGATCCTGCTTTCAGGTGGCTTGGGTGATATTCGGTTCCTGCCCGGGGCGGTTGACGATCCCACGACATCCTTGAACGAGATCCGGGAGCTCTTTACATCTTCGGTAGATGTGCTGCTGCCAACAGGCCGCACCCTCTTGGAGGCCTACGCCTTCCTCAATCCTCCGTTCGAGGTTGAGGGCGGGGATAACCCGCTCTTTACAACTCGCCTCGATCTTTCGCCCAAGTACTTCGTGGAGGACCTGAGGGTTAGCCCGTCGAATCAGTTCCTCCCGTATTTCTTGACGAATTTCGGCTTCAACAATGCGGTCGACCTTCGATACGAGGTTAATCATATCGTTAACGGTGTTTCGGATACCATCCTTACCCTCGGTGAAGAGGGAACGAACTTCGATTTGCCGATCACCGCTCCCGCAAACCTGACCGGGTTCAACGGGCTGTCATCGCAGAACAACGTGATCAGCGTGTCTGGGCGAAACGAAGGACCGGCGGACATTCGGGCGACTGGCGGCCTCCAAATAACGCTGCGAGGAAACGTTCCGATCGAACCGGGCGAGCTTCAGATGATGCAGGTCAACGCGGGATTCGATCCCGAAGGCATCACGCCTCCCTCCATACCGGTAGCCCAAGGTTTTGTCTCCGGAAGCCTAGTCATCATTCAGACTACGGTGGAGTCCGTTCCGGAGAACGGGTCGCTCTTCATCATCCGCGAGCAGTTGGGGTCGGATTCCTCGGTCTTTACGGTGTTGGACATCATCAGTGCCGACGACCTTGCCGAGTTCGCCACAGGATCAGTCGTCACGTTTATTGATTCCTTTGCCACACCGGGAGCGACCTACAACTACTTCCTGCGTGGAATCAACGCTGCTGGCCGGCTTGACAAAATTGTGATCAACCCGTCGGGCGGATTCGACTTCAGTCCGGTGTTGCCAGACTAGTCGCGTCTCAAAATTCGGCGGGGTTCGGCTCCGGCTCGTTTCCAGCACGAAATCCGTTTCCTCAATTTCACGTACCTCGGGTTGGTTCCTTCCGGCCCGGGATACGTTTTTTGTTCCCCTTGATTGGTAAAGCTCTAGCGGAGAGAGGCTTGCGGTTTTCAGAGAGGTATCGGTAGAAGCGGGTCGTTCAGGCCATCAAGTTTTCGGGGTGGACGAAGTCCGCCTTATGCTATAAAGGTTCTGTAAATCGTTTGTTGTGGACGATGCTTCCCCGTTATGCCCCAGTTTCCCCGAAAATTTCTCGCGGCGTCAGTGGTCGCGGCGACCTTGGCCGTAGGCTGCAGTCTCCTATTGTTCGTTGCGCCTAACGAACCTGCAGGGCCCGATTCTCGAAACCTCGTGGAACAGGCCCTGCCGGAAGGCTCTCCCTGGCCCGAACCAGCCGATGCTAGGGCGGAGCAACCTAGCGCAAATCTCGCGGGCAATGAAGCTGGATTGGAGGCCCGTGAGCGTGTCTTGAGCGAGCAGGATTTTCAGACCCACTATACGCCGCCCCGCTTGCGGCACAGGGCGTCTCTTAATCCTCCGCAGTCAGCTCCTGCACAGTACGAGGTGCGCAATGGCGTGCCGACGATGACGGGCGGGCGGGCGCCGCTGGAGTTTATTGCCGGGTGGGAGCGCCCCGCTACCGATGGCAGTGGCCATTTAGAGCGCGTGTGGATCGTCAACGACCCAAACTTGCCGAAGTATCCGGCCACTCGAATCGAGCAGCGCATCCGGCCCCTGAGCGGTGCGGAAACGGTCGAGCGTGAGACGGCGTCTGTCGCGGACCACCTGGTCGTCAAATTGCGAGACGGTGCCGAGGTCAGCGACCTCGAGCCCGTGCTGCAAGGCTGGGGGGCCTCAGTCCGTAATCGCCTGCGCCTGACCGGAGCTTATCTCCTGGCGTTCGACGGAGCTGAACCCGGTGCCATGGCAAGCTTTCGAAAAGATTTGGAACAGCAGCCCGAGGTCATTTTCGCCGAGCCTGATGGCCATGCCGAGCTGGCTCGTTATACGCCGAACGATCCTCGTTTCGACCGTCTGTGGGGGCTCGCTAACGCTGGCCAGACGGGCGGCGAAACTGATTTCGACATCGACGCCCCCGAGGCCTGGAACGTCTCCCGCGGCAGCCGCGAGGTGATCGTCGGCGTGATCGACACCGGTATCGACTATACCCACCCGGATCTGGCTCCAAATATGTGGGTCAACGCCGGGGAAACGGGCGTCGATGTTTTGGGACAGGACCGTTCGCGCAATGGTGCGGACGATGATGGAAATGGATTTGTAGATGATGTGTATGGTTACGATTTCGTCAACAATGACCCCGATCCGCTGGACGAACACTATCACGGAACCCACGTAGCGGGTACCATTGGGGCCGCGGGCGACAACGGCGAGGGCGTGGTTGGCGTTAACCACGAGGTCCGGTTGATCGCGCTGAAAATCTTCCACACGGGTGGGCGCAGCGACGTCACCGCTTTTCAGTCCGACGTGGCCGAGTCCATCACCTACGCCACTCTGGCGGGTGCCAAAGTGACCAACAATTCGTACGGCGGCGGCTCTACTTCGCAGTTGATTGAAGATGCGATCGCCGACGCCGGTGAGGCGGGATCACTTTTCGTGGTGGCCGCCGGAAATGCCAACCGTGACCTCAATTCCAATGATTACTGGCCAGCCAAGTACCGGCTGCCGAACGTCATCACGGTTGCCGCCAACGACCACGAGGGCAACCTGGCAAGCTTTTCGAACTTTGGCAGCAATTTCGTCGATATCGGGGCTCCGGGCGTTTCGATTTACTCGACGGTTCCCACCCAGTCATACCCGGATCCCTACGGCACCCTGAGCGGCACATCCATGGCATGCCCGCACACCGCTGGAGCTGCCGCATTGCTGTTCGCCGCCGATCCGAGCCTCTCGGCGGCGGAGGTCCGGCAGTTGATCGTCGGCTCTGTCGACCAGATCGATTCACTCGAAGGCCAGACCATCACCGGGGGGCACCTCAACATTGGAAATGCGGTAAAGTCGCTGAGCCTTACCGTCGATGAGGTTGTGCTTAGCGAAGACGGCTCAGACGGTTCTCAGGGCAATGCGGACGGCATCCTCAATCCCGGCGAAACGCTCGCGATCTCGATCTCCCTGGCCAACGATACCGACGAGGCCTTCACCAGCGTTTCGGCCACAGTCGATGACCGCGGAAGTCCATTGGTCAATTTGGTTGGCGCGACGGTCGCCTATGGTGCGATCAGCCCGGGAGCGACGGCTTCGGGTGATGCCAGCTTCTTGCTCGAGCTCACGGACAATGGTTTGTTACCCGCAGTGCTTTATCTGCCGGTGACGATCACGAGCGATCAGCGCACTTTTCAGAGTACGGTTCTGTTCGAAGTCGCCGAAAGCCGCACGATCAGCGGTGCGGTGACCGTTGACGGCGAAGGTGCCGAAGGCGCCGAGATTGCCTGGCGCCGCCTTGCTGACCCTGACCGGCCCGAGCGCAACAATTTGCCGAACTCGGGCACGGCCCTGTCCCGCGAAGACGGCACCTTCGACCTCGTTGTGCCCGATGGTAACTACGAATTAGCCGCTACATTCGACGGCACGACCTCTGCGGCCCGGACTGTCACGGTGCCCCCGGACGCAGCGGCGGTCGATTTTGGTTTTCGTTCTGCCACGGTTTCCGGGACGGTCACCTCTAAAGCAACCGGCGAACCACTCGCGGGAGTCAGCGTTGTTTACGAGGGAGCCGTCGAGGGCGAAGTCACGACGAATGCGGAAGGCGTTTACACTATCAACGCGACACTGGCTGAAGCCGATGATCTCCGTCTCCAGGCGCAGCCGGAGGTGTACACGGTTCCGAGTTGGCAAACGGTTACTCTGCCGCCGAGTGTTTCGGCGGTCGATTTCCGCTTGGGGGCACCCGCCATGCGTGTTTCCGCTACTCAGCTCAGTCTCGCCGCCGCGCCGAATGCCGAGGGATCAAAAAGCTTTACCGTAACCAACGACGGGGATGAGTCGCTGACCTTCGGCGTTTTCAACCGTGACATCGAACTGCGGGAGCGTTCGAGCGGGGCAGGGCGGGTGGCGCGCAGGTTTGGCCTGCCCGCCGAACTTCATAACTCGCTGCCGTTTTGGCCACGCAACTACGGGATCGCGCACGACGGTAGTGCGCTCTGGGTACTCAATGGCACGCACAACCTCTTTCGTATCAGCGAAGCCGGTGGTGCCCTGCTGGAAACCATCCCCCTTGACCTGCCCGAAAATGCCGTTCCGAGCAAATTGACCTGGGACGGGCGCTTCTTCTGGTTCACGAGCTATTGGGACCGCAGCGTTTACTGTTACGATCCGGCAAAAAACAGTATCATCGAGTCTTGGCAGTTCGATGAGGATGAATGGCCGCATTATCCTGCCGGAATCACCTACGCGCGCGAGCGCATCTGGGTCCACCGCGGACCGTTCCTCGCCTTCGACTTTTCGTACCGCTTTGGCGCTTTCTTGCCCGAAACCGGCGAATACGAAGATGGGTGGGCCTTTGCTCCAGACGAAAACCGGGGCCGCACGCACGTGATCGAGTTCGACAACGGCACTTTCTGGCACGCCGGAACCGAGCATGACAACATGTTTGCTTTCCGTGGTCTCGATGATCCCCGCGACCACCCGGACGACACCACCGTTGGGTTTGTAACTCCCTATTTCAGGGCAGCGATGCCCAACACCTACGACATGGCAGCGACCCGCCGCGGTGCCTTCTGGATGATTGGCTCGACCAACAACTCCATTAGCGACGACGACGGGCACATCGATATCGCCCTTCAGAATCACACCCACGACGTGTGGCTCACGCAATCGCCCCACCAGGTTACGCTCCAGCCCGGCGAGAGTTCCACGATCGAGGTTCGCGCCGACGCCGCAAAGATCGGGGCCGGCACCCACGCTGCAACGATGGTTCTGCGCTCCAACGATCCCCGACAGCCCGAGCAGACCATCGACCTGACGTTCGAGGTCGACAACGGCTTTGGCAGCAACCGGGCGCCGACGATTACCACCGCTGCCAGTGCCGAGCCGGCAGCACCTGCATGGCCAGCAAACACGGTAGCGCTCAGCGTGGTTGCAAGTGACCCCGATGGCGATCCGCTGTCGTATGCGTGGCAAAAGGTCTCCGGCCCGGGCGAGGTTGCCTTTTCGGTGAACGAAGCCCCCGCGGCCGCTTCAACGTCGGCTACCTTCGCGGCCCCCGGAAGCTATAGTTTGCAGGTCGCCGTAACTGACGGAAACGCGACGACAGTCGATAATGTGACCGTAACAATCGGCGCCTCGCATACGGCGAGCGGTACGGTAACGAAAGATGGCTCCGCTTTTCCGGAGGCATGGGTCCGCTTCGACGGCCCCACCCGTGGCACTGTGCCCGTAGGCGGCAGCGGCGAGTATTCGCTGAATCTGCCAGATGGTACGTACAACCTGCAGGCCTTTGCTACAGGTGTCGTGGCCTCGGAAACCGTTTCCTATAATGCCGGCGATCCGGCCCCGGACTTCACGTTCACAACCGTGGTGGTTGGCGGGGATGTTTTCGGGTCGCTCAGCAATGCCCCCGCGGAAAGAGCAGAAGTTCGCCTTGAATGGGATGGCGGCGAAAACGGCCAGACGGCCGATGCCAATGGCCAATTTTCCTTCGAGCTCGTTACCGGGCGCGAAGCCAACGTCCGCCTCCTCGCTTCGCTGAATGGCCTTACCTCCGCACCGCTCCAGTTAACGGTGCCGGGGGCGCCGCTCACTGTCGAGTTGCCCATTCAGGAACCCGACATCGACCCTTACCCGGGCGCGCTCGACGTCACCTTGGCCCATGGCGAGGTAGCTCAGCGCGCGCTCACCCTGCACAACCGCGGAGATGGTCCTCTGCGGTGGAACCTCTGGCCGCGCATTATCGGCGAGAATGCTGGCCGGATTGCCGAAGCCGGTGAGCGGCTCGTGTGGGAGACGTATGAGGTGGGCTGGCCGTTCCAATATTTGGAGGGGGTGGCCTACGACGGCACGCACCTGTTCCTCGGGCGTACTGGGGCCAAGGTTATTCGCTGCGAGCCGCTGACCGGGCGCGTGATCGAAGTGTTTGCGCCGTCTAACAAAATCGGAATGGGCGACATGACGTACGATGCCACACGAAACGTCATTTGGTACGCCGATAACGGCATCGGCAGCAACGATACCGTGATTGATAACGTGTATGCCATGCGGCCCGATGACGGCACCATCGTGGAGACGGTGAACGTGCCTTTCGACCATGTCCGCGCCATGGATTTCCATGACGGTATCCTCTACTTTGCGGCGCAAGATGGAAGCCGCGACCCAACCGAAGTGATTGGTTTCGACCTCGCTTCGCGCACGGAAGTCAGTCGGATCGAAATCGGAACAAGCCAGCTGATCACATGGATCAACTTCCACAATGGGTTGCTTTGGTGGGCACAGTTGCACAGCTCCGCAGTGCGCTTTGCCGACCCCTTCGACGGTTCCCGGATCGGCTTCGTCAACCAGCCCTACGGCTCGCCGTTTCACGACATGGCAATGCTCGATGATGGCACGGCCTGGGGTTCCTACGCCTCCGACTACGTCCGCTGGGACCTCGGCACGGATGGCTGGCTCGCGACGCAGCCGTCTCACGGGATCATTCCCGCGGGGGAGTCAGCAGCAGTCGCAGTTACGTTGGATTCGGTCAAAACCGGCCTCGGAACGTTCGCTGGCGCACTGGCTCTGCGATCCAACGATCCCGACGAGCCCAACGTGGAAGTACCGATTACCCTAAGCGTGGCGGAACCCGAACAGAGCATCAGCGGCACCGTTTCCCGCGACGGATCGCCGGTTGCGGGAGCCCAGGTCAAGCTGAGCGGCGACTTGCTGAGCCTTACGACTACCGATGCGAGTGGGCAGTATCAGTTCGCCGTGGGCGATGGCCGTTACGAAGTTCAGGCACGGCGTGAG
>JBHJGW010000148.1:0-11075 GCA_050331415.1 Opitutales bacterium | reverse complement strand
CCGCTGTAGCCGTCGACCGCTGGTGCGCCGATCTTTTCGCGCACTACAGCGCAGACGTTGGGCATCACTGGCTCCAGGATCGTCGAGACCAGCCGCAAGCTTTCCGCGAGGTAGGCCAACGCGGTGAGGGCGGCGTCGCGGTCGGCGGCCTCCTGGCTCTTGATCGTTTTCCAGGGCTGGCGCTGGTCGAGGTAGCGGTTGAGGCCGCCGAGAAACGCCCAGACCGCCTCCAGGCCCCGCGGGAAGGCGAGCGCGTCGAACTCCTGCAAGGCTTTGTTGCGGGCATCCTCCCACTGCCCGCGGAGGAGGCGCTCCGGCTCCTCTTCGATGACTGCCGCAGGCACCTTGCCCTTCGCAAAGCGCCCGCCCATGTTCAGCAGGCGGTTGAGGCTGTTGCCGAAGTCGTTGGCGAGGTCGTAGTCGTAGCGGCCCAAGAAGAGCTGCTCGGTGAAATCGCTGTCCTGACCGACGCTCATTTCACGCATGAAGAAGTAGCGCAGCGGGTCGGGGCCGAATTGCTCGGCTAGGTTGAAGGGGTCGACGATATTACCGAGCGATTTCGACATTTTCGCGCCGGCGATATGCCACCAGCCGTGCACGACCAGATGCTTTGGCAACTCCCGCTGGCTGGCGTGCAGCATGATGGGCCAGTAAACCGCGTGCGGTGGCAGCAGGATGTCTTTACCAATCACATGGTAATCGGCTGGCCAGGCCCCGACGGGCCCGACGGCGCTGCAGTAGTTCACCAGGGCATCGAACCACACGTAAGTGACGTAATTTTCGTCGAAGGGCAGGGGGATGCCCCATTCGAGCCGCTCTTTCGGCCGGGAGATGCAAAGGTCGTTCAGCGGCTCCTTGAGGAACTCCAGCACCTGTTTCTGCCGGAAAGAGGGCAGAATAAAGTTCGGGTTTTGCTCAAGGAAGGCGATCAGCCAGTCCTGGTACTGGCTCAGTTTGAAATAGAACGCTTTCTCCGTGACCTCTTCGACCTCCCCGAAGATCTCCGGCCAAGAGCCGTCTTCATTTTTGTCCTTCTCCTGCAGGAACTGCTCTTGGCGCGGCGAATAGAAGCCCTGGTAGTCGCCGGCATAGATCTCCCCCGTGTTCCACATCGTCTGCAGCCAGGAGCGCACGTAGTCCTTGTGGCGCGGCTCGGTGGTGCGGATGAAGTCGTTGTTGCTGATGCTCAGGGCGCCGCAAAGGCTTTCGAAGTCCGCCGCGATGCGATCGACATACGCCTGTGGCTCCAGCTCCTCCTGCCGCGCCTTCTGTTGGACCTTCTGGCCATGCTCATCCATGCCGGTAAGGAAAAAGACTTCCTCGCCACGCATCCGCCGGAAGCGAGCGATGACGTCCGCCAGTACCAGTTCGTAGGCGTGACCGAGGTGCGGGCGCCCGTTGGCGTAGAAGATCGCGGTGGTCAGGTAAAATGGTTTGCGCATGCCGCGCAACCAAGCACGCCCCGCGTGAAAACCAAAGGGCAAAATTGCGAAAGCTCAACGCGACCTTTCTGCTGCGGAGCTGCAGGATAAAATGCCGTCTGGCAAAGGGCGCACACGCAGCGTCGATGCGTCGATGAGAATGCGTCACTGCTGCCAGCGCCTTTTACCAGGCTTGGCTGCGAAACGGTAATCGCGCTTGCCTCTGTGCCGAGCCGGCTTCAGTATAGTCGACTTATGAATCTTGGGGCGGCAGTGGTAGTGGGTATCAACGTGGTTAGCATGGCCCCGGCGGCAATTGAACTTGTGGAGACAGATTTCTTTGTCGCAAGCACCCTGCACCTGGAATCGAGATCGTTTTCAGGTGAAGGCACCGAAACACTGACGGTGACCAAGCACGAGCGTTCGCCTCGAAACGAGGTGGTCTCGGTCTTCGAGGAAGAGGTGTCGCTTCTCGATGAGCTGCCTTCTGCAGTGAGTGCCCAAAGTGATGTGCAGACGAGCGTGGTCGTGTCGAATATGGGAGACACATGGGAAGTTGCGGGTCGGATCCTTTCAGAAAGTTTCACTTTCGGGAGTGCGACCACCGACTCGATGGCAACTGCCTACGTCAAATTTTATTGCTCTGAGCCAACGGAAGCTTTGATCAAGGTCGATCCCTTTTGGTTCGCGACAGCCTCCGGTGGTTTCGGGGGTGTCGCTGTGTCTTTAACGGTGGAAGGGCAATTCCACACTTTTGATTTCGAGTCACAAGGAGCCCGAGCGTCCTTGGATTATTTCCGCCGAAGGGTGGTTATCCCCCCGGGCGAGTGTGAACTTTCGGTTTCGGTGAGTGATCAGAAGGGAATGGCAGACGGGACCATGTTCGGTTCCCTCGAGGTTAATTTTGGGCTGCTTTTGCAATCTCGAGCTTCAAATTTGGCTCCCTGGCGGCTCGTTCGGAATGCCGAGGGTCTCAGGGTCAAAAATTTTAACCTGGCACGGCAATACATCGTGGAATGGGCGGATCGACCTGACGCGGAGAGCTGGAATTACGCTGCTGCGCTCGAACTTTTTGCTGATGCTGTCTGGCGGCCGGAGAGTTTGCTTAAGAGTACATGCCCACAGCCACTGTATTTCCGCGTCCGTGAGCGAAGGCCTGGCGAGAGCTAATACCACCTTACCGAATAGATTGGTAGATTGAACGCCGCCTGGCGGCTTCGGATGCTTTTGCGCGGAGCGGCGTTCGCGACGACGAGGCGGGGCCTACAGGCCACCCGTAGCCCTCGCTGTCTTGCTCTGCATCCAAAATCATCTCGAGCAATACACCGAACTCTCCGGCAGGACGGGTAAGGAGCCATCTGAGCTACGGACCACTGGGCTCGACCCTCTGTCGCGAAACTGACCCGTCGCACCGGAGGCGTATTTGAAGCCACGGTCTCTCGCTTCCGGGTCCGACTTGCCCACCGAAACCCCCGGCCTCAGCGCCGGGCGCGCAGGCCATCTTTGAGAGCGCGGTTGAGTGCGGCAGTGCGGGCCTCGGCAAGCCGAACTAAAGCCGGGCCGAGGTGGCTGACTTTGTCCGGGTGGTATTGTCGAATAAGGTCCAGGTAGGCGCTGCGGATTTGTTTCAGGTTTGCCGTCGGCGAGATTTCCAGCACGTCGAACCACGGCACGCCCTCGAGGTCCTCGGTGGTCGGCAGCGGGTCGGTGGTCGGCGGAGTGTCGGCGAGCTCCGTTGGCGCGATGACGGTCAAGTTCGTGGTTGCTGGACGATTTTCGTAGGCCCAACCGCAGTGAGGGCAGCGTTCGAGTGTGGCTGTTTTCCGGGCCTGTGTCTCGATCCGTCGACCGCACTTCGGGCACGTGAAATCGAGCGTTGTCGGCATTCCCTCGGCCTTTGGGGTTTTTCCGCTCTTGCCACTGCCGATCTTGCGGCTCGCGGTTGTTGGGTCGAAGCGCGCAAAGTAGTTTTCGCGTCGCTCCACATCGAGCAGCTTTACCACACGGGCCTCCGGATAAACCCGCTGGATCGTCTCCCGCGCTTCGCGCTCGCTGTCCGCCGGAATCTTGTCCTGTAGCGGGTCGGCATCGAGAAATTCGATTTCAAAAGTGTACCAGATGGTCTCGAGGGGCATGGCGCGCCCCTTTACCAAACCCGCCGGAGGCGCTTGCGCAAACCTGAAGCGTCAACCGCAAGAAGCCGCATCCGTCGGGGCGACTCTGGCGACCCGGCTGATGCGGCTTCGCCCGCGGAAGCGCTTTACCCCTTGCCAGCCCGTCTTACGGCGCTATTCTGAGCGTCAGCGATGAGCAAAGACCGTTACGTGATTCAGCGCAGCCGCCCCGGGCAGGCTTTGGGAGATTTTCGCGTGGGCATTATCGGCGGGGGAATTTCCGCGCTGGTCACTGCGCACGCATTGAGCCGCGCGGGTGCGGCGGTGACCTTGCTGGAGCGGCACGAGCGCGTCGGTGGCGCGGTGGGCAGCGTGCGCGCTGGCGGCTTTCTGGCCGAGGCGGGTCCGCACACCCTGCAGGTTTCCGCGATGGAGCAACTGCTTTTCCTTGGCGAGGTTGGCCTGCGCGACCGTGTTCGACTGCCCTTTCCCGAGGCGAAGAAGCGCTTCATCCTCAAAGGCGGCAGGCCGCTGGCCGTACCCGGGGGACCGGGCGGGTTGCTGGGCACCAAGCTCTTTTCCGCCGGGGGCAAACTACGGCTGCTGCAGGAGCCTACGGTGAAAGGCCGCAAGGACAGTGCCGAGGAATCTGTCGCTGAATTCGTCCGTCGGCGCCTTGGCCGCGAGGTGCTCGACTGGGCGGTCAACCCCTTCGTGGCGGGCGTTTACGCTGGCGACCCCGAACGGCTGAGTGTGCGCCACGCCTTCCCCATGCTGTACAACCTGGAGCAACAGGGCGGGTCGCTGATGCGCGGTGGCATGAAGGCCGCCAAGACGAAGGATCCGGGCAAATTGAAGGCGCTGACGGTCTCGTTTCCCGAGGGCCTCGGTGAACTGCCCGCCGCTCTTGCCGAGACGCTCGAGGGCAGCGTACACACGATGGCTACCGTCGAGCGCATTTCCCGTCGCAACGACCGCTGGGAAATCGGTTGGACGGCTAAGGGCGAGCCCGGGGAGGATCGCTTTCACGCCCTCGTTTTGGGGACGCCCGCGCACGTTCTGGAAGGGCTGCCGCTGCCGCCGGAGCTAAAGGCATTGCTCGAGCCCTTGACGCGGATTCCCTACCCGCCGGTGAGCAGCTACACGTTCGGGTTCCGCCGCGAGGACGTCCGCCATCCTCTTGACGGCTTCGGGGTGCTCGTGCCCGAGCGCGAGCAACGCAAGGTGCTCGGCGTTCTGTTTCCGTCGAGCCTCTACCCGGGACGTGCGCCCGAGGGCTGCGTGACCCTGGCGGTCTTCGTAGGCGGCACTCGCCAGCCAGAGCTCTGCGCGCAGCCCGAGGCGGAACTGCGCGGCATGATCCTCGAGGAGCTCCAGTCTCTGCTCGGGGTAGCGGGCGAGCCGCTCTGGGAACAGTCCTTCCAATGGCCCAAGGCCATCCCGCAGTACAACCTCGGCTACGGGCAGCTGATCAGTGCGGTAGAGACCGCCGAAAATCGCTTTCCCGGCCTCTATTTCGCGGGCAACTACCGCGACGGCATCGCCCTCGGCAACTGCATCACCAACGGCCTCGCACTCGGCGAGCGCATCGCCGGAACGGCCCGGCACAGTTGAGCTGTCAGCTTCGGAAAGTGGTGGGCAATTTTGGCGCATGGCATTGCTGCCGCTGTGGCAGCTTGCGCCGCGATGTCCCAGCGTTTTGAACCTGCGCTGCATGGAAAGAAGGAAACCCCGAGCGACATCGTTCCATCAGGGAGCGGCTCGATTCCGCCCGAGGGGCAGTTTTCAGGGCTCCCTCGCAGGCGAACCGCCTGAACAGCCGCGCTTCTGCGTGTTTGCCCTTGAAGTCGGCGCGCGTCCTGCCTCGGGTAGGCGATTCGATTATGGCTGAAACCCACTCCTTCCAAGCTGAAGTCAAACAGGTGCTCGATATCGTTGTGCATTCCTTGTACACCGATTCCGAGATTTTCGTGCGCGAGCTCGTCTCGAACGCGTCCGATGCCCTCGAAAAGCTGCGGCATACGCGGATTACCGAGAAGGAGGTGCTTGACGAGAACCTCGGGCTCGAAATCAACCTGACCACCGACGACACAGCCAAGACGTTCACGATCCAGGATTTCGGGATCGGGATGACGCATGACGAGCTCGTAGAGAACCTCGGAACCATCGCGCATTCCGGCTCGAAGGCTTTCCTCGAAGCGCTGAAGGCCACCGGCGGCGCCAACGAAAACCTGATCGGGCAATTCGGCGTCGGCTTTTATTCGGTGTTCATGGTCGCCGACAAAGTAGAGGTCTATACCCGTGCCTGGCAGCCCGGCAGTCAGGGCTGGAAGTGGGTCAGCGACGGCTCCGGCACTTATACCATCGAGGAGTGCGAAGGCCTACGCCGCGGCACCAAAATCATCGCTCACCTCAAAGAGAATTATAAGGAGTTTAGTCAAAAGTGGCGCGTGCAGGGTATCCTCGAACGCTACAGCGGTTTTCTCGAGTTTCCCGTCAACCTTAACGGCGAGAAGGTCGACACCCGGGAGGCAATCTGGCTCAAAGACAAGGCCGGTGTCTCCGAGGAGGAATACAAGGAGTTCTACAAGTTCCAGGCGAAGGCGATGGACGAGCCTTTCGACTGGATGCATTTTTCCGCAGATGCGCCGCTGGACATTCACGCGCTCGTCTTCATCCCGGGTCGCAACCCGGAGATTCCCGGTATGGGGCGGCTCGACCCGGGTGTCGCGCTGCACTGCCGCAAGGTCTTGATCGACCCGGAGCCGAAAAACTTCCTGCCTGAATGGCTCCGTTTCCTCAAAGGTGTGGTCGACAGTGCCGACCTGCCGCTGAACATCTCTCGCGAGTCGATGCAAGACAGCCGCCTTGCCCAGAAAATTGGCGGGGTACTCGTCAAGCGCTTCTGCAGGCACCTTGAGAGCCTTGCCAAAAAAGATGAGGCGCGCTTCGCCGAGTTTTACAAGCAGTTCAGCGTGTACCTTAAGGAGGGTGCAGCGACAGACTTCACCTACCGCGACCAGCTCACGCCGCTGCTGCGTTGGGAGTCAAGCGCCCTGGCCGCGGGCGAAACGACAAGCTTCCAGGGCTACGTCGACCGCATGCGCGAAAACCAGAAGGAAATCTACTTCCTCGTAGGCCCGAACCGTGCGGCGCTCGAAAGCGGCCCATATCTCGAAGCCTTCAAGGCGCGTGGCCTGGAAGTGCTTTTCTGCTACGAGCCGATCGACGACTTCGTGATGAGCAACCTCGGCAACTTTGCCGAAAAACGGCTGGTTTCTGGCGACAGCGACAACTTGGAACTGCCTGAGCCGGAGAGCGCACCGGCGGGCGAGCCGCTTTCCGAGGGCGATGCCAAGGCGCTTTGTGCCTGGTTCAAGGATACGCTCGGTGAAGCCAAGGTGAAGGAAGTTTCCACAGGCAAGCGGCTCTTCGAGAGCCCGGTCGCGGCGCTCAATGCCGACACGATGATGACCCCGGCCATGCGGCGACTGATGCAGGCCATGGGTCAGGAGGATGCGCCCGAGCCCGCCGTGAAACTGGAAATCAACCCCCGCCACGACCTCATCAAGTCGCTCAACGCCAAGCGCGACAGCGACCCGGATACCGCCAGGCTTATCGCCCAGCAGCTCCACGACAACGCGCTCATCAGCGCCGGGCTCCTCGACGACCCCCGCCCCATGGTAAGCCGACTCAACGCTCTGCTGGCTAAAATCGGAGTCTAATACCACTTTACCGAATAGATCGGTAGATTGAACGCCGCGTGGCGGCTTCGGATGTTTTTTGGCGCAAAGCGGCGTTCGCGCTGACGAGGCGTGGCCCACAGGCCCAGCCGTCGCCCTCACTGCCTTGCTCTGCATCCAAAATCATCTCGATCAATTTACCGACCTCTCCGGCAAGTTGGTATAAGCGCCGCGACAAGTTTTTGGAAAAAGAACCTGTATCTTGAATTGGATACAGGCGAGGCATCTGCGGGGCGGCGGGCAGAATCTCGCGGCACCTATGACCTGCCGCTGCCGCGATTCAGATCGCTATCCGAGATTGAGTTCGTCGAGGCGGTAGCGCTCGGTGGCTTGCTTGGCGGCCTGCTTCATTTCCATTCTTTCCAGGAACGCAAGCAGCTCGGGGCCTTTGACGGGGTGCTCGGCGGGCTCCGGAACCATCACGTTGGGGTCGAGCGTAACGATCTGTAAATTCTGGCGAAGCCGGTCGGCCTCGGCGGGCACGACTTCGCGGAATCGGGGGTTGAGGTGCGCGGCGTTCGCGATGACGCCTTCGAGATCGCCGTACTCCTTAAGCCACTTCGCCGCCGTCTTTGGGCCGCAACCGGCGAGACCTTTGACATTGTCGGAGGTGTCGCCGATCAGTGCGAGGTAGTCGGGCACCTGCTCGGGCTTGACGCCCAGCTTGGCTTCGAGATCGGCGGCATCGCGGCGTCGCCAGCCGAGTTTGGGGTTGGCGGTCGGCGCGGGCAGCAGCTGTACGATGCCCGGTCGCAACACCTGCCCGAGATCCTTGTCCGCGGAAACAATGACGGCCTCGTCCCCACGGTCGCAGAGCATAAGCGCAGCGGCGGCCATGAGGTCATCGGCCTCGATGCCGTTCTGCGAGTGGATCGGTACGCCCATCAGTTCCGTTACCTCGCGGATCAGCGGCATTTGCTCGGTCAGGGGCTCGGGCATCTCGGTACGGTTGGCCTTGTAGCTTTCCAGCAGAGCCTCGCGGTCCGCGGCGCCTCCCTCATCGAAATAGACGGCAGTAATCGCCGGTCCCTCCAGGTCGACGACCTTCCATAGCGCCTTGATCCACCCGTGCAGCGCACCGGTGTGCGTACCTGTGGAATTGGTCAGCTCCGGCATCGCATAGAACGCCCGAAAGGCAAGGTTGTAGCCATCGAGGAGGAGGTATTTCATGGAGGGCAGGCTTTGATTTTTTTAAAGTTTGACCTGATGGCGTTTAGGTGGTTTTGACATATGCTGTGGTCGCCAAATACCGATCCAGCCACTGCTGGCCGCCCGGCTCATCTTCGAACTCGCCTTCGAGCTGAGCTTCGAAAGCCGCGTCGAGGATGGGCTTGAAGTGGGGTCCGGGCTGGTAGCCGCGGTCAATGAGGTGGCGCCCGAGGATGACGGGCTTGGGAGCGGCGTCGGCAACTTTTAGGTTTTCGGCTTTTTGGGCAAGCCAGTCGCCTGCGGGAAAATCGGCGGGCAGCGGCGGGCGGCCGCCCATGTCAGCGTTGGCGACGCGGATCAGGCGGTCGATACGCACTTTGCGGGCGAGCCGGCGTACCGCGCTGTCACTGGCCTGGGTCTTGTAGAGTTCGGCCGGGCGCATATGGGTTTCAACCAGCGGCAGCACCGCATCGATGAGGTCGGTGTGGCGGCTAAGGCGCCGCAAAAAGTTTTCGGTAGGCTCGAGTCCGGTGATGTCGTGGCCGGGCGATCGTATGCGGCCGTCCTCATCGGTGAAGGTTGTCGAGGGCTTGCCGAAGTCGTGGCAGATTACGCCGAAGCCGACAACGAGGTCCTCCCAGGGGTCTCCCGACCGCGCGGCAGCAAAGGCGTCCATGCAGTGCAGCGTGTGTGTCCAGACGTCGCCTTCCGGGTGCCACTCGGGATCCTGCGGGCAGCCAATCAGCGCCTCCAGCTCCGGAAAGTAGCGCACCCAGCCGCAATCGCGCAGAAAGGTGAGGCCGCGGGAGGGGCGTACTCCGTGCCGGATCAGCTTCGCCCACTCCTCAAACAGTCGCTCGGCGGGCAGGTCTTCGGGCTCGATCTGGCGGCAGAGGTCAACGGTTTCGGGCGCGACCTCAAAGTCGAACCGGGCGGAAAACTGCATTGCCCGCAGCACACGCAGCGGGTCTTCGGAAAAGGCTGCCGAGATGTGCCGCAGTACGCCGTCGCGCAGGTCGTCCCGGCCGTTGTGGGGGTCGACAATTTCCCCGCTGAGGACGTCCCAGCTTATGGCATTGAGGGTAAAATCGCGTCGGGCCGCAGCCGCGGCCGGGTCGAGCCAGGGGTCCCCTTCAACGACAAAGGCCTTGTGCCCGCTGCCCGCTTTGCTCTCGCGGCGGGGCAGGGCGACATCGACCTCCAGCCCCTTCAGGATGAAGACCCCAAAGGCGCGCCCAACCGTTTCGACACGAAAGTGCCGTCGCAGCAATTCTTCGAGCGAGGCGGCCTCGATGCCGGTTACCTCGATATCGGCGTCTTTCGGCGCGTAGCCGAGCAGGGCATCGCGCACGCAGCCCCCGACCAGCCGCGCGCGACCTCCCGCCGCCGCCACGGCCTCCGCGACAGTGCGGCAGGCGTCTGCTTCGCGCTTCGGCAGTAGCGCAAGGATGTCGATATTTCCCTGAATCACCTCAAAAAGCTGCCGAGTTGGGTGAACTAATGCAAGCACCCGCGCACGATGGCGCGGGTGCAGGGGCGATTTCGTTCTGCAAGCATCTCCGAACGGCTTCCTTACCGCTAGCAAGAAAGCAGTCAGTGGCTAATGCTTTACGGGAACTTTATAAGTGATCCAACGGCCGTCGATATGCACTTTCTTCACCTCGCCGCTTTGAGTGCGCACCCACTTGGTCCGACTTGGGATCCATTTTTTCACAACGCGGTAAGAGCGTTTCGGAAGTCGATCATGGCCGTAACCTCGGTCGTGGAAGCGATCCCTGCTGAAGAACCGACCGAAGGGTCTGGAATGTCGGCGATAGTCGTGCCCGAAGCGCCCGAAGTCGCTGTGGCGGCGGTAGCCATGGCCGTAGGATCTGTGGATGCTAGAGTGGCTGGCAAAGTGGAACCTCTCGCCGTTTCCGGGGCTGGAGACGCTGTTGGCAATCGACGCCGAATTTCCACTGACGATGGGGCTCAGTCCGATAGTAGCGAACAGAGCGATCAATAAGACAGGTGTGTAGTTCATAGGTTTTCTTTGGTTTGGTTTCGGCTGTGTAGACGTAAGCTCTACGGATTCCTGACAACTTGCTTTTTCGAAGGAGCGGATTGTTTCGACGAGGATCTGGCTTCGGCGTTCGATTGAGAATGAGCTACAACTGTCAGGTTGATCGGCGGGGTCTGTCTAATACTTGACAAAGCAACCTGACAAACCCAACATATTGCCATGTCTGCGATTTCTTTGCCCCCGACCGCGGCCCCCGAATCTGACGAGGAACTCAAATTCCTGGCCACTGAGCTTGAGGCGCTAGGTGCGCCCGATCGGCTCCGGTGGGGGCTGGAGACGTTTGGCGACCGGCTCGCGTTGAGTACCAGTTTTGGCATCCAGAGCGCGGTAATGCTCCACTTGTGGCAGCGGGTAGCTCCGGGCCGGCCGGTCATTTGGGTCGATACGGGCTATCTGTTTCCTGAGACCTACCGGTTTGCCGAGGAAATGGCGTCACGGTTGCAGCTCAACCTGCATGTCTATGGTCCCCGGCGCACTGCCGCTCGGCAGGAGGCCGTCGAGGGGCGTCGCTGGGAGCAGGGGCTCGAGGGCCTCGAAGCCTACAACCTCGAAAACAAAGTCGAGCCCATGAACCGCGCCCTTGCTG
>JBHJGW010000147.1:0-29311 GCA_050331415.1 Opitutales bacterium | reverse complement strand
GGTCAATGTGACCGATGGTGCCCACGTTGACGTGCGGCTTCGTGCGTTCGAAGACTTCTTTGCCCATTTGGAGTGAGGTTGATTAAGTTAGGTGCGGTATAAAGGGTGGGAGTGCCGTTTGAGCAGGTGGAGCCCGAGAGCGGATTTGAACCGCCGACCTCATCCTTACCAAGGATGCGCTCTACCAACTGAGCTACCCGGGCGCCGGAAAAAGTAAACTGCTGAAATGGCGAATAGGTGAAAGCCGCTCAAGTTGGAAAGCGCCGGCAAGCCCGTCAATCCTTTTTCGTTTCCTGCAGTGAACTTTTTTCATCCTCGCAGGATTGGATGCGTTCCTCGGACCATTCGAAGGTTGAGCTCAGGCGCTGAGCAAGCACGCCAGACAGGTTGAGCAGCAGCTTGGCGGACAACCGCGGGCTGCGCCGGCGCAGGCGCTCTAGGTCCTCCCAGCAGAATGCCAGCAAGGCGCACGGGCCCCGGCAATAGACGTCAGCCACGCGCGGTAAACGGCCGACCAGTGCAATTTCGCCGACGACGGAACCCGGCTTGAGGTTCGCAACGACTTCCGGATGTCCGTGAGCACGACGTTCCACCGCGAGTTCGCCCTCCAAGAGTACATAGAGTTCGTCACCGGTTTCGTCCTGGGCGATCAAGCGGTGGCCATCGCCGGTGCGCATCAGGCGACTCAGCAGCACCAGGCGGCGGATCTGCCAGGACGAGAACCCCGCCAAGAGCGGCGAATCCTCGAAAAGGCGCCGGCGGAGCTTCAGGCCCAAAACGTCCCACAGCGTCAGCAGCCGGACCATCGAGAGCAGCACCGGCGTCAACACCAGGTCAGCAATCATGGCGGTACTCAGCACAAGCCCGCAGAGGAGGCCGAACTGGCGCACGGGTACGAAGCTCGAAAACGCCAGCACCGCGAAACCGGCCACCAGGCTGACCGTTGTTGCCGTTACCGGGAAGAACTCAGCTTGCAGGGCCGCGCCAATAGCGGGCCGCTCGTCATTGAGCTCATGGAGCGCGCGGTGGTACCGCGTCATCAAATGCAGGGTGTCGTCCACGGCGATGCCCATTGCGATCACCGCCACTAGGGCAGTAGCTGCGTTAAAAGGGATGCCGCCGATGGCCATGACACCAAAGAGAATGGCCACAGGAAAAAGGTTCGCCGCCAGGGCGATTGTTCCCGCCCGGATGGAGACAAAGAGTGATGCCACAATCACCCAAAGTAGCGCGCTGAGAAGGCCCAGCGATGCGAGTTGCCCGCTTGCGATCGCCTTGCTCGAATGCGCCAGCTCCAGCGCAGGAGACAGGACCTGCGGAGCCGTGGCCAAATTGGCGTCCTGTGCCGCCACGAGCATATCTTGCTCGAGCTCGAGGAGTGCCTGGCTGTCGCGCAGTGGCGTGAGGAGCCGCAGGTTGGCCACGGCGAAATCGCCGGAGACGACCGGTCGGAGGTCTCCCCGGTGGAAAAAAATCAAATACTGCTCCAGCAGGCTGCTGCGGTCGGGCAGGGGCCCTTGAGCCGACGGGCCAAGCATCGCCTTATGGACCTGTGCAATGTAGTTGTGCAGGCCATAGCTTGCCTCGATCCGAGAATCGTCCTCCAGTTTTGCGGCGAGGTCGGCCAGCGCCTGTACGACTTCCGGTCGCCGGTAGCTCCCGGCTCGCCGGGGCAGCAGCAGCTGCAGTTCCGTAGTCGGGCCGAGGGTATTTTCGACATCCTGAAGGTCTTGCATCGGCGGGGCCGACTTCGGCAGGAATCCCCGGAGGTCGTTGTTGAACTCCAGCTGCGGAAGGCTCAGGAGGCACGGAAGCAGCGCCAAACCAAAAATCGCCAGAGCGCGACCGGGGTAGGAGACGTAGTTTGCGTAAAGCCGCCGACCCAAGGCAGAAACACGAGCCGTCGCCATTGCTGGCAGGGTTGAGCGCTTGGACTCGCCCTTTGGCCCGCCGGTCCCGGGGGGTAGAAGTCGCAGCCAGGCCGGGGCCACCGTGAACGACAGTGCGAGACGGAGGAGCATGGCGACCGCAGCGAGCCGGCCAAAATCACGAATCAACGGCAAGTCACTCAGTAGGTTCACGCCGAAGCCCAGGGCGGTCGTCACACCGGTCAGTGCCAGGGGCATCGCCAGATGGCATCCGGTGGCGTGTACCGCATCTGCCGGCGTCTGGCCCGATTTGCGATAGTGCTGAAACTCGCTGACCAGGTGGACGTCCTGAGCCGCTCCGATGATCAACACCAGCAGCGGTGTCAGGGCACCCAGCAGGGAGACTGGCCAGCCCAGTAAGCCTGCGAGTCCCATGGTGAGGACGCTCGCCACGCCCGCGTTGACAAGCGTCAGCAGCAGTGCGCTGGGGCTGCGCAAAAGCAGGCCAAGGCAAAACAGCAAGATGACCCCCGCCAAGGGCAGCAGCACAACCTGGTCCGCCAGGATGGCCTTGCTCATCCAATTTTGAATGGCAGGACTGCCTGTGAGGGAGAGCTGCTCGAAGGGAACCTCGCCCTGAGTTGCCCTTAGCGCCCGTTCGAGAGCCTCGATCAACTGGCCCTCGCCCGCTCCGTCGACGCCCTCCTTGAGCTCTAATACGATGGCAAGGGCGTCGCCTTGCGGGCTGATCAGGCGCCCCCGCATCAACGGGTCTTGACGAGCCTGATCGCGGATGGCTTCGAGCCGGTCTGTTTCGCCAGGGATGAACTGCAAGTACGGCGAGGTACGGATGCTGCCGAAGCCCCCTGATATGGCCGAAGCGCTAAATAAGCTCGTTACCCGGACAACCTCGGGCTGCGCGAGAGCGGTGGTTTGCAAGGCCCGCAGCGCCTCTAGCTTCTCCGGAGTCCAAAGTTGCGAATCCGCAGCGAAAATCAGAAGCTCACGGGGTGCGCTAAACGGCGAGTCCTCGAGCGCTTGGCGGGCCCGTTGGGAAACGAGATCGTCAGTGCGGACGCTGAGGTCGGCCTTAAACGCGAACGGCGTTGCAATAATGACGGCGAGGGCGGTCGCCGCAAGTACGGCTCCACTAAGCCAGGGGGTCCAACGCGAGGGCATCGCAGCCATACGGGCGAAGCCGCACCGCTCCTAGTTTGCCTCGAGCTTGGCGAGCAGGTCTGTCTGGATTTTATCCCACTGGTTCAGAGCATCGGGCTCAAACCACGCTTCTTTGAGGTCCAGGCCAATGATTGAGGACTGGATCGTCATTACCGTGGTCGTCCCCCGCTCGTGATTTCGCATCGTGAGGCGGTGCGGGCGTGAGGTGCCGTCTTGACTGATGGGTCGAAAACGCTCGGCCTCCAGCGTCTTTATCGGGTCACTGCGCCCCGGGGCAAAAAACTCAATCCGGCAGATATTGAATGATTCTTTCTCGATGTACAGGGTACGGTGAGCGTACCCTGTAGCGCGCAGGATGTTGACTCCGACAGGCACCGACATGACCACATAGACCTTTTGCCCATCAATTTCGCCGTCCAGCCGGCGGTGGTATTCGTGCTCCGTCATGTCCTCCTCGCGGAGATCCTCGAAAGTGAAATCGGAGCCCATGAAGTAGCCTGCCCGCCCTTCACCGGTAATCTCACGACTCTCGCCGACAGCGGGGAGAAACAGGTACTGCTGAAGACCGCCTCCCTCGGGGCAGGTCAACAGGGTAACCCCTTCGATGGATTCCGGCTTGAGGAAGCGCATCAAGACGTGCGGAGCGTCGGAGCCCTTGTTGCGTCCGGCGGAAAGGAAGCGGCGCTGCTGGGCATTGCCCGACTCGTCGATGAGCACCATTTGCATCAAGGCCGCCTCCGTGTCGGACGTATGGCGCGTGGCTACCTCCTCCATGATCTCGCGCCCGTCGCGCATCTTGGTGTCCGCAAACCCCAACGCGGTGTGCGTCAGGCAGAGGCCAAGGGTGACGAGCAGGCAGAGAGCGGAGGCGGGCAGGCGGCTCATGCGTCGAGTGACGTTGGGTTGTCGATGAGACCAAAGGCCATCGCCTGACGGGTCAGTCCGGCGACGTCGTGAACGTCCAATTTTTTCATCAGGTTAGCGCGATGAGTATCAGCAGTTTTCACGCTGATATCCAGCTTTCGGGCGATTTCCTTACTCGTATAGCTCTCGGCAATCAGCTGCAAAATCTGGCGTTCCCGCGGAGTCAATTCGTCTAGGCTGTCTCCGGAGTTCGGGTTGACCATGATTTCCCGCATTAGGTTGACGATGCGCAACCCGAAGTAGGTCTGGCCTGCCACGACCTTCTCGATCGCGGTCTCGAGCTCGCTGAGGTTGGCATCCTTCTCGACAAAGCCGTCGATGCCCGCCTCGAGCACCTTCTTGACCATGTGCTTGCTCGGAAACGCGCTGAAGACCAGCACGCGCGGCTTGCGGTCAAAATGGCCCAGGCGTCGAAGCACCTCAACGCCGTTAAGGCTCGGCAGCATAATGTCCAGGATGACAATGTCCGGTTTCTTCTCCTCGATCTGGTCGATGGCCTGATGGCCGTCGCCACTGAACCCCACCATTTCGATGTCCGGGTAGGACTCCAGGAGGCGACAGATCAGGTCTCGCAGAAGGGTCTGGTCTTCAACTACATAAACTCGTTTCATGGCGCTTTGCGCGGTAAGGCGTGACGTTGCTAAAGGTTTGGATCGTTGCTGACGCGGAGGCGGACAGCAAAGGTGAGCATAAGTTCAATCCTGTATGTTGGATGCCGCAGAATCCATCTGGCAAGGGAAAAGAAAGGATGACATTGGCCTACGTATTCTTCTGCATGATATCACGTCCCACGACAGCGTCGACTTTTTTCTGCAGAAATTTTCCAGCTGCAAATCGGCTACTCGCTGAAGGCAATATGAATGATTCGGGCTATTTTAAACCTCAAGATAAATTCCTCTAGAGAAATTACCTCGCTTTAAAGCTTCGTGAGCATCTTAGCCTTACCGGCTCCATGCGAGCATGCGCTGGATGGGGACTAATGCCCGCTGCCGGGTCGCCTCTTCCATTTCGATCGTCGGCGTTAGGTCGCGCAGGCAATCGCGGAGTTTCTCCAGCGTGTTCATTTTCATGAACCGGCAGTCGTTACAGGCGCAGGTCTCCGTCGGGCCCGCGATAAAGCGCTTGTGCGGGATTTCGCGTCGCAGCCGGTTGAGCATGCCGCTTTCTGTAGCGATGATAATATCGTCAGCGTCGGTCTGCTGGCAAAAGTGTACCATCTTCTCGGTCGAGCACACAACGTCGGCCATGTCACGGACAGCCTCGACACACTCCGGGTGGGCGACCACCGGCGCTCCCGGGAATCGCCCCTTGAGCGCTTCCAGCGTGCGTACCGTGAAGAGCACGTGAGCGTAGCAGCTGCCCGGCCACAGCTGCATTGGGCGGCCCGTCTGGCGCATCACCCACTGCCCGAGGTTTTGGTCGGGTACAAAAAGGATTGTGCGGTCTTTTGGGACCTGATTGACGATCCGCTCGGCGTTTCCACTGGTGCAAATTACGTCGCTGAGTGCTTTGACTGCCGCTGAGCAATTGATGTAAGCCACGACGTATAAATCAGGGTGTTTCTCCTTGTACGCCGCTAACTTATCCGCCGGGCAGGAGTCGCTGAGCGAGCAACCCGCATCCAGGTCCGGCAGGATTACCGTCTTGTTCGGGTTTACGATCTTGGCCGTTTCGGCCATGAAGTGGACCCCGCAAAAGCAAATCACATCGGCCTCCGCCTCCGCCGCCTTGTAGCTCAAGCCCAGCGAATCGCCCACGAAGTCGGCCACTGCCTGAATTTCGTCGACTTGATAGTTGTGCGCAAGGATAATGGCATTGCGCTGGCGTTTCAGCTCCAGGATTTCGTCCTGCAAGGCAGATTGGGGAGCCGCGGGTGGCGCCTGGCGGGCGTCGACAACCAAGGGCTCGTAGGGAAGCGTGATGACCATACATCAGCCGAAGCGACTTTCGCCTCGGAGTCAACGCTGACGGGCCCCGTCTACCCGGGAAAACCCGGTATCAGTTGCGCTTACGCAAAGGCGGATGTCGGCTGAAGCCATGCCGGATCATGCCCCCTCCCTGGACGACATTCTCGAACAAGCAGTTGAAGCGCTCGAATCCGCCGCGGCCGATCCCGGGCACCCCTTTCGATGGGTCTGCCTAGCGACGGTTGATCCCAATGGCTATCCGCGGCTGCGGACGATGGTTCTGCGAGGTTTTGACTGGAGCGAGCGGCGGTTAACCTTCTACACCGACGCTCGCAGTGCAAAGGTCGCCGAGCTCGACGAGCGCCCGCGCGGCGAGGCCTTGGTGTACGATCCCTCCACGAAGCGTCAGGTTCGCTTGAGCGGATTAGTGGTCCTGGAAACGGGACCCGAAGCAGACGGCGGCATCTGGAAACAGCTTCCGCCGAAGGCGCGCATCAACTACGCTACCGTCCACCCGCCCGGAGATCCGATTCCTGACCCGGCGGAGGGTAAACCTGTGCAGAATCCCGAAACGCTTTCCGGTAAAACCTTCTGCGCCGTGCACCTTGTCATCGAAGCTATCGACATCGTTGAACTCGGTCGGGAAAGCCACCTCCGCGCCCGTTTCGCGATTTTTGACGCAAAAGTTGACGGGACTTGGGTAACGCCTTGAACCGGTGCTCGTGAATCGACGATGGTGAGGTCCGGATGGCGCCAACGATACAGGGGTGGGGCAGTGCCTGTGTCGTAAACGGCTTGACCCACGCGGACGGGCTTTCGACTTGGCGCATGCACCCGTTTAGCTTTGCCTGATATCATGATCTACCGTCATCTTGGTTCCTCCGGTCTTGAAGTCAGCGTCCTTTCCTACGGCGCCTGGGTAACGTTTGCCAAGCAGCTCGACGTACGGGCGGCGGCTGAGTTGATGAAAACTGCCTATGACGCTGGCGTGAACTTCTTTGACAACGCCGAGGGCTACGAGGGCGGGCGCGCTGAGGAAGTAATGGGTGCAGCCCTTGCGGAGATGGGCTGGCGCCGCAGCACCTGGTGCGTGTCCAGCAAAGTCTTCTGGGGCGGGGGACGGCCGAACGAAAAGGGACTTTCGCGCAAGCACGTCATGGAGTGCTGCCACGCCGCGCTCAAGCGCCTTCGCGTGGACTATCTCGACCTTTATTTCTGCCACCGCCCCGACATCGCTACGCCGATCGAGGAAACTGTCGAAACCATGACGACGCTCATCCGGCAGGGCAAGGTGCTGTATTGGGGCACCTCGGAGTGGAACTCGCAGCAGATTACGCAGGCACACCTGGTCGCCCGCGAGCGCAACCTGATCGGCCCAACAATGGAACAGCCGCAGTACAACCTCATGCACCGGCAGCGCGTGGAGGTTGAGTACGGGCCGCTGTACCAAAACTTCGGCCTCGGCACTACGATTTGGAGCCCGCTGGCCAGTGGTCTGCTGACGGGCAAGTACAATGACGGCATTCCCGAAGACTCTCGTCTCAACCTCCCGGGCTACGAGTGGCTGCGCAGTCGGCTCGAAGGTGACGAGGGGCCCAAGGTCATCAAACTCTGCCAGCAGCTTCAGGGCGTCGCCGATGAACTCGGCATCAGCCTTACCCGCCTGGCGCTCGCATGGTGCGCCAAGAACGAGCAGGTCAGCACCGTCATCCTCGGCGCTACCAAGATCCCGCAGCTCGAAGAGAACCTCAAGGCCGTTGACGATCTCGAAAAACTGACTCCTGACGTCATGGCGCGCATCGCCGAAATCACCAGCGACTACGCCAGCAGCCCCGAGCCTACCTTCGGCCGCTAGCAGATGCCCCGGGGCGGGCCTCCTGTCTTTACCCAGTGCCCTCTAAAAAGGGTGCTTTCCTCTCCTCAGGCTCGTTGCTTTTTGGGCCAGCCCTATTGATTAGGGGGAAAAACCTCGCGCCCTCGATCGTAAATCCGAACATGCAGGTAATATTATCTCGACTTGACCCCGCAGAGTTGCTAAGAATCAAAGGTAAATTTTGGGGTGTCGAGCAATGAAAAGTCATAAATCGCTGAACTACGCTGTCTTCTTTACACTATCATTGCTGCTGAGCCTTGCAGCTATTCAAGGACAGGATCTTTTGGATGACGGTGAAAGCGATCTCCTAGGAGGCGGGAGCGCTGAGGGTAACGACGATCTTCTCGGCGGCTCGGCGAGCAGCGAAGATGATCTCCTCGGAGGCGGCGGCGGAGACGACGATTTGCTCGGGGGGTCCGGTGCCGCTGGCGAGGACCTGTTGAGCCTCGGCGGCACCGAGGAGCCTGAAGACGAGGAGGCGGAAAAGACGCTTCAGGAACAGGCCAACGAAGCGCACCAGGCCATCTTTGCGGAAGACCGATTCCCTTCCGCTTCGACCTGCGCACAGTGCCACCCCGGACATTATCGCGAGTGGGCCGTGTCACCGCACGCTTACGCACAGCTTTCGCCGGTGTTCAATGCCATGCACGCGAAGATCGTCAAGTTGACCTCGGGCACTAACGGTGACTTTTGCATTCGCTGTCACTCGCAGGTGGGGATGCAACTCGGCGAGCCGGTGTTCATGAGCAACCTCGATCGCCATCCCGCCTCTCGAGAAGGCATCACCTGCATCGTTTGCCACCGTGTCGACGCCTCCTACGGAAAAGTGTCAGGGCGTTTCTTCCTCGTAGAAGGTAGCATTTTCGAACCGGTTTTCGGGCCCAAGGGGAATGAGATTCTTGAAGAAGTGCTTGCCCAGCCCAGTAAGTACCCTGTCAATACCGATCCAGAGAAAGCCGGTCGGAATATCCACACCGCCGCGATCAAGCACAACCAGCTTGCCGAGAGCGGTTTCTGTGGGGCCTGCCACGATGTTAACCTGCTCAATGGCTTCCGGCTCGAAGAGGCATTCTCTCAGTTCAAGAATACTGAATCGAATGCACGTGGAGAGTCGTGCCAAGACTGCCACATGGCCACAATTCCGGGTGTGGCAAGCGAGTACGCGGTCGCTCCGTCGGCCATGATCGGCGATGAGCCGACTACCCCGCGGAAGCGTACCAACCATATGTTCGCGGGTCCGGACTATTCCATTGTTCATCCCGGCATCTTTCCGCATAATGTTCGCGCTCAGGAACTGGCCACGATGAGGCAATGGCTCACCTTCGACTTTGAAGCAGGGTGGGGCACGGACCATTTCGAGAATAATGTACCCGAGGGTTACGAGTTCCCCGAACGCTGGAAATACATCGACGATCGGTACGACGCCCGTGCCATCCTTGATGACCAGTTCGCCCTGCTGGAGGAAATTCGCGTACAGCGATACCAGATCCTGCGGCGTGGCATCCAGCTCGAAGAGGTCATCGTGACCGATCTGGACGATGATTCCCTGGCCTTCAAGATTCGCGTGCGCAATGGCACCGATGGCCACGGCGTCCCGACTGGCTTCGACGCCGAACGGCTCTTCTGGATGAAGGTCGAAGTGACCGACGCGGACGGTAACCTGGTGTTCGTTTCGGGTGACCGGGATCCCAATGGCGACGTCCGCGATCTGCACAGCCTCTATGTGCACAATTGGGAGCTTCCCTTGGACAAGCAGCTTTTTACACTGCAATCGAAGTTCATTACCCGCAACCTGCGCGGTGGCGAGCGCGAACAGGTGCTCGCCGTGAACCTTTCTCCCGATCCTCTGCCATTCATCCGTCCGGAGGGGCGGCCTACGATCTTGACTGGACGACCCTCGGGTGCGCGAAAGCAGTCCCGGATGCTGCCGCCATCGGGCTTCCGCTGGGCGGATTACAAGGTGCCGAGCGAAAACCTGACCGGCCGACCGCCGTATTCAGTTAACGTTCAGTTCCTCGCCCAAATGGTCCCGATCAATTTGATCGCTGAGATTCAAGATGTCGGCTTCGACTACGGCATGTCTCCGCGGCTGATTGCGGACCGCATCAAGGAGCAGGCGCATGTGCTCTGGGACTTCGATATTCCGCTTACCCGCGAAGGGGAAATCGCCAACCTGAGCCCGACCGAGGAGCAGATCATGGCACCTCCGCCTTATCCGCTGGAACTCCTGCCCGAGTTTGAGCGTGAGCAACTGGCCCAGCAAAAGCAGGCTTCGGAGGAAGTGGAGGCAGTTGCAGAGTCCGCTCCTAAGGCGAATGAAGCCCTTCAGTACAACTACCCCCGTTAACGACGGACGCTTTTCCTTCCCTTCCTTGCTCCTCTCCCTCTATTCGCCCTTGCTGCAATGCACTCTAATTGTGGTCTCTCGCCTTGTATCCTTCCATTCAATCGTCGCCTCCTCGGCTCCTGCCTCCTAGCCGGAACGTTTCTTTGCTACGCGAGTCCCGCTCTTGCAGCTGAAACGAGCCGTCTGAGTGACGAGCCGATTCCCCTGCAAACCGAGGGGTTCCCGGAGCGCCCGCAACCGATTGTTGAGCTCGGGGAGAACCCATTTCTCGGCACCGGCTTCATCGGGCCGGGCTTTACCACCCCCACCGGGGCCCAGTGGCAACCGCTCTTTATCGTCTACGGCGAGTTTCGGTCCGCGCTCCAGTATTTTGAATCCGGTCAGGACGATGGGCATTTCGCCGAGTGGGCCAATCGTCTGGACCTTTTCGGGAATCTGTACCTCACGCCCACCGAACGGTTCAACATTGGCTTCCGCCCACTGGATGAAAATGGCGAGTTTTCCGGCTATCGATTTGATGACAATTCGAACGACGACGATTTCGTCAATCAGATCAACGGCATGATCAACACCTTGTTCTTCGAGGGGGACTTTGGTGAAATTTTTCCGAACCTTGACCCCGATGACACCCGTAATCTCGACTACGGCTTTGCGGTTGGCCGGCAGCCGCTGTTGCTGCAGGATGGTGTCCTGATTAATGACGAGGTTGACTCAATTGGGGTTACCCGTACTTCGCTTTTTCTTTTTGGCTCCTCGGCGTTTCGGATCACGGGCCTGTTCGGCTGGGGAGAAGTCGACCGGGGCAACAACATCGAGGACAGCAGTGCCTGGCTAGGCGGTATTTCGACTTCGGGAGACTGGGACAAGCATACCCTCGACGTCGACGCTCTCTATTCCTGGTCCGACGCTGATACGGGCGATCAACTCAACGTCGGTGCCTCCCTGATTCGGCGATTCGGGCACCTCAATGCGACCCTGAGTGTTAACGGATCGGTCGTTACGGTCGAACCGGACGTCGCTCCCCCCGCCGGGCGAAATACCGCTGTCGACGATGGGGTATTGTTCCTCGGGCAATTTTCGATGACGCCGCCGTACACGCACGATCTGGTTTACCTGAACACCTTTCTCGGAGTTGAGAACTTCCGCTCGATCGCCCGCTCGCCCGCGACCGGCGGTCCGCTTGGAAGAGTGGGGATTCTCTTCGCGTCGGTGGGTCTTGGCCGTTATGGAGCTCCCTTGTCGAACGATGCCGATAGTTCTACAGGGGCTGCCGTGGGTTATCAGAAATTTTTCAATGGAGGGCGCCAGCAGCTCGTTGCAGAGGTGGGCGGTCGCGTGCGCTATGACGATCAGCCCGGCGACGGCGCGGCGGCGGGGCTCCGCTACCAACATGCGCTTGGGCAACACGTCTTCTTGACCGGTTCCAGCTTTGTCGGCTACTTTGAAGAACGAGATGTTCGTTATGGGCTTCGATCGGAGATCACGGTTCGGTTCTAAGGGTTAGGGCGTTGTGGAACAGTGGATCGACATCATCGCCGCAGGAGCCGGTGGACTGGCTCTCGCCTTTTTTGGGCTCAATATCCTTTTTCATGGATCGCGTGCCAAACAGACTCGGGAGGTTAATCGCTTGCGTGCGGAGAAACTTCGCGAGGAAATTCGCCTGCTTCAGGACGCCCGGCAAAAGGCGGCTGAGGGCGCTCCGGGCTGGAATGGCTGGCGTAAATTTGAAGTCGCGAAAAAAGTCCAAGAATCTTCGGATATCTGCTCGTTTTACCTGAAACCGCACGATCGCAAGCCGATCCCTTCGTTCAAGCCAGGCCAGTACCTGACTTTCAACCTCGATATCCCGGGAGAGCGCAAGCCGGTCGTTCGTTGTTACAGCCTCTCGGATTGCCCGCATCCGGATTACTATCGGGTCAGTATCAAGCGGGTGCCCGCACCAAAGTCCCCGCCGGGGTTGTCTCCGGGTAAGGCGTCGACCTATTTTCATGACAATATCCATGAAGGGGACATCCTCGATGTGAAATCCCCGTCTGGGCATTTCTTCTTCGATACACCCTCTCCTCGACCCGTTATCCTGATCGGGGGCGGCATTGGCGTGACACCGGTCATCTCGATGCTGCGCGAGCTCAGCAAAGAAAAAGACGGGAGAAAGATCTTCTTTTACTACGGCGTCCGCAACGGCCGCGAGCATGTGCTCCGTGACGAAATGATTGAAGCGGCGAAGGCGAATCCGGACGTGGAGCTCGTTATCTGCTACTCCAAGCCCGACCCGGAGGACGTTGAAGGGGTCCACTACACGGTCGAAAGCCGGGTTTCGGTCGACCTGTTCAAGAGTCGGCACGACGCGAACAACTACGACTTTTACCTTTGCGGCCCGCCCCCCATGATGAGCGCGTTGACCGAGGATCTGCAGGCATGGGGCGTGCCTAAGAAACATGTCCATTACGAGACGTTTGGCCCCTCAACGGTCAAGTCTACGACCCGGCCGCCCATTCCGATGGCAAAGACGACCGGGGAAACCTCATCCAAGGTAACGTTCCAGCGTTCCGGAGTCACCTTGCCGTGGACGGGCATTCAGACATCTATCCTCGAGCTCGCCGAGGAGGAAGGCATCGAAATGGCTGCGGGCTGCCGCGCCGGAAATTGCGGGACTTGCCTCGTCGCGGTCAACAGCGGCAAATTCAAACATGTGCAAGACCCCGGCTTCGAGGCTGAGGACGGTAGTTGCCTGGCCTGCATCGCTGTCCCGGACGGTGAGCTGACGATCAACGCATGAAGCTTGAGAAAGCGAACAGCGCGAGCCGGTGGCATGACCGGCTAAGGAGACTCGCGTCGCTGAAGATCACGGTGACGCTGCTGGTTTTCTCGTTTCTCCTGGTCTTTTTCGGAACCCTGGCTCAGGTGGAGCTGGGAATCAGCATCGCCACGATCCAGTTCTTCCGGAGCTGGTTTGTGTATTGGCAGCCGGAGTCACTTCCGTTCTGGCGCTTTCCAGTGATCTTGCCGGGTGCCTGGCTTGTCGGGACGCTTTTGCTGCTCAACCTGACCGCCGCGTTCATCGTCCGTTTCCGCTGGAAGTGGTCCAAGGCGGGGTTGCTGATGGCGCACCTCGGAATTATCATCTTGCTGGTTGGTGAATTGCTTACCGGCGTCTTCCAAGTCGAGACGTATCTCCAGCTCGACGAAGGCGAAACGCGCAGTTTCACCGTCAGTCGCGATGAGCCTGAGATTGTGATTCGAAGAATCGGCGAAAACGGAATCGCTACGGTATACGCTTTCGACGACCAGTTACTCGAAGAAGGGCAGACGCTGACGCATCCCGAGCTCCCGCTCGACTTGCACCTGAGAGAGGTTGTTCCGAATGCAGGTGTCTCGATGCAACCCGAAGCAGAAGGGTGGCAGCCCGCAGAGGTAACGCTCGGTTTCGGCACGCAGCTTTTCTTCCAGCCGCGGCCCCGAGAGACGGAACTCAACCGCTACGATCAGCCGCTGGCGATCGCCAGCATCAGCTCCGGTGGTGAGGAACTGGGGACGCTGCTGCTCTCGACATTGCTCAATTCAACGCAACAGGTAACCGTTGACGGCACGCCTTACGAATTTGCGCTTCGTCCCCGGCGGTATCAGCATAATTTCGCCTTTACCCTGATCGACTTCCGGCACGACCGCTACCCTGGCACCAACAAGCCGAAAAACTTTTCCAGCCGTTTGCGGCTGGTGAACGAGGCCTCTCGCGAAGACCGGGAGGTCCTGATCAAGATGAACGAACCGCTGCGTTACGCGGGCCTGTCTTTTTATCAGCACAGCTTCGACAATGCGGACACCACCACGATCTTGCAGGTTGTGCGCAATCCCGCTCGCTGGCTGCCGTATATCGCCTGCGGTCTCGTCTTCGCCGGTTTGCTGTTTCAATTTGCCCTCCGACTCAACCGCCACGAACGCCGTTCATGAAAATTAACGTTGAACAGTGGCTGCCTCGTGCGTTGCTCCTGGGGCCTGCGCTTCTGCTGGCGATCGCTTTTTTTGCGGCTTTACTCGGCTCTCCGGACAAGGCGTACGACACCGCGACCCTGGGTAAATTACCGGTGCTCAGCAACGGACGGATCCAGCCGCTCGACTCGCTTGCCCGCAACAGCCTGCTCATCCTCTCGGGCAAAAGCTCGGTTAAGGTCGAGGGGGGCAGGCTCTCCGCGATCGAGTGGCTGACGGAATTAATCGCGCAACCCGAGCTCGCCAAGGACCGAAAGGTTTTCCTGCTCGATAATCGCGAGATCAAAGGCCAGCTGCACCTCGACGAAGACACCCGCCGTTTTTCCTATCGTGAATTGACCGAGCATCGTGACGTCGCGGGCGGCGAGCATTTTCATCCACTGGATACCATCAATGAGCAGGCACAACTGGCCAATGAGGTGGAGGCAAAAGCGCGAAACGCCTACCAGCGTGCGATTTTGCAGCTCTTCAACCAGTTGTGGCTCTACCGTGGCATTACCAATTCGCTGCGACCCGAAGATACGACAAACTTTCCGGAGGAACTTACCAACTTCGAACAGGCGCTCGCTGTCGGAGTGCCGGAATTTCGAAAGCAACAACAGGGTGAAGCCTTCGATCGCGAGGCGATTGAGCAACTCAGCGAATTCGTACAACGCTACAACCGGTTGCAGGAACTTGCTTATTTCTTCCCCGTACCGCCGGCGGCCGGCGCGCCCGTGGAAGACTGGATGAAAACCGGTGACGCGCTGATCATGGGCGTCAGGGAAGGTGAGGTCCCTACGATCGTGACAACCTACGCCGAGGCCTTGAATGGCTTTCGGTACAGTCGCCCGAGCGAGTTCAACACCGCAGTCGAGAAGCTCCATACGGGTTTGCAGGAAATCAGACCGGGCGACTCGGAGAAGGCCGCGATCGAATACCGTTTCAACAAGGCTGCGCCTTTTACCTGGGCGCAGGTAGGCTATGTCGGGGCTTTGCTCTTATCCTGTCTCGCGCTGGTCAACTGGAGTCCTGGGCAAGATCGCGACTCCAAGGGTAGCGACAGTGGAGCGGAGGCGTCTAGCGCCGAGGGTGAACAGCGGCGAATTGGCCGTCCGCTGGCCTCAGCAGTCGCATGCTTGGTCCGCATCGCGAAGCAAGACTTGCTGTGCCGCTCCGCCTTGCTGCTCACCGTAGCCGCCTTTGTTCTGCATACCGGCGGCATCCTTACCCGGATGTCGATCGAGGGGCGGCCTCCGGTGACAAACCTCTACTCGTCCGCCATCTTTATCGGCTGGGGTACGGTGCTCTTTGCGCTTATTCTGGAGCTCTACTCAAAGCGTGCTCTGGCTCTGATCACCGCCTGCCTCGTTGGCTTCGCGACGCTTTTGATCGCCCATTACCTTTCGTTGCAGGGAGACACGCTTGAAATGATGCAGGCGGTGCTCGATTCTAATTTCTGGTTGGGGACACATGTGGTGGTCATCACCCTGGGCTACTCGGCCATGTTTGTGGCGGGCTGTCTCGGCATCATCTGGCTGATTATGCGGTTGGTTGCTCAGAAGGAGAATACGCCGCAGCTGCGCCGCTTCTCGGGCATCATTTATGGCGTTATCTGTTTTTCACTCATCTTCAGCTTTACGGGCACCGTTCTTGGTGGCATTTGGGCCGACCAGAGTTGGGGCCGGTTTTGGGGTTGGGATCCGAAAGAAAATGGCGCCATGCTGATCGTCATCTGGACAGCTATTGCCATTCACGCGAAGATGGCGGGGCTCATCCGGCAGCGGGGGCTGGCCGCAATGGCCGTTGGCGGCAACATCGTTACGGCATGGTCATGGTTTGGAACCAACATGCTCGGAATTGGCCTGCATTCTTACGGATTTACTGATGCTGCGAGCATCACGCTCTACGCCTTTGTTATTTCGCAAGTTTTGATTCTCTCCCTGGCCCTGCTTCCCGTTGCCAAAGGACGGAGAGAGGTCACCGCTGCAACGGAATCACCTGTCGCATGAAGATGCTTCGCCTCGACCTGCCACTGGTGGCCTTCGGCCTCTTCGCCTCTGCTTGTTCGGAGCCCGAGGTGCGGGTCTACCGCGAGTCCCTCAGCGCCGACGAGGCGGCGGTTTCTGCCGAGGCTCCTTCCGGTGGCGTTTCCGCCGGACTCAGCTGGCAAGTTCCGGCTGGCTGGAAAGCACAAGGGCCCGCGAACCTCCGCGTAGAGACGCTGCTGCTGCCCGGCGGCGCGGAGCTGGCCATCACCACGTTTCCGGGGGATGTCGGAGGTATGCTCGCGAACATTAACCGCTGGCGGGGGCAGCTCCAGTTGCCGCCTGTCAGTGAAGCGGGTCTGCGCGACGAGATTTCAATGCTCGAAACTCCGGCGGGCGCTGTGGCCATCGTTTCCATGACGTCGCCCGATGGCCAAAGCGGTATGCTTGGCGGTGTTTTGCCCTTTGCCGGTTCGACCTGGTTTTTCAAGCTGACCGGACCCGCGGAAGCCGTACAGGCTCAGGAAGCGCAGTACCGCGCGTTTCTTCAGTCATTGCGGGCCCCCGGCGGTGAGGTCGCTTCCGGTGGCTCGGAAGGGGAGGGGGAATCCGAGCCAGCATCCCCGTCGCCAACTAGCTCGCCTCAAGTGCAGGAAGGTTTTGTTCCGGAAAACTGGGTGCGTTCAACAGGTTCCGCGATGCGCCTTGCGAGCTACGCAGTGTCGCTGAATGGTGAGGGCTCCGGCGATCTTGGCGTCTTTGCGTTTCCGGGTGACGCCGGAGGCTTTGCTTCCAATCTCAATCGCTGGCGCGCCCAACTGGGACTCCCCGAACTGAGCGAAGCAGAGCTGCGTTCCATGACACAGGAAATAACTGCTGCCACCGGAGAATCCTTCTACATGCTCATGCTCAACTCACCGGAGCCCAACGACCAGGCCTTGCTCGGCGCGATCGGCTTCGATGACGAGCGAAGCTGGTTCTTGAAATTATCGGGCGCGAAGCCATTGGTCGCCGCCCAACAGGAGCTCTTTGTCCGCTATATTGAAGGCTTACGGCTCGGCGGAAAATGAAGACCGACTTGACGAGATCCCCGAAAGTGGAAACCCGCACGGCAGGCCACTTTGTGCACCGAGGCGGCCCTCGCGAAGCCAAGCCAAGCCAAGGCATCGAGCCGGGCTGTCACCCTCGCTGCTTTTCCAGCAGCGAAAATCAACAGCCAAGTTTCCGGCTATTCTGTCCGGTAGGTCTAGATTCGCGGAACGTCTATGGGCGAGCAGCCGAGGCCCCTCTTACGGGAAATCCGCGTCCGGGGTGGCCGCCAGAGGGGCCTGCCGGACCGTTTCGAGGGCTTTGAGATTCTCTTGCTGCAACACTGGCCTGAAGAGACCCACATGGTAATTATGGCATTGCAGGCAGTCGCTTCCGGCGACCTGCGAATTGTGACACTGCACGCAGGTCGCCCGATCGAGTGGGTCGAAATTGCTTGTGAACGTGTGGGGATTGCGGTCGTCGAACGACTGCGCGTAATCGTGGCTCCGGTCGAGGCTGTGGCACGTCAGACAGCCTTTGTCATCCATCAAGCTAAAATGGGCGGCGTGATCGAAGCGCGTGAATTTGTGCTGGAACGGGTGGGTCTGTGAGCCGGTCCAGTTGACCTGCAACGAATCAGCAGGAGCTTGGTCGACGGCGTGGCATTTCATACACAGACCCGGGGCTTTGGGATCAGACAAGCGGGCGAAGATAGCCTCCGCAACACCGTCTTCCGCGGCAAGAAGGGCGCTCAAGTCGAGCCAGTGCTTCAGGAAAGCATCCGAATGGCCGAGGGGCCGGTAAGATATGGTGTAGGCAAAGTCGTTGCGGTACCAGCCGCCGTGGGCCACGAAAGCTTCCGGGTCCGGAAGTTCGTCATAGACCGTGCCCCGTGGGGAGCGCGGGGACCGCTCATCCGCGTCTTGAGATGAGGACCCTTCTGAACCCGTTGAAAGGGGGCCGGCTCCGGAGAGCAGGTCGTCACCGCCGGACTCGCCGTCGGTCAGCAAGAGGTCGTCAGGTTCGTCGGCATCCCCTCCACCGAGGAGATCATCGCCTCCACTGGTATCGGTTCCGCCGAGCAGATCGTCGCTGCCGGAGCTCGATCCTCCCAAAAGATCTTCACCTTCGTCGGAGTCCGAGCCCCCGAGAAGGTCGCCTTCGTTCCCGGTGTCGGTCCCCCCCAATAGATCGCCATCACCGCCCGAAGTCGACCCCAAGAGATCGTCACCAGAGCCGGAATCCGGTCCGCCGAGAAGATCAGCTTCCTCATTACCGCCGCTTCCGCCCAGCAGATCGTCACCGGCGTTGCTTGAGCGGCCGAGGAGATCACCTCCGTCGTTGATTTCGCTGCCTGAAAGGAGAGCCTCGCCGCCAGCCAGAGCGTTGGAAGTGTCATCCGACGTTTGGCTTTCCTCTGCCTCCTCTAAACCGATTGACGAAGTTTCCTCTGTTGGTTCGGGCTGCCATTCGCCCCGCCGGTAGGCGGCAACTTCCTCGTGAAGGTTGGGCATCCAAGCTTCCTGGGCATTGATCAGGGTATCGTGGCTCAAGCCTGCCACGAGCGCAGGGTCCGGGGGTACCTGAGCTGGGTTTGCCAGGAGGTTTTGCCCTTCGTGAATGAGGTCGTAGAAGAGCCCTTTCACCGCCCAGCCAAACTGTTCCGCAGCGGCCAATTCGGCTTCGCTGGCATCCCGCAAATCATAGAGCTCAAGGCCCTCGAGCGTTTCCAGCGCGGTAACCGCTTCCGGGTGGCGCTGCAGCAAGAGGCGCATGAAGGGCGTAATTTCCCCTTCAGCGTATTCGGGCCAATCGCCGATGCCGCGCCCCTTCGACTGCAGCGTTTCGGCATCCAAAGCGGGGATGCGGAAGACCGCCAGTCCCTGGGCTCCGGCCCGACCCGCACCTTTGATCTGATCGCCATGGCAGCTCGCGCAGGTTTGCTCAAAGCTGCGGGTGAGCATGAGTTGACCTTTCCGGTCAGTCTCGTGGCACGTCTGACAGCTCTGCGGTGCCCGGTCGCGAAACTCCGAACTGGCGAAATGGGTGTCGAGGTGCGAGATATGATCGAAGATGATCCGGGTACGGCGCTCGTACGGGTAATTGTGAAAATCGGGATGTCCTTGGGCAAACGACTCGAAGCGCGTGCTGTGACAGGCTTGGCATTGCGCCTCCCCCATTGCCCGGAGGTCGGCGTGTCTTCCTTTGTGCTCCGTATGGCAACTAGCACAGGCGAGCCGGGCCGGGTCATCTCCGAGGTGCGCCAGCAGCAAGGCGGCTTGCTCGTCTATGATGCCGGGGTCCGAGGCGGCGGAGGTACCCTGCTGATTTGCCGTCAGTTGCGCTAAAGTCTCGGGATCGAGCCCGTGGGGCGACAGGGCGTGGCCAGTTTCGCTGACTTCGTGGCAATCCGTGCACTTCTGACTGGAGGCGATGGCCAGGTGATCCAGCATGGCAAAACCGGCCGTTTGAATCAGATCCGTGTCGCCGAGGGCATGGCAATCCTGGCACGACTGAGCTGAGGTCGCATGCGCCAGCGACAACGCGCCGGGATTGACAATTTCCTCGCGCTGGCTCCCGAAAAAGGACAGAACGACAAAGGTAATCGTAAGGAAGCCGAGCACCGCGCAGAGTCTGCCCCGCTGGCTGCGCAAAGAACGCACCGGTGTGCAGCGGGTGATTTCGTTGCAGCATCGGCCATCGGGGAGTGGCCCTTCCTCGCATTTCCCGCCTAGGCTGGGTACTCGGGCACACTGGTAGCGGTCCCCCTTCTTTACGGGCTTGCATTGGCGGGTGGCTCGACAGCGCCCATGCTTGTCGGGCCCGATCAGGCATTCCTGGCAGGGGATGCCTTCATTGCCGCAGATCCACTTACGATTTGGGCGGTCGTACCGGTTGGTCTTAAAACCAATGACTTGAAGCAAGCGGCCCATTTTGGTCAGGGGCGGGCGCCGAGCCACAGCGCAAGCAGGCCGTGGGCAAAGCCCAGAATCAAAAGACTCACGGTGAAGGGAATATGCACGAACAGCCAGAGACGCAGCAGGTGCATCGCCGAGAACTGCAGATCGAGGTTGCGCTTGGCTTCAATGACCTCTGCAACTTCGTTGAGAATCGTCGCTTCCTGCTCATTGACATAGCGGCGCGAAGCATCGATTTCCTGACGCACCCGCAGGAACGCTTGATCAGAGCTGGCAAGGCAGAGAAAGACGCCCGGAACGCGGTCCATAAAGGGCTGCAGACGCTTAAAGTACAGGTCGGACAAAACGCTGCTCTCCGCTTCCGTTTCTGCCTTTAAAGCCAGTGCCTCGATTTCGCCCGTCAGCTTCTCCCGGTGCCTTGGAATGCGCTCGTAAATCAGCGACTCGCCGGATTCCGTCATCCGCGGCGGCAGGATTCGCGAAATGAACAGGCCAAGGACACCCGAAAGGGCTACAATGGCGAAGACCGCGGCGAGCACGCCTTCGAAGATGCCATTCGGCCAGCGCCACCCGATATGCAGGAAGAAAAGCAGGCAACTGAACAGGCCAACGTAGATGTGCAGCTGCAGCCATGTCGACGCCCGCAGCAACGGCAGGAAAGGCACCTTCTTTCGTGAGTTGAAGGATGCCAGCGCCAGTACCACAAGATACAACAAGAGGCCGGTATAGATACCTGCGTTGAGCCGCGCGACGTGCAGGATGTAGACGATGATGAACGCGAGGCAGCAGGCAAATGCCAAAAGCAGCCAGCCCAGCACCCGACGCGGCCCGAAAGAGACCGTCACCTGGTCAGCCATCGCTTCAACTTCAAAGGTTTTCGCATATCCATGCGGATCAGGGCGTCATGGGGGCAAGCGCGCTCGCACGCTGGTCCCGTGAGTTGCTCGCTGCACAGGTCACATTTGGTCGCTTTCAGGATGGGCGAAGCGTCCTGGTCGAGAAGGATGTCGCCCGAGCGGCTTCGAACCTCGACCATGTGAATGTTGTTGTACGGACAGCTATTTGCGCAAGTTTGGCAGCCTACGCAGGTGAGGTCATTGATCACCACCTCACCCGTCGACTCCGCGCGGTGGATTGCGCCGGTCGGACATCCAATCATGCAGACCGGGTCGCTGCAGTGCATGCAGGCGTTGGCGAACATGGTCGTGCCATCTTGCGGGCCTTGCCGGATGAAGCGGGGGTTCCCTTCGTGCGTCGAGGCGCAGGCACGAACGCAGTCGTCGCAACGCGTGCAACGGTCCAGATCGATGAGCATGGACTGCGTGCCGTTGATGAAGCGGTGCTCCACCAGAAACTCCACCGTGTGATCCAGGGGCTCTTTGGACTCGGAAGTGGACGAAACCGCAAAGGGCTCATTTTGCGACATCTTGCGCCGCTGGTCCTCAGAAAGCGCAGGAATGATATAGTCCTCCACAACCGCTGCCGGAATGACGAGGAGATCCACGTAGCCCAAGGCCCTTAAACTGTGCTGATATTTGATTGGGCTTCCGGTCTCGAAGCTTTCGCTCAGTTCCCGCATCCCATAGCTTTGTCCGGCACCAAGGTAATTGACCGTCCGCTCGCCATTGTTGTATCGACGGCTCACGCGGACAAAACCATTGCGAACAAGGATAAGGCTGTTCGGGTAGTCGCCTTCGGCGAGGATCTTTGGCTCAGAAGCGTGAGGTTGGCCGTCGGCGGTTTCGCGCATCTTGCGGAAACTGTCGTGCCAGTCGAAAGAGCCGTAGCTCTCCAGAATGGTCGCCTCCATTACGCAATCGAGCGCCTCTTTGGAAAGGCCCGCAAACAGGGGCGACTTCAGCAGGTGGGTTTCGAGGCTGCGCTCTCGAAAAAGTTCATCGATCCGCCGCTTCCATTCCGGCGCAAAGCTCCGAAATTCCCGGAGACCCTGCCACCGGATTTCCAGCATCTCCACGGTACCATTTGCCACGACCGTGGCCGTTCGCGGTGTCCGGCTGAGGGCTGCGAGCTCCCCAATCAATTCTCCACTTTGATCCAGGTCCAGGTGACGAAGTTTTGCCGTTAGTGCGGCAGGGATATCCTGGATGAAAATCTGACTTTCGGGCGCTTGCGACGTGCTCTTGTTAGACTGCGCGGAAGCACCGACCGACGTCCGGGTCTCGGAGAACTTGGGCCGGTTCCAGATCTGGGCCACCGCGCTGAATGGGCTGCGCTTGCGCTTGACCTTTCGGCCCAGCATACGGGCTGGGAGCTTGTCAAGAAAGACGCGTACGCTACCCTCTAAAATGAGAAACGCTGACGTGCCGTAGTCGCCCTCGCGCATGACGATCTCACCATCAGCGAAGGTCCGAATACGCGCGTCGTTGAGCAGAATATCCCTCAACGGCAGATGCTTGGGGAAGCGCTCCGGATCGAAGTCGCAAAAAGGCTTCTTCTGCAGAAGGTCGTCAACCGCCTCCGGTGACATTTTCCCGAAGGGCTCATCCCAACGCTGAGGGCGAGCTACCGCTGCCCAGGGAGCAACCGTGAGATTAGACATGAAGAGCAGGAAAGGAAAACACTGGCAACCCGGGCAGGGCAGGGGCTACGGGTTCGGCTGGTAAACCTCGCCCTTTGGCGTGGCGGACTCGATATACTGATCGAGCTGCCCAAACTGGCTTCCGTCGTGGTTCTGGGCAAACGCTTGGCCCAAGCGCTGCACTTCCTCAGCGGCGGCCACGAGTTCGGCCTCATTGTTCAGGGTCAGCTTGGCCGCATTGGCGGCTTTATAAATCGCGGCAAGATCTTCGCTCTGCAGCAGTCGTGTGACTTGTGCCAGCTTCTTTTTCGCCGTATCCGTCCGTACGGCAAGCGTCTTGCCGTAGGTATCCGCCGTGGTCGCAATGGCCGTGCCGCGGAGACCATGCTCAACCTCCAGAATAATCGAAAGCAGGAAAAGCATTCGCTTGTCCTCGATGGGAATCTCCTCGTTTACCTTGCCATCGGAATCCTGGAAATTGTGGCGTACCTCGCCATTGAGCCAGCTGACCAATTCGAAGTTCTTACTGCCTGCCGGGTGGCCACCGACGTTAACCAGGCGCTCGTTGGGTACGAGGTGGCATTCGTAGCAGTTGGTCGCAACCGCATAAAGGTTACGGGGGTGGATCATGCCATTGGCGACACTCTTCTCGATCCGCATCTGGCGATGCTCCGCCGGCTCTGTTTCCTTGGTGTAGCCTTCACCGTAATTGCTGTGGATGTCGATCCAGTCCTCCGCAGCTCCGTGGCAGGATTCACAGGAAATCCCGGCAATCACCTCGATTTCGCCGCCTTCGGTTTCCTGTGCCGTGTAGTGGCAGCTCAGACACAGGCTCTCGAATTTGATCCGCCGGATACCGAGCTTCTCAGCGATCTCGCGCGCCTCCGGGCGGCGGTGCATCTCGTTGAAGGTATTGAAGTGGCTCGTTTGCTTCCAAGCCTCAACGGAAACCGCGTGGCACTCCGCGCAACTCTCCGGACCCTCAACCTTGGCGGGATTCGGTGTGCAAAAAGCGGCGATTGGGAGCAGGAAAGCCGGGAACAGGAGCTTGGGCAATTTCATGACAGGCAAGGCGGACGAAAGGGTAGGTGACAGAACCGCGAACGTTTAGAGGTTTCGCGATTTTCCTAATCCGGTCAATAATTTTCCCTTCCGAAAACCGAATACGCCGCAGCCAGCCCCTCAATCCCTTCTTATTACTCCGAAAATGTAAAGGGTGACGTCAGGCGGCGTATTTGACGGCTGGGTGTTGGAAGCAGGCTTGGATGGTTTTGGGTCGGTGTTGGAGGCTGTCGAGGGAGAGTTCGACCTTGGCCTGGGGCTCGCCGGGGTTGGTGGGCATGCCTCGCTTGTGGACCTCGTGCTTGAGGGTTTGGTTGAGGTATTCGTCGGGGTTGAGTTCGGGGCTGTAGCTAGGCAGGTAAAACACTTCGATGCGGTCGCGGTTGGCTTCGAGCCAGTCCTTGACCGGGCGGCTGTGGTGCACGCGCAGGTTGTCAACGATGAGAAAGATTTTGCGTTTGCGGTGCTTGATGAGGCGCTGGAGGAACTCGATGAAGAGGTCGGAGTTGAGGGCTTCTTTAAGCGGCATCCAGTGCAGTTTGCCACGATTGCTGATGGCGCTGATCACGCTGCTGTGGAAGCGTCGAGCGGGCTGTTTGACGGTGGGGGTACAGCCTTTCGGGGCGTACCCACGGCGCCGATGCGCCTCGGGCTGCACGCTGGTTTCGTCGCCCCAGAAGACATCTGCGCCCTCGGCTTTTGCGCGGGCTTGGATCTGCGGATAAGTCTCTTCCATCCACGTTTTGACCTCCGCGGGCCGCTGCTCGTAGGCCTTCTTGATTGGCCGCTGCGGTGTGAAGCCCCAGCGCTTGAGGAGCCGCCCGACTCCCTGCGGCGTGTAAGTCACCGTTGAGGGCATGGTGGACACCTTCCTCGACCGGCAGGCCGAGCTCGCCGTAGAGCGCCTTGCGGTCGCAGTCGGCCAGGTCATGCCCCTCGGCAATCGCATGGGTGTACACCAGCGTATTGAGGTCGATCACGCAGCGGGAGATCACGTCACGGAGCCGGACGGCGCTGCCGTGCCGCTCCAGCGTGGCCTCCAGGAAGTCGTAATCAAAAGTCGGGTTTTTGCCACCGACAATCCAGCGCGCAGCGTGCCTCGTGGACAGCCAGGCAAGCAGCTCTTCCACGATCTCCCCGGCAGAGCGGGTGTGATCCCAGCTCTCCGGGTCGTACCCGTTGACGGCGAGGGCCTCCCGGTCGACTTGGCAGCCGGGCTCCGGGCGACATTCGCGGTAGAACGTTGAGCCGTCTCCGAGGACGGCACCGATAGAGAGAAGACTGCACCGCAGCCGGTCGAGACCGGTCGTTTCGCAGTCGACGACGACGAAGTTTTTTGGGATGAACATCTGAACCTGAACGCTTGAACCTTCCGTCAATTCGCTGACACTTGCGCCGCTGGTCAGCTTCAGAGGGGCCGGTCCCGCGCCTGGGACCCAAGGACGGGAAGTCGCCACACCCGCCGGCGGCACCCCTGCCAAGGCGAACCGGACGGAGCGGAAACCCTAGCTTAAAGTGCTATTGTGTTCACTATCCCAAGCGCGGCGGAGGACGCAAGCAAGAACCTAAAAATTTTTTGGTTTTTCCTTGCGGGCCGCGCTGAATTTGGGGACAACCCTCGATAAGTGAAGGAACTAGGCCTCACCATCCGGCATCTTCAGAATAAGCGGGGTTTTTCTGGGCAGGAACTGGCTCGTCTAGTGGGTATCACGGGCTCGTCCCTAAGCCAGATCGTCAACGGCCACGCCAAGCCCCGCCAGTGGCGAGGCAGTTTGAACGGCGTCGTGTCGCTGGCACGGAGCAACTCCCGGAAGTCCTCCGTGAATAGCGGGTCCTGGTCATGCAGCATCCACTTCTTGCCGAGGAGGAATCCGTCGATGCAGTCGGTCAGATTGCGACCGATCTGCATCATCAAGTCGCCGGAATACTGGCAGCCGATGTGGGTGATCTCGACCTTCCGACTCAGGAGGTCGATCACGAAGTGGACCCGATACATGACGAGTCCGCGCAGCGTCCAGACGGGCACCATGAAGAAGTCCGTAGCCGCGAGCTGATCGGCGTGGATCCGGATGAAGGTTTGCCAGTCGAGCCGACTGCCTCGCTCCGGGGAGGGCTCGATGCCGGCAGCCCGGAGGACTTCGCCAACCGTTGAGGTACTGAGCTTGTGCCAGCCGAGCGACTGCATGACGCCTTGAATGCGCCCGTAGCCCCAACCCGCGTTCTCGGTGGCCAGCTTGATGATGAGGGCGTTGCGCTCCTCGCGTCGAGCCTTGGCAGCCGAATGATCCCTGCCCTTTGGGGCAAACTTCATCGCGACGAACTTGCGATGCCAGGCGTAGATCGTCTCCGGCGTCACGAGACTGGCGACCTCCATGAGCACCTTACGCCCGAGGCGGCGGCCCTTTTCCGCCAGACGGCGGCGTTGATCCGCATTGAACCGGATGCTCCCGCCCTTGGCATGAGCATCGAGCTGCCCGCGCAGGACGCGATTCTCTTCGACCAGATCCTCGGTGACGCACTACGACTGGCGGTTCATCCAGCCCGCCACCATCGCCAAGGAAAGAAGTTCTTGCGGTTTCAAGCGGGAATATCCGAACATCTAAAATTGCTGTCAAAGGGGAGCAGATTCAATAATGGCTCCCTCCAGGCTCCCGTTTCTATCTACCGGATCAGTCTATGACGATTCAAAAAATTATTAATATTCCGCACAAACAGTCACGATGAAGAAAGAATTTTTTATAGCCTCGATCCTCTTCGTTGGAGTTTTAAACACATCCCTTGCTAACCTCCACCGTTCCGTCCCCTCAACCCCGCCGGACTTAAGTGTCAGCATAACAGATAATTCATTCAAAGTAAGGTTTTTCGCTCTTTTCGCAAACTGGCTTTCCGATCTGGCAAATAGCCATTCGGTAGAAGCAGAGGTGGCAAAATTGATGCCACGGATCGAACAGGACCTTGCCAAGAGTGAAGGTGTCTTACTTGGTGTCCGAATCATCAAAGGCGCGCAAGGCCCCTCGCAATTTCTTTCGGTAGATTATGTGGGCCCCGGTTCGAGCCCAAACTCTGCTGCATCAGCGAGCGAAGAACGAGCATCGATGCGACAAAGCGTTCCTGAAACAATGGTTATCGACAGGGAAAAAAGCTTTATGGTTTGGGTAACTTCGTCAGGGGTGTGGCGAATAGCTAGGCTGCTCAATTACTGAAAAATCGACTGAAGTCATTCGGGCGAAGCCTATTTCCTAAAGCGAAACCTGATTCCAATAACAATACGATGCTGCCGACCTTCGCGCGACCGACAAGCGCCCGCCGCTCAATGACGTCGTGAAAACCATAATAGAAAAATACGATGATTGATAGAAGCGAAAATTTTTATTCATGTTAAATTAAATTGGCGTTCAGCGTGACGCCGGCTGGAAAGCGTCCCGTAGCGAGAATCGAGAACCGGGACTAATCCTCTGCGTGGGCGGATGGATTTCCCGCAATACATAGAGCGGAATCTGTTCTGGGATAACTTCTATCCGAAAAGAGCCAAGGACTGGGAACGCGTAAACACCAGTGCCACCTCCCGAAGGAAGTAATCTGTGATTTTCCAAAAGCTGAAGGGTGAGGTACGCATCGTTACCCACTTGTAATTGCATCTCAGAATTGCTCGCGAATTTCCCGAGTTCTAATCGCTCGAATCTGTTCGCCATCTGTTCATCCCAAAGGCTCATGTCGATGAGAATATCGATAAAAACTACCTCCCCAACGTTCTGACGCAGGAAACTGATGAAAGGTTGATTTGCCTTTTCTATGTTCGGCATCGTAATATAAATGGCTCCGGTCCAAACTGGAATTTCTCGGGCACCATCCACGGAATTGCGCTGGCACGATGTTCCAGAAAGAGCCACAAATACTAATAAATGAAAGTGTAAAGCGTGTTTTCGGAAAGATTTTGTCATAGTTTCGTCCGGTAAAGTTTCACACACTGTTAAAGGGGAAGGAGTGACTCCCTCCGCTCCCGGGCGTCATGCTGGAGGTAAGCGAAACCAGCTACGAAGGAGATTTACCGCCCATTTGAGGACTAGGACAGGCTTCGTTGGGGAGCAAGCCTTCAAATGCTGCCGGAGACGGCAGAAACGGTTCAGAAGCTCGTATTAGCGCGGGCGCGTTTGGCGCTCATGGGCTTAATCGAACAGTAGACGTCGGCGCTGTGCGGGCTCCAAACCATCTTGGTTAGGAGGCCGTTGCTACCGGACTGAATGCGCCCCTGGAACAGGATTCCGCAAAATCTAGACGCGAAAAGATCGACCGTAAGTCCTCCATCTTTGCGCCCGGCTTCGACACGTTGAACTTGCCGTCCTGGACCTCCTGAATTATGGGAGATAGAATGGGTCCGCCGGATCGTTTGTCTCGGTCGAGATCCGAAAGTCGACGTCGTCCTCAATGCTCCCATCTTCGCGATGTACGACTCGCGCGGCTTTCTGATTGTGCTTCGCAGCGTGCTTTTCAAGCGCCAGCATCTCCATCTCATCGCTAAAGGTGGTTGATCGAGTGCTGCTGGATCAGTGAGTGGCTCCGGGAGCCACTGGCATACTCCGGCTCGAAGATGTGCATCGCCGCGCTTGCTCGAACCGTAGTAGGCGGCAGGAGCGCCGACCGCATCAAAGACAATGCCATCGGTCGCGCCTGGATCTTCCAGCGGAGCCCAATCCGATGAGACTACAGGTGGCTGATGACACCATCAACGAAACAATCCTCCGCCAGTCAATTAACCGCTTAATCAGGTGCATTGATCTATGAGCGAGTTACCTTCTCAATGGTTTCACGGAATACGGAATACTTGCCAAACCGTTTGCCTTGGACAACCAGATTTAGGGCAATTTTTGGTGGCTACACCCCGCCGTTTGCACCGTTTGCCGAGGCGATGGGTGAAGTTTTCCTGAGTACTCAATCTTTCTGTTGACAAAATGCGCGAGAACCAATGACGTGCCCGTGATGAAGAAAGCCGCTACTCAATCATTGTTCCTCCGGTTGTACCATGTTCTTGCCGTCGGAGCTGCTCTCATGCTCACTAGCGATCTGATGGCCTCGAAGGCAGAGGTCAGGTTTAGTGATCGAGTGACAGAAACATCGAATTCGGTCACCGCTGGCGCGGACGCGTCGGATGAGGTTCTTGTGATTGATGAGGACATAGTTTTAAATGGAAGAACCTTAACCATCTTTGCGGGAGAGGTGAGAGTCGACCGAGATGTCACAATACGTGCCTTTCCTGTTAACGCCCATGCAAGAGCGCGTAATGATGTAGCCGAACGGGGCCCGTCGGGAGACAATGGAGGGAGAGACGGCCGGCATGGCAATCCTGGGGGACATGGACAGCCTGGCGAGCCTGGTTCCACCGGGCGTCCCGGCAGAGACGGAGAAAACGTCCAACTGCTCTTCAGCGAGCTCACAGGCGAGGGGAGTCTGACAATCATCACTACCGGGGAAGCCGGCGGAACTGGCGGTCGCGGCGGACAGGGCGGATCCGGTGGAAATGGCGGGAGAGGACGAGCCCGAGTTGATGCAGCACCATTCGGGCATCCCGGTCAAAAACCAGGGAACGGTGGCCGTGGCGGCAATGGTGGACGCGGGGGTCCTGGTGGCAATGGTGGACCTGGAGGCGACGCGGGTGATATTGTGCATCTGCCCTCTCTCAGTGTTGCTGTGGAGAGCAATCGCTTACGGTT
>JBHJGW010000146.1:0-5883 GCA_050331415.1 Opitutales bacterium | reverse complement strand
CTCGCCCGGCTGGCCGCCGACCGGGGCGACTTCGAAACGGCTGCCGACCTCCTCGCTACCTTCCGCGACGAAACACCGCTGCACCGCCGCGCCATCGAAGGCACGCTGCTCCACGGGGAGGTGCTGGTGGAGACCGGTGAGCCCTCCGAGGCCATTGAAGTACTCGAAGACCTGCTCCAGCGGCAGGCCGCCCGAGGCCGACCTCACGCCCGCGCCCTGCTGATGATGGGGCGAGCGGAAGCGGATCGTGGCAACCCCCGGCGGGCAATTGCGTATTACCAGCGCGTCTACAACTCGTACCGCGCCTACCCTTCGATGATGGTTGACGCTTACCTCGCCAGTGCCCGGCACTTCGAAGCTCTGGCGGACGCGACTCCGGCGGCTCCCGACTCCGCTGAGGTTGGCCCGGAAACGCGCGCCGAGCTACTGCGCGCCGCCTTGCGCACTTATCAGGAGCTGCTTTCCCATGACCGACTCCGCGACTTCGAAGCCGCCTGGGAGCAGGCGGAAGCCGCTGTCGAGCGCCTAGAACCGCTGGTGCCGGAGGTTGCCGAAAGCGCCGTCGCCGTCAGCGAAACCAACGAACCGGAGTCGAAACCATGAAGCGCACGCCGCACTTTTTCCGAATGCCATTCTGGCTCGCCATGACCACCGGCGCCCGGCTTGCGGTTTTCGTGTTTGGCGCTCTGTTCTCCTGCGCTGGCGCCGGCGCCATCGAGGGTGAGGAAGCGGCCACCCGTGCTTCCTCAATCACCCCGGAGGAGCGTGCGGCTGCCCGCAGGCTCGAAGGGAAGCCCCACTACCTGTTTCTGGAAACGGGCAACCGGCTCACCGGCGAGGTGCTGTCCTACACCGAGGAGCGTCTGACCTTTCGACAGGGTAACGCCGAATTCAGTTTCCCGCGCGAGCGCATTGCTTCGCTGAGTCTGCCTGGAGGCAAGCTGCTCCGGGAGGCCCGCGAACTGGCCCGCAAGGGTCGCCCCGAGGAAGGCGTGCCACTGGCCACCGCAGTCTGGCGTCACCGCGTGCCCTACCTGGATTTGCTGCCGCCGGAAGACCTTTTCGCGCTGATCCAGGTGATCGAGCTCAACCTCTACCACGGCGATCCCTACCTCGCCTTCGGCGCGGCACGCAAGCTTCGCACCCTTGTCGACGATCCTTCGGTCACTCAGCGCCTCGAAGCGCTGGAACTGCTCGGGGCCTACCACCTGCCAATCAAAACCCAGGCGTGGGCACTTGCCGAAGCGGGTGTCGCCGAGAGCCCCCGATACGGCCCGTCGGCCTTGCCGTTTTTCGTCCTCGCCATGCTTCAGCTCGAAGACGAAACCCCGGAAGCTGCACTGGAAACCGCTTTGCGGCCGGTGATCTTTTCCAGCCAGCTGCCTATGGCCTACCTTGGGGAGTGCTACGCCGTGGCCATCACTGCGGCAGTCGAGCTCGAAGAACCCGAAACCGCTCGCGCCCTTGCCGAGGAAATGCAGGCTCGCAGCTTCGCCTGGCCCGGGCAAGCCATCCTGATTCCCGGGAAGCCCACCTACGAAACGGCCTCGAGCCTGACTTCTCAGCCCTGAACCGCCTCTCTTCTCGAATCTTTCTCCCTTTCAATCGCTCGACATGAAAAAGCTGCTCGTCTTCCTCACTTTCACCGGGACCGCCGTGGCGCTCGGCCAAGCCGAAACCGCCCCCGCCACCGAAGCTGCCGCCGCAGGCCAACAGAACCTGTTCGACCTGATCGTACAGGGCGGCTGGGCGATGTGGCCGCTGGGGCTTTGCTCGCTGTTCATGTTGTTCCTGGTCGTTTTTTGCTTCCTCCAAACCGGGCAAGGCAAGTTCGTCCCCGGTTCGCTCTGCGAGAATGTAAACGGCCTGTTGCGCGAGCACCGCGTAGACGAAGCGCGGCAGGCCCTCGAGGGAAACAACACGGTCTTTAGCCGCTCTCTGTTTGCCGCCCTCGGCAAGGCCCGGCCAGACGCCCCCGACGGCAACAAAGGCAAAGTCGAGGAGGCCCTCTCCGAAAACCTCGAGGCAGAGGAGAACGCCATCGCCCAGTGGGTCAACTACCTGAACGTGATCGCCGCGGTTGCTCCCATGATCGGGCTGCTCGGGACTGTCAGCGGCATGATCAGCGCCTTCCAGGTTCTGGCCAGCCGCGGTTTTGGCCAGCCGGAGCTGCTCGCCGGCAACATCGGGGAGGCACTCGTCACCACTGCCACCGGGCTCACCATTGGTATCCCCGCCATGATCTTCTATTTCATTCTGCGCAACCGCCTCGGCTCCCGAATGATCCTGGCCGTCCAGGCCGCCTCCACCGCGGCTGACGAGCTCGATCCCGCCTCCGCGGCGGCCGCCTGATCGCCTTCGGGCTTGTCTTCGGCGCCTCAGAACCGTGAGGGTAGGGGGCCGCCACTCTTGCGACGGGGCGGTGATACCCCTGCAAGCGGCTCCCATGCGATTTTGCGACTTCGGCGAATTCCTTCCCACCGGCGACCTCTGGACGCGACTTTGCCGCAACTACGCACGGCTGGAGGAGGAGACATATTATCCGGAAAACGTCTTCAAACGCGAGGGGGTCAACACGAAGTGGCCAGGTGACGCCGAGGGGCGGACGCTTTTAGCCTGGGTGCTCCTTGGGCAGGCCACCGGTCGGGCACCTCGCTACCTGGCAGGAACGCTGGCGCGCTGGCCCCACGAGGTCAACGAAGCCGGCTACTTCGGCCGCCAGTACTCCGACGGCATCAGCGAGCAGCAGCTCTCCGGGCATGGCTGGGTATTGCAGGCCCTGGCAGAGCTTGAGCGGTGGCTGCCCGAGGGCCCGGCCTGGCAGCGTGCGCAGCCGATCATCGACAACCTTTTCCTGCCGACCGCCGACGCGTACGCGCAATACTCGATCGACCCGTCGCAGCGAGAAGCCGCGGGCGAATACTCCGGCTCGCACCTCAAGCAACTGGGCCCGTGGATCCTTTCGACGGATGTCGGCTGCTTCGCGGTCGGCATGGCGGGACTGATCGACGCCTGCGAGGCTTTTGGCCAACAGACGCGGCTCAAAACGCTGATTGAAGCGATGCTCGGACGTTTCCTCGCCATCGACCTCGTCACGATCCAGGCGCAGACCCATGCGACTTTGACCGGCTGCCGCGCCCTGCTGCGGTGGGCCCGGTTGACCCGCCAGGCCGACCTGGTCGACGAGGTCGCGAAACGATTCGAGCTCTTTACCGCGACGGCCTGGTCAGAAACCTACGCCAACTTCAACTGGTTCGACCGCCCGAAGTGGACAGAGCCCTGCGCGGTCGTCGATGCGCTGATGGTGGCGATGGAGCTGTGGCGGCTTACCAGCACGACCACCTACCTGCAGCAGGCACAGGTCATCTGGTTCAATGCGCTGGGCCACGGCCAACGCGCCAACGGCGGCTTCGGCTGTGACAACTGCCCAGGCGCCGACGGCTCCACCGAGCTTGCTTTCTCTGTGCCCGAGGCTCACTGGTGCTGCACAATGCGCGGCGCCGAAGGGCTCGCACGGATGACGCAGTACTGCGCCGCGCGAGAGGGTGATTCGCTCTTTCTACCCTTCGGCCTGCCGGGCGATTACATGGCTGGCGAGAGCCGCCTGAGTGTGCACACGAGCTACCCCCGCAACGCCACCTGGCACCTTGCCAACGGCGGGAGCGAAGCCCTGCCGGTGGCGCTCTTTTTACCACCCTGGATCGCCGGCATCCCCGAGCGTGGCGACGACGGCTGGCTGCGCCTGACCGTACCCGCGGGCGAAGTGGTGGAAATCAATGGCCACCTCACCGAAGGCGAACGCCCGCTCCTGCCGCCGACCACCCGCTTCGCCGAGCAGCACGGCGTCAGCGCCGTTACAGGTCAGCCGCTGGCCGTCCGCTACCGCGGCCCCTTGCTGCTGGCCGACTACGGCGGGGGTGACTGGCGCCCGATTGCCGATGACTTCCTCCGCCACGACTTGCGGAAGGAAACCTCCGCGAAAACGCTGTTGACGCCGCTGGCCTGAGATTGCGTCTAGCAGGATGCGTTTTCTGCGGAAATATGGCGGGCCTCTGGCCGCCGCTGCCCTCGGGTGCTGCAGCGGTTTCGGTACCCTGCCGGTGATCGAGATAACCCTCGACCCGGAAGCCGAAGGCACGGTCGACGACCGCCTGTTCGGACACTTTTTGGAGATTGGAGTCCACAATGAGAGCGGGCCCGAGGCAGCGTGGGACCCTGAAACGGGAGCATTGCGCGAAAACGTCGTTGCGCAGCTGCGAAAGATGGCGATCCCGGTGCTTCGCTTTCCCGGTGGTGTGGCGCTGGAGTCAGTCGACTTCCGCTGGACCCACCTGATCGACAACGCTCCTGACAGGCTGAAAGCCGAGCGGCCTGCGCGACTGCGCAGCGATGGCGCGCTACAAACTCACGCCTTCGGCCTCGACGAATTTTTAGCGCTTTGCGCGGAACTCGGCGCAGAGCCGCTGCTGGTCGTCAAGCTGACGGACATGCTTCTCGAGCGAGTCCCGCCCGAGGAGGTGCTGGCGCAAGCGCGGGCAATGCTGGCCTACTGCAACCTGCCGGTCGATGCCGATGTGCCCGTCGAGCTGCGCCGCTGGGCGCTGCTGCGCGCCCGAAACGGCAACCCGGAACCCTTTGGCGTCAAGTATTGGCAGCTCGGCAATGAATTCGTCTGGTACGCGCTGAACACCCTTCGCGAGCGCGGGCTGAGCGACAGGGAAATAACTGACGCCTACGTGAACGCTGTCGTGGAGATGGTCGAAGCGCTCCGGGCCGTCGATCCGAACATCGAGCTTATAGCCGAAAACTATCTCGAAACCGACGGCGTGCGTCTGCCCGTTACCGCTGCCTTTGCCGAGCGTCTCGGCGACCGCATCGCCTTCGTGAGCTCCCACTTCTATAAGACTTGGGGTATCGACAAGCTCAGCCGCGGCGGCGAACCCGTGCGCTTCGCTGAGTTTCGCCCAGAAGATTTTTGGAACGCGGCGGCGAGCGCTCCGGGAACCGACGCCAGGGGCCAATCGCACTTTTTCAGTTTCGAGGCTGTCGCCGCCGAACGCCATGGATACCCGATCGCCCTGACCGAATGGAACTGGAACTCGTGGTGGGGCGATAAAGTTGAGGAAACTTCGGACGGCGCTCCTGTTGACCCACCGCCGTTCACCCAGTCGATCTGGGCGAAGGGGATGGGCGCGGTCTCCATCTTGCACGCCCTGATGCGCTCCGATTTTCCGATCCGGCTGGCCACGCAGTCGATGCTGATCGGTAACGCCTGGTCACTGGCCAGCATCGGGGTTGCCGAGGGCGGGGCAGTGCTGCGCCCCAGCGGCGCCGTGACGGCTCTCTACAGCCGCCTGCACGGTGACCGGCGGATCGGCTGGCGCAGCGAGCAGGCGCTTCCGGGCTACGCGCAGCCCTTTACCGTCGGCGGGCTCAGCCCCTCAGATGTCGTCGCCTACCTCGACCTGGTTGTCACGGTGAACGACGAGCAGCTTTTCCTCCACGCCCTGAACCGCCATCAGCAGCAAGCACTGACGCTGATGCTCGAGACAGGTTGCTGGGTCGCCGAGACGGTCCGGACCGCAACGCATTACTCCCTGACAGAGTCCGGGCAACCGTCCGCGCTGGTGGAAGAAACCCAAACGCCGTTGGACCGCAAAGGCAGGCGCTGGCATATTGTGCTCCCGCCCGCGAGCATCTCGGCGGTTGCCTTACCGCGTGAATGAGTGCCGGGGCAGCTTGCTCCCCATCGCAAACTGTTGAGCGAAAAGGTGGACCGCCCTCTGGGCCTCGGGACAGGGTTCGCAGGCGACATGGTGTCGGGGCGGCTGCGTCTGATATGACCCATTCGACGAAACCTCGGTAGTTCGTCTCATATAATAC
>JBHJGW010000145.1:0-20519 GCA_050331415.1 Opitutales bacterium | reverse complement strand
GAAGTCGATCCCGAACCGCCAGATGCTCATTGTGGCAAAGCCACTCGGTGACTTGTGCACAGGCCTCCGGCCCGGGCAGTTTTATGCGTTGTCGTGCCATCAACCAACACAAGCAGCTTTCATGCAATTTACCTGCCTAATAACGGATTTGGTTTTACCAGTCGCCGGGGCTTCCGGGCACTGGCCTGAGCCGATCACAAAAAACGCCCCGGGGAAATGCCCTCGGAGCGTTTTGAAAAAGGCCCGACCAGCCTCGGACGCTCGCCTAGAAGCGCGAGCGGATGCCGAAGTCGATCTGGTGAAGGAAGAGATCGTTGGAACCGATCGTGAGGCCATAGCCAGCAAACACGCCGGTGTGGTCGGAGATCGAATAGGAAACGGACGGAGCCAGGCGAAGCTGGTGCTCGTTTTCGTAGTCGAAGCTGTAATTGTTGTTACCGCTTCCGAAGTTGTAGAGGTTGTAGGTAATGTCGTCTCCGTCGTAGAGGGCCTCGTACTCGTAGCCGACGTCCAGACTTCCCTGAATGTTTCGCCAGTTCCGGTTTCCGATGAAATCGATCACAAAGCCGAGACCCGGACGCACCGATCCGATGGTCTGCTCGTCGACGGCGAGGTCGAAGCCATTGGTCATGCCGCTTTCGCGGTAATCTTCGACCTGAGTGCGGCTGGCCGTGATCGAGACGTACGGCAGCACCGACCATGGCCGGCGATCGACCATCTTGAACGAAGCCCGCGCGCCCCCGAAGAGCTGGTGGGCAACAACGTCATCAGCGACACCCTGAGTAGCCGGCGTGGCCCCAATCTGGAATCCGCGCGTGAGTTCAAAGATACCGGCACCGTAGCCGCCCGTCCCGACAAAGGCGAAGCGGTCATTGTTGAAGGCGTAGTACGGAGCGACGGAGGCAATGAAGCCGCTCTGCTCGCTGCCGAGGTCGTCCTCGATGTCGAGCGTATGGAAGCCTGAGGAGAGTCCGAGGCCAACGGTGTGCCCGCCACGGAAAGCTTTGTCGATGCCTGCTCGCACCTGGTAGGTTTGACGGGTGTTGTCCGCTTCGGATCCCACGCCGTCAACGTCGACAACCTCGATCGAACCGCCGACGTACCAGGCCCAGCTTCCGCCGTCGCGCAACACAACCGGCTCTTCTTCGGAGGCGGCGAGGTTTTCGCGTCGTTCGAAATTGTACTGGTTGTTCTGTGAATCGTAACGGACGGAATTCGTCTCGCCCGAGAGGATGCTGCGGGCCATCCGCTGATAACGGTCGCCCTCGGGCTCAACCTGGCTGCGCTCGACTGGCCGCAATCGCAACTGCCCACGGCGGCGCAGATACTCCGCCCGGCGGAAGATGCCGTTCACATGCCCATCTGCAATCTGCACAAGCGTGCTCTGCAGTACGGCATTGCCGCGCGGCGTGATCGCTTGCAGAGCGGGGCTGATATCTTGAGCAAGCTGATTTCGGTCGGCGCCAGCCTCGTCGATAATGCGCTCAATTTCTTCGAAGACCGCAACCGCTTGGGCCTCAATCTCGGCGTCGAGCTCTTCGGGCAGATCCAAAGAACCGTCCTCGACTTGGGAAGCGCCCAGGGCCATGGAGACAGCAGCAAGGTTGGTATCGAGGACGCTCAGGAACTCAAGAAGACGGGGGTTATCCAGATCGGAAACGGCCATCGCCAACACTTCCCCGTCTTCGGCACCCCCCTCGATGATGGTGATCGTCGCACCCAGAGACAGCAGGTCGTCGCTGGCCGCCACATTTAGGCCCTCGCCAAAAGACCCACCCTCCTCGGTCACGATGCTGAAGATATTTTCGCCCTCGCGAAACCGCATGCGTTCGGAGTCGGCGGTAGATTCGAGGAAGAAAGTCGTGCCCTCGGCCGCTACGGTTTCACCCGTCGGCAGGACAATTGTGAAGAGCGGATCGCTGTCTGCCTCATCCGTATGACGCCCGTGGAACGGGATCGCGATTCCGCCATCGGCCCCGAAGTCGAGGTCGTCCATAGCGACTTCCGAGACATCGAGCCTGACCCGAGGGTCAGCGGTCAATTCGGGCACCATGTCAAGGACGCCGCGAAGTTCAAAAGCTTCGTTTACGACAACCGGCGCAACACCACCTGGAAGGCCCTCCGCGGACGGGGTTAGGCGAGCCATGCCAGTGACAACCAGAGAGCGCAGGTTGGTGAGACGGTCGGCATTGACAATCTCGCCGGTAGCAATCTCCAGGTCGACAAGCTGGTCTTCCTCCATTGCGCTGAGGTTCAGCGTACCGCCATCAGAAATCGAGATCGCCAGGGCTTCTCCGGACCCGATGTTAACTCCTGACAGCTGAGCACCACTGGAATCGACGGTCCACCTTCCGCCTTCATTCTGGTTAAAGGTACCGCCCGTGATCGCGAGTTCGTTATCGAGTGCAAAATTCAGAAGCGAATTGTTGTTAAACGTGCCTGCGGTGCCCACTGTCACTGTCTCGATCCCGGCGAAAGTCTCGTTGTTTACTAATGTCCCTTCATCGACCACCTGGATGGCTTGGAGGGCATCTACCGTCGCATTGTTGGTGACGTCCCCGCCTACCGTCATGGACGTGGCGCTGAAAGTCGCCCCACTCTCGATGGTACCTACCGAACTCGTGCCGAAAAGGACCTCGTCAGCCTCGAGGGTACTTGCACCCGTGAAGACGAATTCAGAGGCGGTAAGGTCAAGCTGCCCCACATTTGTAGTGAGCCCTTCGTTAACAAAGAAGCCACCGATAACCGCGAGGTTGTTTTCACCACCATCGAAAGTACCGTACTGACCAAAAACCGACTCTTGAAGCGAGGCGTCCCCGGTCAGGTTGAGCATGCCGCCGTTTGCCAGGATCGCATTGCCGCTTGCCGACAGTGACGAGCTGGTGATGGCGTTTTGGTTGATCAGGTGTCCGCCCTCGAAGCCGAGAGAAACATTGGCGTCTCCCTCGTTCTGGAGCCGTCCATCATTGGAAGCGTCGCTCGATCCAACAAAGTTCTCCAGGTTCTCAAACGTTGCAAACTCGGTCCGTTCGACGGAGCCGTCAAACGCGTCGGAGGAACCGTCTCCCGAAAACACCAATCGCCCTTCGCCCTCGATCGCGGCGTCGACCTGGTTGTCCAGCTGGGTGCCGCCGCTAAGGGTGAAGACCGTGCCCGACCCGAGGTCAATCGTGCCGGAATTTTCAAAGTCGCTTCCTTCCGCCGACGCGGAAATGCCAGACCTGAGGGTCAGCGTGCCGGAGTTGACAAAACTGGACTCCGGCATGAGCGACATCAGGGTGTCGACCGTGAAGTTTCCGGCATTGTTGATCGTGCCGCGCTCGACCATCACACCGCCGCCGAAAGTTGCATTCCCGCTTTCACCGACACTGAAGACAGGGGCTTGAGCGTCATCCGAGCCAGGGATTGCCGGCATCGTGCCGATCAGCAGAGAGAGCTCACGGTTGAAGGCAAACGGCGCGTTAGCGGGCTCGTCGCGCTCTTCCTCACTGAGCGCAGCGAATCGCTCAGGGTAGCCTTGAACTGTCCCGTTGACGTTGATGGAACCTCCATTGAGCCAGATGGCGTCCCTGACGCTCAAGGTTTCGCCATCGGCGACCTCCATTACGCTTTCGGTGTAATCAAGTCGGACCTGGGTCGCATCTGTCGTATCAGCGATTGTGATCGGAGAACCGAGGGGCGCACCTTCAACTGCCTCCCGGTAAACCATACCAGAGAGCAATTCGAAATCCACGCTTTCGACCGTGTAGGAGACATCACCCATAAATTCGATTTGCCAATCCTGTTCCGACGACGAACCGCGAAGATCATTGAAAAGAAAGGTGAACGTGTCTTCTCCGATCGTATTAAAGTTTGAGCCAGCAATGGACGCCCAGTTGGAAACCTGAACGAATTCTTCAGCCACCGGATCGAACACGGCGAGGTTGATGACAATATCGGTAGGGATCGATTGCCCGTTGGCCAGTTGCACCGTAACCAAAGCCTGTTCCACCGGGAGGGTCGTTTGAGCTCCCGCGAAGCTGATGATTTGAGGGTTATTCGGCGTGACCGAAGCCGAAAGGTCGGTCTGCCCTTCAGCAATGTATCGGTGCTGTTCGGTGAGCAGAGCGATATCGATGACGTCCTGCCGCAGGGCAGTCGCATTCAGGGTACCGAAACCGCCCCCGGTCGAGCTGAACGAGTAAGACTGTGTCCCCGAATCGCCAGTCGGCGTATTGCCCCCGGACGTCGAGGCCAAGCTCTCCATGTACCAGCGAGCGGGGAGGAAAGGAATCTCCTCCGAGATCAGACCAATCGTCCCTGCCACGATGGAAGCACTGATATTATTCCGGTCAGAAAAGCCCGTTCCCGAACCCACCGTTGTACGAAAGCCGGGAATCCCATTATCTGGGTCGTTGATAGTGTCGTGTTCGACACTGACGAAGATATTGTTTCCCCAGGTGACCTGATCGAGGTTATTCACCACAATCATTCCGGGAAGGTTGTTCCGGGCGACGTAGTTGGAGTCGATCTGGATGTCCGACCAGTCGGACGCCCCGGCAGCGAAGATCACGTTGTTCTGCTGAGCCAGATCGATATCTTCACGCATTGGCCCTGCATCAAAGGCGCTGATGAAGTTATCGGCAATGACCCGGATAGGGACTTCAGGATCGTTTAAGTACTGCCCCGCAGAGTTAGTGCCGCTGCCAGCCAGAATCAGCTCGGAGGGAATGACATCCCCAGCCTGTTCATTGGTGAGCGCAAAAAGGAACCACTCAGCGTTATAAGCAACGCCGACCGTCCCGACATCGTTCGCGGGCGCCGCCAGCGTGCCGGCGACGCGGATGGCCGTGGCCGCTTCGTTCATCGTCATGCCAGCGAAGATGCCACCAAAATTGGCCCGCGCCTCGTCATTCATGAAGGAAAATTCGCGCCCATAGACGCCGAAATTGACACCCTCGCCCGTCAAGCCGAGCTCCCACAGGTCGTCGATGTTGTAATCGAACAGGTACAACTGTTCGGTAATCAAGGGGTCGTCCGGGATTTGAGCGTGCAGGGGAGAGATCGCCAGTAAGGCCGCGCCGAGCTTAAACAAGAATCGCATGGGAAATAAGGAGAGAGGAAAAGCAGAACCAACGCTGCTCCTGCGGGTTATCGCCTAACGCTCGCAATTTCCCTGTCAAAACCCATGTAATTTCAAGTAAATTGTCGGTTTATAGGGCCCGACCCGTGGAAGGGGCGCTCTGAAACCCTTGCTTCCCTCCGCTATCGCAGCTCGCGCCCGCTGGCGACATCGATGATTTTGAAGTTTTCGACGTGGAACTGGGGATCGGCCCGGAAGGAGAGCTTGACGCCGTAGGCGCGCTCGATGTCGACGAGGTGTTGCTCGTCCTCGCGGCGGAGGCGTTCGAGGTTCTCCGGGTGCAAGAGTACGCGCAGGTGCAGGTCGGACTGTTCCGGTCGTGTCGCCTTGAGGTGCCGGACAATGGAAACGATTCGACGCTGAATCTCCACCGACATCGTTCGCGGGCTCTTAGTAACCCCTTTGCCCGTGCAGTACGGGCAGGGGTCGTAGATACCGCTGGCATGGCTCTCAGCGTGCCGCTGGCGCGTCATCTGCATGATACCCAGCGGCGAGATGGGCAGGATCTGGTGCTTGGCCTTGTCCTCGGCCATCTCGCGACGCATCGTATTGAGCACGGCCTTTTTGTCCTTCGGATTCTTCATGTCGATGAAGTCCAGAATGATAAGGCCGCCGATGTTGCGCAGACGGATTTGCCGGGCTGCCTCTTTGGCCGCCTCGATATTTGCCTGAACGATGAAATTGCTGTCCTTGCCGCCGCTGACCTTGTGCGAGCCGGTATTGACGTCGATCGCCACCAGCGCCTCGGTCTCCTCGATCACGATAGCGCCCCCGCTGGGCAGGGGCACCTGACGCTGGTAGGTCTGCTCGATCTGACGCTCGATGTTGTAGCGCTCGAAGATCGGAATGTCGTCGCGGTAGAGATGGATTTTGCCGCGGGCGCTCTTCGAAATTTCGCCAACGGTTTTGAGCATCTCTTCGTAGCGCTCGGCATTGTCGATCAGCACTCGGTCAATCTTTTCCGTGAGAAAATCGCGGATCGTTCGCTCCGTGATGTCGGGCTCCTGGTATAGCATGGCCGGCTTTTTCGCGGTCTCCATGCCCGCCTCGATGGCACGCCATTTCTTGAGCAAAATGGCGAGGTCGCGGATGAAGTAGCGCAGCTTCTTGCCTTCGCCAGCCGTACGGATAATCACCCCCATGCCGTCAGGGATGGTCAGGCTGCGCAGGATCGTCTTGAGCCGTTCGCGCTCCTCTTTGTTTTCGATTTTGCGCGAAATCCCGCACTGACCGCTGTAGGGCATGAGTACCAGGAAGCGGCCCGGCAGGCTGAGATTAGTCGTGGTCCGCGGGCCCTTGGTGCCGATCTGGCCTTTGGTGATCTGCACGACAATGTCGGTGCCGATCGGAAACAATTTCGGGATCTGCTTGTAGTTGATCTTCTGGCCGCGCTTCTTCTTCTGCTCCTCGTTCGAGGTGTCCCGGACGACCTCGATGGAGTTGTCCTCCTGAGCGCTCGGATTGATGTCCCAGTAGTGCAGGAAGGCGTTTTTGGGCTGCCCAATGTCCACAAAGGCGGCCTTGAGGCCCGCTTCGAGGTTCTGGATCTTGCCCTTGAAGACCGCGCCGACGAAATTCGCCTCTCCGGTGCGTTCGACCTCAAATTTCTCCAGCACCCCATCGACGAGCAACGCTACCCGCGTCTCGAGAGGCTCGGCGTTGATGATCAGCTCTCGGTACGGCTCATCCTCGACTTTGCCCGTGACGGCACGGGCAATCTTTTGCAGGACCGGACGCTGCTTGTTGGCGCGGTGGCGAGAGTCGTCGCGCAACTCCCGTTTGTTGATTTTGACAGGAGGCTTCTCTTTGGGCGGGGCCTTCAGGTCGTCATGTGAGGTGTCTTGGTTCGAGGCGGAGGTTGGTTTGGAACTCATTCAGGCGGTTTGGGTTGGCGGGTGGCCACCCCGCGCGATGGTGCGATCGACGGCAGGCAACTGGCACCCGCAGGCGCCGGTGGCGATCAAGCGGCTGGTCGTTCGAAGTCCCGCCGATAGCGGTAAACACTCTGGACCAGCCCCTGCAGGATACAGCAACTAAGCACGAAGGAGCCACCATAACTGAGGAAGGGCAAAGGCAATCCCGTGATCGGCATCAGGCCGAGGGTCATGCCAATGTTGACGAAAATGTGGATAAAAAAGATCACGCTGACGCCGACCGCGAGGAACAAACCGAGCCGGTCGCGGGCAAGCCCGGCGATTCTCAAGCCGTTCGCCAGTAAAATTAGGAAAAGCGATAACACAAGAATACCGCCAAGGAAACCTGATTCTTCGGCCAGCACGGAAAAAATGAAATCGTTGGGGGCAACGGTTCTCGGAAGGTAACCCAAGGCGGCCTGCGTGCCCTCCCCCAGCCCTTTGCCGGCCAGCCCCCCACCCGCGACCGCCAACAGGCTCTGCTTGAGGTTCCAGGTGTCCTCCGTTCCCCGGGGGTCAATTTCGTCACCCGCAACGAAAGCTAGGATGCGGTTGCGCTGGTAGTCCCTGAGCGGCAGAAGGCTGTGCTCTTCGTAAGCACCCTTGTCGTTGTAGAAGGACAACTCGTTGTCCTTCATGAAGTTGAAGTACCCCCAAAGATCCATGGTGACCAGCGCCAGCAGCAGCGCTCCGCCGCAGAGCACTACCGTGAAAAACCGCTGCGGAAGCCCCGCGACATACAGGAGCGCCAGCGCCATAGGGGGTAGTACCAGAGACGAGCCAAGGTCGGGCTGCAGGAAAATCAGCAACAAGGGCACGCCCCCGACGATACCGGTCTTGCCGATGGTCAGCGCTTGCGCCCGCCAACCGTTGATCTGGGCGTGTACCAGCAGCGCGGCGAGCATCACGAGGGTACCCACTTTGGCAAGCTCCGAGGGCTGCACAGAGGCCACCCCAAAGTCCAGCCAGCGCGTCGAACCCGAGCGGCTCTCGACCAGGGGAAGGTCGACGCTCGGCAGAAACGGCAGTTTGTTTAGCAGCACCTCTGCCGCCAGCGGCAGCAGCAGCAGCAAACTCAACCCGTAGATCCAGCGTGCCAGCTCGAGGTAAATGCGGTAATTGACCAGCGAGACGACGACGTACGCGCAGGCGCCGACCCCCAGCCACACGATCTGCATCCGCCACGATGCGCCGCCGTGGAAACTCTCCGCTGAGCGAATAAAGAGCACGCCCATAACACCGAGCAAGACCATGCAAGTCGGCGTGATCCAGTCCGTCCGGTGCTCGCCGCCATGTTCGACAAAGCGCCACCACGGGTGCTCCCGCACTCCCCGCGCGAACCCCTGGGCGCTTTCGACAACGTTCTTCATGACAATCAATTCCCTGAAGACCGGAAAGTGCCTGCGGGGTTTCGTTCTCGGGATGGTTTTTGGCATGGCCGAAGTCGTCGAGCTGAGAGTTCACAAAAGGCCAGCCTCTCCGGGCCGCTAGGTGATACCTCGCGAAAAGCTATGAAACTATCCTGTCTGTTGTCGCTTCTCCTGATGTCCCATGCTCTGGCTACGGTTGACCCTTTCGCTCCCGTGTCGAATCCGCCGTCGCCCAGCACGGAAGCTAAGCCGTATTTCCTCGAAATCGCGTGGGGTACCTTCGTGGACTCCAGCGAAACTCCCGACGCTCTCTCAGGCGATGCATCGATTGAACTGCCCGAAGCTTTCCTCAAATCGGCAGAAATCATGCGCCTCACCACCAGCGGTAATGAAAGCCACTGGCTGGAGGTCGCTGACCGCCTGAAAGTCCGCGCAGAGCTCGAAACGGAAGGCAACGGCACGTTCTCGGTAGACCTCAACTTCCTCGTTGTGCAGGCAGAGGCCCCTCGCCTTGCCCGAACCTCAATCGATACCGAGGTCACGCTGTCACCGGACGAATGGGTGGTCATCGCCGGGCTGAGGTCTTCTTCTGCTTCAGAACTCCAAGATAGCGCAACTGATCGAAACGCTTCCCTGGTTGCCGTTCGCCTCGTCGAGCGTCGAGCCGAGTCAAACGACACGGAATTGCGCTGAATCTCAGGCCGGGCCGCGGTAAAGCGTTTGCCCCCGGTAGCTTGGCTTCCACATCTTGCGAGGCGCCGCAAGATCAGCCGCCGGTACCGCTCTTCTCCTCGCCAAAGAGGATGCTTTCCGACTGCTGAAGGAACTCCTCTCTGGCGCGGATCAGCTTCTCGGCCTTGGCCACCGCGCGTTCGCGCTCGGCCACCTTCTCCTCGCGCTCGGTTAAGGCGGCTTCGCGGGCCTCGAGCTCTGCGGTGTTGACCTTCGCCCCGGCGCCACCTGTTCCTTCGAGCTCTTCCTCGTCGGCGAAATCGCCGAAATCCAAGTCACTGTCGGCACGACTGCCGCCTCCGGCTCCAAGGTCCTCGCGCGCTTGTTCGAGCTCGGTTTCGAGCTCGATCAGGCGCTGCCCTTTTTCCATCAGGCTCTCTTCGCTTTCGAGCAAATTCGCTTCGCGCTCCTGCAGGCTAATCTCCTGCTCTTGCAGGGCTGCCTCGCGCGTTTCGAGCTGTTCGCGCAACTCTTCGAGTTTAGCAATTTCGTCGAGGCTCATGCCACTGGCCCCGCCTCCGGCTTCCGCGGTCGCACTTTCGAGCTGCTGCAAGCGGTCCTGAATGACGGACTGCATCGTCTGCATCGCGCCCTCACGGGCTTCGAGCTCCATCTGGCGCTTGCGCAATTCGAGGTCGCGTTCCTCGCGGATCTGCAGCTGCTCCCGCAAACGCTCGACTTCCTCGGCGTTGCGCCGGGCTTCCTCCAGAGCCGCATCGCGCTTGGCCAGTTGCCGATGAAGCCCGTCCAGCTCCTCCTGAAGCATCGCGCTGCTGGATAGGCTAAACTTGCGCCGGCGCTGAACCTCCGCAAAGCCGCGCCGGACGCTCTCGATCAGCACATCCTCATCGTACGGTTTCTGCACGAAATCGAATGCGCCCAGACGGAGGGCCTGGATAACGAACTCGCGAGACTCCGATGCCGTGGTGATGATCGTGACGACATCGGGGTCGATTTCGCGCAGCTCCGCCATCATCCGCAGACCATCGCCGCCTGGCATCTGAACGTCGCTGAGGACGAGGTCCACACTTTCCTCGGAAAAGACGCGGATGCCCTCGGCGGCCGACATCGCGTGAAGCAAGGAAAACTCCGTATCCTCGAACACGATGTCCAACATTTCGTGGACACCTTCAATATCGTCGACTACCAGAACGGTGGGCATGGCTTAGGCTAGTCACGGGACGGCTCCTCAGGGAAATGAGGGTCGCACTGCCGCGCGGTTTCAAAGTGTCGATGTTAAGGAACTCCCCGCTAGGGTCAAGCATTCCGCGATCCAGCCTGACCCGCCCAGAAGGGGCACCCCGGGGGATCTTTGTGGGGCATCCTTTCGGAATCTTGCCTTCACTTCTGCTTTTCAGTGGCGTAGATCGTGATGTCTGCCTTGTCCGTACCCATGATCTGCTGTGCGCGCTTCAGGGCGTCGCGGGTGGAAACGGTCGGGTTTTCCCGGTTTGAACGGAAGAAATTCTCCTCGCCGAGGACGGCCATCGTGCCCGATTTTCGGAACACTTCCTCGACCTCTTCGTGCGCCCCTGAGACCAGGACATCGCGCTCGCGGGTGCGGGCGAATTTGATCAGCTCCTGAATGGTCAAGGCAGCGGAGGCGTCGAGGTGGTGGGCGTTGCGCAAGCGCAGAATGATAATGCGCAGGTCCGGGTGCTCCACGAGGTGCCGCATCTGATCAAGAAAGACATCGCAACTGGCGAAGAACAAGTCGCCCTCGACGTGCAAAATGGCGATCTCCGGACGCTCATGGTGGTGCGCCTTCGGGTCTGCGGCGCTTTCGATGACGTTCCCCCGGTCGTCGAAACTGATTTCCTTCAATCCCGGGCGCGCTGCTTTGCGGACGAACAGAACGATCGAGGCCACCGCGCCCAGATAGATCGCGGTATCGAGGGCAAAGACCAGCCCGCCGAAGAAAGTTGCGCCAAATACGAGCGCATCCTCCCGCGTACTCTTGACCATCGTGCGAATGTTGCCGCGATTGATCAACGAGATGCCGACGGTTATCACAAGCACCGCCAGCGAAGGCCGCGGAATGTATGCGATCAGGTCACCCAGGAACAGCAGCCCCAGCACCAGCATCCCGCCGCTAAACATGCTCGACACCGCCGTCTTCGCACCGCTGCGGAAATTGAGCACGCTGCGGGTGAGAGAACCGCTGACCGCCATGCCGCTGCCGAAAGCGCAAGCAAGATTGGCCGCGCCCATACTCAGCATCTGCTGGTTCAAATCGATCCGGTCGCCCGCCTGTGCCGCCAGTGTCTTGGCGATCGAGGAGCTCTCCAGCAGCGACAAAAACGCAATCGCAAGCGCCGCGTTAGCCAGTTCAGCGAACTCGTTAAAGTCGAATACCGGGAGGCTCAGCGGCCAACCTGTTTCGCGCAGGGAAAAGCCATCCAGAAACTCCGGCTCCAGGCCAAGCGGCCCCAGCGCCTGCACCGCCAGGCCGGTGCCAACCAGCGACAACGCCACCGTCGGCAGACTCGACCCGAACCGCCGCAGCGGCAGGTAAATTCCAAGGGTGATTGTGGCCGTCAAAACGGCGTTGAGGTCGGTCCCGCCCAGACCTTCAAAAAGGTTTGCGGCGCTCGCGACAAATGTGCCCGCGCGCGGCACCTCGGTCAGCCCGAGGACGTTCTTGAGCTGATTGACAATAATCAAGAACGCCGCCGCCGTGATGTAACCCGCCACGACCGCTCGGGAAACGTACTGCGTGATACCCGCAACCCGCAGCAGCGCCCCTACAGTCATGAACACTCCAACGAGGATCAATAGCAGCGGCAGCGCCGCCACCGATTCCGCCATGCCGTAGTTGAGCGTCAGAAAAGTCGACAGCAGCATAACCGCCGTGGCATTCGTCGGGCCCAGCATCACAAAGCGCGAACTCGCGAGCATCGGGCCCGTCAGCGAGGCCAGCGCCGAGCAGAAAATCCCGATCTGCACGGGCAAACCGGCGATCAGCGCATAAGCCATCCCCTGAGGAAAATCCAACAGCGCTACATTGACGGCCGCCTTGGCATCCGCCATGGCCTTGCTGACGCTGTAACCCTTGAGGCTCTTGCGCAGCGGAAACGGGTCCAACCGCGTGCTGCGCAACCACTGAACCAACCGCAACGCTTTCAAGCCTCGCGGTGCTATTGGATTGGTTTCATGGGTGCAAGCGTTTCTTGCCTACGCGAGCGCTGCCGGGAAGTCCGGGCAGCGCATTGACGCTCCCGCGTCGACTTTCGGCGCGGCTTTGAGGAAAAACGACATTTGGCCGCCTTCGCTGCAGCGCCACACTTCCTCTGCGCCTGCGTCGAAGTACCACTCGCGCTCCTCGTCGAGCTTACGCTGTGTGTTGCTCGGCGAGACCCCTTCCACACAAATTTCCGGAGCGACGGCGTGCGCGGGCACATTCGACGACCGCTCCCAGCGCTCTGGCGAAAACCATCGGCAATCCAATACGCTCAGCGCTCCTGGTTGAAGGCTAGTTGCTCGTCGCGTGGAGGGAGTCCGATCATCAGCTGCATGGAGGGAAGGTAGAGCAGCCACGAGCTTTGAGGCAAATTTCGCGATCGCCAGAGGCCAGTCAAAGCTCCAACCCGGTCACGACACCCCTGCAGGCTCAGCGAAACCAAATACCTCGCGGGCATCTGAAACCTCGCCGGTTACCGCCGCCGCAGCCACCATGACCGGGCTCATCAGGATCGTGCGGCCCGTGGGGCTGCCCTGGCGGCCCTTGAAGTTGCGATTGGAGGAGCTGGCGCAGAGCTGATCGCCGACGAGCTTGTCCGGATTCATCGCCAGGCACATCGAGCAACCGGCGCCGCGCCACTCGAAGCCGGCGTCGCGGAAAATCTGATCGAGGCCCTTTTCTTCGGCAATCTTGGCGACGACTTGCGAGCCGGGCACAGCGATAGCCTTTACATGCCCGGCAACCTTGCGGCCCTTAAGGTACTGCGCGGCCTCCTCGAAGTCGCTGAGCCGTCCGTTGGTGCAGGAGCCAAAAAAGGCCACGTCGATTTTCGTTCCCTTGATCGGCGCGCCCTCGGGCAACTTCATATACTCATAGGCTTCGCGGGCGGTTGCCTGCTGATTCGTCGGCAATTCGTCCACGCGCGGCAGGTTTTCGTCGATAAAGATCCCCTGCCCCGGCGTGATGCCCCAGGTGACGGTCGGCCGAATGTCTTCGGCTCGGATGTTGACGACATCGCCGTACACGCAATCCGCATCGCTGGCGAAGCCGCGCCAGCGCTCCACTGCGCGATCCCAGGCTTCACCCTGCGGGCAGTACGGACGACCCTTGAGGTAGGCGAAGGTTTTTTCGTCGGGATTGACGTAGCCGCACCGCGCGCCGCCCTCGATAGACATGTTGCACACGGTCATCCGCTGCTCCATCGAGAAATTGTCGAACACGTTGCCACCGTATTCGTAGGCATAGCCGAGGCCGCCCTTCACACCCAGCACGCGGATGATGTGCAGGATCACGTCTTTCGCGTAAACGCCCGGGCCGAGTTCGCCGTCTACGTTGATCCGGCGCACCTTCAGCTTGTCGAGGGCCATGCACTGCGTTGCAAGGACGTCGCGAACCTGGCTGGTGCCGATGCCGAAGGCGACTGCGCCGAACGCGCCATGGGTGGCGGTATGGCTGTCGCCGCATGCAATTGTGCTTCCCGGCTGGGTAATGCCCTGCTCGGGGCCGACCACGTGGACGATGCCCTGCTTGCCTGTGTTTGTGTCGAAAAAGGTGATTCCGTGCGCCTTGGTGTTCGCGCGCAGCGCCTCGATCATTTCCTGCGCAAGGGAGTCGCTGTAGGGCTCGACGGCCTCGTTGGTCGGGACGATATGGTCGACCGTCGCGAAGGTCCGCTCGGGGAACCGCACGGGGAGGCCAAGGTCGCGAAGCATTCCGAAGGCCTGCGGTGACGTCACCTCGTGAATAAGGTGGGTTCCGATCAGTAACTGCGTCTTGCCGTTCGGCAATTGGCGCACCGCGTGGGCATCCCAAACCTTCTCAAATAGACTTTTTCCCATCAGATTGTCCTCTTTGACCGATTAAACAGATTCCGCAGTTACGGCTTCATCTCGCGGATGCGCTGCATGTCAAACCGGCGATAACACCACGCCCCTGCCAAAGTGTCAACGCCAAGCGCGAGGCGGGAGGTCGGAAGGAACAAACAATTGAGCTGCCATTTTCCCGAGTTTCGCCCATCGCTTGCCTCGAGGTAGCGAACTAGCGCCATCCACGGGAGGGACTTCCGGACCGCTAGCGGCCGCTGCCGTCTTCCTCCGGAGTGCCGTTGACACCTTCCCGTGGTTCCAAGGGAGCGCTCTCCTCGGGGGTATTAGCAGGAACATCCGTGGGTGTTTCCACGGTCGGCTCAGCTGTCTCCACAGAAGCCGCTTCCGATTCCGCGGGTGTGGTCTCCCCGGGCGGCACGGAACCATCGGGAAGCTTCAACGAGTCGCGCGGGCTTAGCTCGACCGCAGTAGGCGGCCGTTCGCGACGGCCCGCTTTAAGCATCAAGGTGCGTTTTTTGCCATCGCGAAGTACGACCAGGTCAACGCGCTCGTCGGGTCGGGTGAAAAAGAACGCGCGGCGCAAATCGTCGTCACGGCGGATGTCAAACGGCCCAAGCCGCAAAATGATGTCGTTGGGCTCCACCCCGGCTGCCTCCGCCGGACCGCCCGGTTCAACGCCCTCGACCACGACCCGGGACGCTTGCGCGGGGTCGCGAAGTTCGAGCGTCGTAAAGCCGAAATGCGCAAAGGTCACCTCACCGGAAAACAGAACATCGTCGCGAACGCGCTCCAAAGCGCGCACTGGCAGGACAAAGCTCGAGCGGGTCTCGGGCAGGCCGATGATAGCCATGCCGATGAGGTTCCCGTTGAGATCAAAGACCGGCGCGCCGTTCTCACCACCGTTGAGAGCGAGCGTCGTCCTCAGATAAATCGTCGGCAGGACACGTTCGCCGTAGGTCGTGTTGCGCCCGCTCACCAGCCCGAACTCGGGACCCGGAGCCATGCCGAGTTCGCTGCTGATCGAGACCAGCAAGGAGCCCACAGCAGGCAGTTGCGGTTCCTCCGGAAAGCGCAGAAAGGTCAGGTTTTCCGGTACCGCCAGCAGGCGCAGAATGGCGACATTCGTCAGGCGATCCGCGCCCACGACCTCTGCCAGATAGCCCGCACCGTCGTTCTCGACCCAGACGCGGTCGGCTCCGAAGACGACATTAGTCGCTGTGAGGATGAGGCCCTCCCGGCTGATGAAGAACCCCGTGCCGACGAAGTGGGATGCCGGCTGCTCCGGATCGGCCGGGCGATGCTGCGCAAATACCGTAACGACCGCCGGAGCGTGCTCCTGCTGGATTGTGACGATGCGCTCCTGCAACTCGACCAGCGGGTCTTCCTCCTGCGCCGGAAGCTGTCCAATCACACCGCAAAAAAGCAGGCAAAGACCGACGCGGTGCCAAAAAACAGCCATTCCCGGAGCTTAGGCCAAAGGCAGTCTGCCGCTCAATAGTTGATGACAGCAGACGCCGGCACCGAGCTCGCGAGGTTATCGAGAGTTTCCGAGACAAACGTGAAGTTGCCGCGGTACACCGCCCGCATTTCAAGGCGGGCGGGAATCTCGCGCGAATCGGAATCAAAGCCGAGCTCAGCCCCCGGTGCCGGTTCACTCGTGACCGCCACCGGTTCCGGCGCGGCCAGGGCGATCTGGTCGCCCGCTTCGAGCCCGCTGACAGCAGCAGGATCGGTCTCCGAAAGGCCCTCGACAGCAACGTGTGCTGGAGTGGGTCCGTCCTGGCGCACCGTTTGAAAGGCGGGACCGATAAAGAGTCCGGTGATAATCATCGCGCAGGCCGTAACCGGGGCTGCGTGGACCAGGCCACGGTAGACCAGCCACAATCGCTCACCCACGGTCGGGCGGATGACCGCCTGTTGGATCAGGCGTCGCTGGAGATCGTGGTCGAAGCGTTGCCAGAAGCCGGGATCCGGCCGTTCACAACGCTTCAGCTTGAGCAACTCACTGATGCGGTCTTGATCGGGAGAATCGTTAGGAGACTTCATGGAGAAAAAAATCAGTCTAAAAAGCCTTGCAGCGAGACTTGGAGCTGCTGTTTGGCGTAGTGCAGGCGAGAGCGGACGGTCCCTTCGGTAGTCCCGGTAATCCGGGCGATCTCGGCGTGGGAGCGGCCATCGATTTCGTGCAGGATAACAGCAGTGCGGTGTTTGACGGAAAGCTTATGAATGGCTTCGTTCAGCTTTTCCTGCAACTCACGAAGCAGGGTCGCACGGTCCGTTTTATGCCGAGCAACGAGTCGCCCCAGCAGTTCCGATGCCGGTGCCGCCTCCTCGTCAAAATTGTCCAAACTGAAAAATTGTCGCGCCCGGTGACGCCGCAGATGGCTCGTCGCGCGGTTCAATGCGATACGGTACAGCCACGTGTAGAATGAAGCGTTACGGCGGAATCTCCGGATGGACCGAAATGCCCGGATAAAAGCGTCCTGCGTGAGGTCGGCAGCATCTTCTCTGTTGCCCACCATATTATACATCACGGAGTAGAGGCGTTCTCGGTACCGGCGCACGAGCTGATCGAAGGCCGCAACATCACCAGCCTGCACACGTTCCACGCAGGCGAGGTCGCTATCCTCTTCGGCGATCACGATATCCGCAGCGCTGGTGGACGCCGCACTTTCGACCATGCTCATCAGTTCCCTACAGAACACCGGCTTTCTACCCCGAAATCAAGCGCAAAACACGCTCTAGGCGACTTGTGCCGAGGGCTGCAGGCGGTTGATCTGCGTGCCGACGTACGCGCTGAGATCCCGCAGGCGCACCAAGGTCGGCTGGACGTTGGAGGCGGCCTGGATTGCGGCCTCCGCGGCTTCCACTTCGGAACGGCAGCGGGCGAAGCTGCGCTCGAGCGCACCCGTGTCGCGCAATTGCTGCTGCAACTGCTCGCTGTCGACGCGCCCGTCGAGCCACTCCTGACGCCAGTCGCGCGCGACCTCCGGCCCGAGGGCGTCCTGCAGATACAAGATCGGCAGAGTCATCTTGCCGGAAGCCATGTCGGTGCCCAGCGTCTTTCCAGCCCGCTGTTCATCGGCGGCATAGTCAGCAAGGTCGTCAAACATCTGGTAGGCAATGCCGAGGTGGCGGCAGGCCTGGGCCGTCTGATTGGCCAGCGTCACGTCAGCACCCGTCAGGCGCGCCCCAAGGTATCCCGAGACGCGGAAAAGCTCGGCGGTCTTCAGATCGATCACGCGCAGGTAGTGCTCCAGGTCCTGGCTGGGCTGCCCCCGACGGAAGGTCTGCGCGATCTCACCCGAGCAAACCTGACGCGTTGCCGCCGCGACCTCCCGGCAAACCTCGCCGGTGTCGAACTGGCTGGCCAGATGGAGGGCTTGGGCGAAAAGCGCATCCCCGATCAGCACCGCCGCCGAACGGCCCCATCGGGCCCAGGGAGTTTGCGAGCTGTGCCGCATTTCAGCATCGTCGAGGATGTCGTCATGCACCAAAGTGGCCTGATGAACCAATTCGACCACGGCGGCGGCACGCACAAGGTCGCCGGCAAGGGTCGGAGAGACCTTCTCCTGACAACGGCAGAAGAAGACCAGAAGCGGCCGCAAGCGCTTACCCTCATGTCGGAGGCAGTAAGCGGCGAGCTCGCGCGCCTCCGGCTCGAAGTCGTCCAACTGCGCCACCAGAAAACGGCGCAACTGCTTGAGCAGGCCGTCGACGGGCCGAATGAGTCGATGATAGTCGCTGGCTCGCGTTTCCGGAGCGCTGGGTTGACTTGCGAGGATCATATCAGAAAAAATTAAGCTAAGCTTCAGGGCGTTCGTTTCCAGGGCTGCAGAACAAGGCTTGCCTTCGCCGCGAATCACCCCATTGTTCCGAGGTTTTTAACCGCCACTCGCTCCCATGGAATCCGAAATCTACCCCATGTTCGCCCAATCGAATGAACCCTCTTCGCCTCCCAGTGTACCGGAAAACGAGCCCGGGGAAGCCAGTAGTGGGGAGATCGAAGGCGTTCCGGCCGAGGCGTTGCCCGGGGAAGACGAGGCCGCCCTGAACGAGCTTCAGTCGGATCCGATAATGTCGGTCATTTCGTTTTTGGTTGGCTTGTATTTCTTCAAATTGTGGTGGGAAGACACGGTTAATGCGGAGCGGGGCAACCCCCACCCGAAAGCCTTCCCGGGCACCTACCGTGCTCCAATGCCCATTATTGGGCTGGCCATTGCAGGCTCGATCGGGCTGGTATTGTTTTCGACCGTTGGCGAACTGGCTTTCGGGTTCAGCGATGAACAGTCGGACACGATCTGGGTGGCCCTTCTCGGCTGGATCGGGGCTGCTTTTCTCGAAGAACTGATTGTGCGTGGTTATGGCGGTTCGATGATCGAACGCGGCTGGTTCCAGTTCATCCTCGGGCCACTCGGCTTCAAAAAGCCCACTCCGCCAGCCGAACCCGAAACCGTACCCGTCACAGCGGTTGAAGACGACTCGTCCGCAGCCTCTGAACACGATTCCGCCGCAGCGAAAACCGCCACCGAAAATCAAACCTCCGCCTCGAGCGCGGAAACCGAAGCGACCGCGCCCGGCGGGGAAACCACCGCTGCCGCCGACGAACCCGTTGCCAAGGTGCCGGTCAAACCGCGCCCTCCGAGCCCGGCGTCGCTCCGCGAGTTGCTGCCCGGCATGGTGCTGATTTCGATTCTGTTTGCCGTCGCGCATCCGTTTTTGTGGTCGGTTGATTTTCCGGAACCTGACCCCACCGGACAAGGGCCCGGAGGTGTCACCCGGTATTTGCACGGGGAATACTCGCTGAGACTGGATGAGGGCTACCAATGGTGGGTGACCCTGATGGTCGGCATCAATTCGCTCTTCTGGTTTTACGTCCGCTACTCCTCGAAGAACCCGAAGCGTTCCCTGTTGCCGTGCTACGCGGGCCACGTGGCGGCCAACATCACGGTCTTCGTCGTTAAGCTGATGCAGGGGCATGTCGTCGGAGTTTGGGGCGTTGGTGGTTAGTCCGCCTCTGCGGTCGTCCCAGGCTTGTGGCTGCTTCCGGCGCGCCGACCCAATAGTTTGAGTGCCGCGGGCATCACCACACCGCGATCCGTTCTGGAAACGGACTCCATGACTTGCGAGGTCAGGGATAGAAATTCGGTCAAGTCGGTGATCATTCGCGTGAATTCGGCTGCCTCGGGGTGCCCCGATTCCGTAGCCCGACTGCGGCAGGACTCGAGCACGGCCAGCGCGGGGTCAATCTCTCGGCGCTTGCGTTCGCGGCTGATCGCGCAGAAAATCTTCCACACATCCTTCTCTGCCTCGAAAAAATCTTTGCGGGAGCCCCGCACCGTCACGGTGCGCACAAGCCCCCAGTTTACCAGTTCGCGCAGGTTGGTGTTGGCGTTACCCCGACTGATCGACAGCTCATGCATCACCGCATCGCAACACAAGGGCTCTGCGCTGACCATCAGCAGGGCGTGAATCTGCGCCATTGTCCGGTTGATTCCCCACGCTCCGCCCATCGCGCCCCACTGGTCGATAAACGCGTCTCGAATTTCCTCAAAGCTGGTTTCGCTTTCGGTCACAATCACACTTTCAGAAAGTTCTGAAAATTCAGCAAGTCAAACCTGATGGAGCAAAAGTTATGACCTCTCGTTGCTTTCATTACTTCGCCTTATCGGTCAAAGTGCTTCTGCTCATCGGCGTCTGCGGCAAGTACGGGAGCTTGGCGCTCGCCCAGGAAGCTCCCCCTGAGGCGCCATCGGAGCCGGCCGAGCTGCAGGCCCGGCCTGTCGAGGATTTCGCCTTGGGCTTCGACGTCGAAGCGATGCCAGTCTTGATCCCCGAGCGCAGTACCTTCGAGATCCTGATGGAAGACGACCTCTATTGGTACATCGCCATAACCGACGGGCGCCGACAATGGGTTACCGGCTGGCCCAAAATCGAGGCCGGCCCCAGGGTGCTCGGCGATGTGCTGATGTTTCCCCGCGCACGACATACAACATTTAAAGAAGCCTACCTGCTCTTTCGCGCTGACGAAACCTTTGGCGTGCGAACCGTCAACCCCTCGACGCTGATCATCGAGTACCCGCTGCGGTCGGGCCAGATCCGCGAGCTGCGGGTCCCGAGGGCGCGCTTCAACCTGATCGACCCCAGCCACCAGGAGAGCCCCATGGCCAGCCTCCGCAAACGGCGATCGCAGCTGCGGACGCTTCGCCCCGAAAGCCTTGCCGCGGCGCGCGTGCCGGAGACGCTGCTCTACCCCACGGCTAGCTCCGAGCGCGCCCTCGGATTCCGCCTGTGGCTCGACGGCAATCACTACGCCATCGTTCCCGCCGAGCCGGACCACCGCTACCCGTCGGCGCTGTTCACGGCGAGAGGCAG
>JBHJGW010000144.1:0-5458 GCA_050331415.1 Opitutales bacterium | reverse complement strand
AGAAGGCGTGCGGTTTCGACCGCACGCTTTTTTGTCGCCGCTGGCGAAGAGTCCACCTAGATTTGCGAATTCATCATGGTCAATCGGTTACGTCGCATTCTCCGGCCTGCAAAAGCGAGTTCGGACGATGAAACCCTCCCGGATCCGGAATGGGAGGCCGACACCAGCGAGGCAGCGGAAGGCGAGGGCGCGACCGCCGAAGCCGAGGCAGGCTACCGCCAACACTGGCTCGGAGTCGGTTTCGATGGCACGCTGGCGAGTGTCGGCGAGGGGCCAGCTGCGGAAGAGCCAGGTGCGCCGATCTTTCCGATGATCCGGCGGGTCGAGGATTGGCTCGGGCTCGGGCTGACCGTCAAGGTCTTTACCTGGCGCGGAGCGACTGAGGAAGGCCGCCGCCAAGTGCAGGAGTGGCTGGTTGAGAATGGCCTGCCGCCGCTGGATGTAACCGACACCAAAGACTTCGAAATGGTGGAGTTTTGGGATGTACGCGGCGTTCAGGTCATTCCCAATAGCGGTCATCCCGTCGGCGGTACGCAGTTGCCGCTGCCGCCGGAGGCCTAATCCTGCGGCCTTACGAACAGCTCGGTTGGCGTGGTCTGGCTTTCGCGGCGACGACGAGCTCTGCCTCGTCCGCAAGAAAAACCCGCACCGGAAACCGGGTGCGGGTTGGAAGAGCGGAATTAATTTCACCTCGTTTTAGCCAGCCTGAACCTCGCCCGGATCCGGTTCTTCAGTCACGGGGCTGAAGTCACGGTCGACCATCGGGCTTGAGCTGGCGGGCGTGCCGAGGGTGTCGATCTTGAGGCGGCGGTAGGTCGGCAGGCCGGTACCGGCGGGGATCAAGTGCCCCATAATGACGTTTTCCTTAAAGCCCGTCAGCTTGTCGATCTTGCCGAGGGTCGAGGCGTCAGTCAGCACGCGGGTTGTCTCTTGGAAAGACGCCGCGGAGATGAACGACTCGGTTTCGAGACTGGCCTTGGTGATGCCGAGGAGAACAGGCTCGCCCTCAGCCGGTTGGCCACCGGCTTCGACGATTCGCTCGTTCTCCTTCATGAAGCTCGTGCGGTCGACCTGCTCGCCCCAGAAGAACTCGCTGTCACCCGTGTCGGTAATGCGGACCTTGCGGAGCATGCGCGAAATGATGACTTCGATGTGCTTGTCGTTGATCGTCACCCCTTGCAGACGATAGACCTTCTGAATCTCGCTGAGCAGGTACTCCTGAACGGCGTTCGCGCCAAGGATTTCGAGGATCTCATGCGGGTCGGCCGCGCCCTCTGTGAGGTGCTGCCCCTTGTGAACAACGTCGCCGACGTGCACGATAATGTGCTTGCCGTGGGGAATGAGGTGGTCCTCCTCCTGGCCGGTTTCACTGTTTGTTACGACGAGGCGCTTCTTGCCGCGGACCGTGCTGCCCATGGACACAACACCGTCAATTTTGGCCATCTCGGCGGCTTCCTTCGGTCGGCGGGCTTCAAAAAGCTCGGCCACGCGAGGCAGACCCCCGGTGATGTCCTGCGTTTTGGAGGCGGCACGCGGCGTCCTCGCGAGCATAGAGCCCGGCGAGATTTCGTCACCCTCCGCAACTGAAACCTGAGCACCGGTGGGGACGGAGTAGTTAGCCACGACCTTGCCGGAACGGTCGCGGACTTCGACCATCGGATTAAGGTCTTCTCGGTGTTCGATAACGACCGTAGCGATGCGCCCGGTGGACTCATCGAGCTCACGCTTGATGGTCACCCCTGGGATCATGTCGCGGAAGCCGATTTCGCCCCCCTTTTCCGAGAGGATCGGAACGTTGTGCGGATCCCACTGGGCCAGCTTGAAGCCAGGTTCGACGGAATCACCATCTCCGGCAAACAGCACCGCGCCGACAGGAATTCCGAAGTCCTCGACGACCTTGCCTTCGTCGTCCACGACATCGATTTCACCGGTCTTATTGAGGACGATCTGCAGGCCATTGGCCGCGGTCACCATGCGCAAACCGCGGAACTTGAGCTTGCCGCCGGTGCGCACGACAATTTCCGGCTCCTTGAGGTGGCTGCTGGCAACGCCGCCGATGTGGAAGGTACGCATGGTCAGCTGCGTGCCGGGTTCACCAATGGACTGGGCGGCGATGATCCCCACGGCTGTCCCGACTTCCACCAGCTTGCCGCTGGCGGGGTTGATGCCGTAGGCCTTGGCGGGAATGCCGTTGTTGTCGGTATGCGTCAGCGGGCTCATCACGCGGATGCGTTCGATATTGAGCTCCTCGATGCGCTTTGCGGTAACCTCGGTAATGAGTTCGCCGTTACCAACGAGCAATTCGTCCGGGTCGATCGGGTTGTACACGTCGTCGCTCGAGTAGCGGCCTGCCACACGTTCGCTGAGCGGTACAACTTCGTCTTCACCTTCGTAGATGGCCGCTTTCCAGATACCCGAGCGGTTACCGTCGTCGATGCAATTGATGATGACGTCCATCGCGACATCGCAGAGCTTGCGCGTCAGATAGCCGGCGTCCGCGGTTTTGAGCGCGGTATCCGCAAGGCCCTTACGAGCGCCGTGGGTCGAGATGAAGTACTCGAGAACGGTCAGACCTTCACGGAAGGAGGAGAGAATCGGCCGTTCGATGATTTCGCCGGAGGGCTTGGCCATGAGGCCTCGAGTTCCGCAGAGCTGGCGGACCTGCGCGCGGTTACCGCGAGCTCCAGAGTCCATCATCAGGTAGACCGGGTTGACCTCGTTCTTGCCCTTGTTGTGTTGCAGGCCGGCGAAAGCGCTGTTGGCGATCTCGTCAGTGGCAAACGTCCAGACCTCGATGATCTTGTTGTAGCGCTCACCGTTGGTGATGATGCCCTTGCGGTACTGCGCTTCAATTTCATCGATCTTCTTGCGGGCGTTGGCGATGATGCCCGGTTTGTCTTCCGGGATGATCATGTCACCAACCCCGATCGAGATACCGGCACGGGTTGCCATGCGGAAGCCCATCGTCTTGAGATCGTCGAGAATCGGGATGAGCTTTTCTTTCCCAACGACGTTGTAGCTCTGCATGATGAGATCACCGAGCTTCTTTTTGCTGACGCCGAAGTTGACGAAGCCAAGCCGCTCGGGCCAGATCTGGTTGAAAACGATGCGCCCGATCGTTGTGCGGATAACCTTCTTGTCCGGGTCGCCGAAGATCGTTTCTTTGCCGTAGTCCGGGTTGACGAAGTCGACCCAGGAGTGCAGGCCAAGGTCTTCGCGTGTATTTTCCGCGAGCTGGGCCTCGTTGGCGCTGGCCATGAGCGGTGGCCGCTTGGGCGCCTTCTGCCGGGGCTCGACTGTGAGGTAGTATGAGCCGAGGACGACGTCCTGCGACGGCGTCAAAATCGGCTTGCCGCTTGAGGGGCTGAAGATGTTGTGCGTGGCCAGCATCAGGAGTTTGCACTCCATGATGGCTTCGAGGCTCAAGGGTACGTGAACAGCCATCTGGTCACCGTCGAAGTCGGCATTGTAGGCCGAGCAGGTCAGCGGGTGCAGGCGAATGGCATCGCCCTCGATCAATACCGGCTCGAAGGCTTGGATGGACAGGCGGTGAAGCGTCGGCGCACGGTTGAGCAGCACCGGGTGGCCTTTGGTCACCTCTTCGAGGATATCCCAGACTTCGGGGCTCTTCTTTTCGATCATCTTGCGCGCACCGCGGACAGTGTGCACGAAGCCGAGCTCCTTGAGGCGTCGAATGATGAACGGCTCGAAGAGTACCAATGCCATCTTTTTCGGCAGACCGCACTGGTTGAGCTTGAGGTCGGGACCGATTACGATGACCGAGCGACCTGAGTAGTCCACACGCTTGCCGAGCAAGTTTTGCCGGAAACGGCCCTGCTTGCCTTTGAGCATGTCGCTGAGGCTTTTCAGCGGACGATTGCCCGCACCGGTGACGGCCCGGCCGTGGCGACCGTTGTCGAAGAGCGCGTCGACGGCTTCCTGCAACATCCGCATTTCATTGTGGATAATGACGTCTGGCGTCTTCAGCTGCAGCAGGTTCTTCAACCGATTATTGCGGTTGATGACGCGGCGGTACAGGTCGTTGAGGTCGGAGGTGGCAAAACGGCCGCCTTCGAGCGGTACCAGCGGGCGCAAGTCAGGCGGAATGACCGGGAGGACCTCGAGCACCATCCACTCAGGGTTGGCCCCGCTCTGCAGGAAGCCCTGGAGCACCTTGAGGCGCTTCGCCAGCTTCTTTTTGATCTGCTTGGAGCGCGTACCGTGCATCTGCTCGTGCAGCAGCACAATTTCGCTTTCCAGATCGAGCTTCATTAGCGCCTCCTTGAGCGCCTCGGCACCCATTTTGGCGACAAAGGCGTCTTCCCCGTACTCGTCCTGTGCCTGCAGGTACTCCTGCTCGGTCAGCAGCTGGCGGTCTTCGAGCGGCGTTTTGCCGGGATCGACCACGAGGTAATTCTCGTAGTAAATAACCCGTTCGAGGTTGCGTGCCGTCATGTCGAGCATCAGCCCGAGGCGGCTCGGCATGCTCTTCAAGAACCAGATGTGGGAGACGGGAACGGCCAGCTCGATGTGGCCCATGCGCTCACGGCGGACTCGGCTGACGGTCACTTCGACGCCGCACCGGTCGCAGACAACACCCTTGAACTTGATGCGCTTGTACTTGCCGCACGCGCATTCGTAGTCGCGCACGGGCCCGAAGATGCGCTGGCAGAAGAGGCCGCCGGGCTCGGGCTTGAAGGTGCGGTAGTTAATCGTTTCCGGGTTTTTGACCTCGCCCAGAGACCAGCTCCGGATCGTGTCCGGGCTGGCGATGGTGATCGCGACAGCGTCGAAGGACTGGTCCTTGTCGACGCCCAAAACTTCACGGGCTTCCTGGGTGCTCATAATGGAAAGTAAGAATTTAGAATGAAGAAGGCAGAAGTGGTTGGCGCTTAAGTAGTCACTACTGCGTATCTGGAGCGGGACGTTTGTAGGAATAAAGAAGCTGATTAGTCGGGCCAAGGAAGCCGTTCAAGGGAGTGACTTGGATCAACTCCCATCCTTCGGTTCCAAGACGGTCCGGTTCATTTTCTGCAGCTACTGAGGGGCCGCGACGCGGAGAAATACCGGAAACTGCCACTTTATGGATCGTTTGCCTGTATTCCCATTTCATCAGTATCTCCGCGTACGCTCTGTGGTTGTGCCTGATTCGATTCAGCTGATTTTCTCGACGGGTTTGGCGCGGAAGCCGAGGGGGTCATCCTCGCCAAGGCGGATGTCGAGGCAGAGGCTCTGCATTTCCTTCATAAGGACGTTGAAGCTCTGCGGGATACCGGCGGACAGGCTGTTGTCGCCCTTGACGAGTTGCTCGTAGATCTTGGTGCGTCCGGCAACGTCGTCGGACTTGACCGTGAGCAGCTCCTGCAGGGTGTAGGCGGCGCCATAGGCTTCGAGCGCCCAGACCTCCATCTCCCCGAGGCGCTGGCCACCGTACTGCGCCTTTCCGCCCAGCGGCTGC
>JBHJGW010000143.1:0-2745 GCA_050331415.1 Opitutales bacterium | reverse complement strand
CTGGTGGAGCGAATTCACGATAATAAGAGCAGAAAGTGAAATTTTGACGGCGGCCTATCACTGTAATCTAAGATCACCTTCAGAGGTCGAGATGAACTCTAAAATTAATGCCATTATGATGGAGTTTGAAGACAGACTCTGGTTCAAGTAGATCGGTGACTAAATGACCTATCCAGACGGAGCTATCAACTCCGTTCGCTCGTCCCTCCCTCTCTCCATAATAGTCCTCCACGTTAGAGCCCATCACCGATACATTCCAGCCGCAGCAATACCAATCGTTACTAGCGAACTCGCGGGCATCAATATCGCCGCCAGGAGCGGGTTCATCATTCCGGCTAGGCATAGGGTTACGGTGGCGAGGTTGTAGGCGGCGGCGAAGGTGAACATTTGGCGGACGGTGGTGCGGTAGCGTTGAGCGGTGCGCAGGAGGGTTTGGATGCCGGTGAGGCCTCGGTCGAGGAAGAAGAAGTCGGCCTTGGGTTCGAGCAGGCCGCGGTCGACGACAGGCGTCCCGCGCACATGGGCGGCGTCGAAGGCGAGGCTGTCGTTAAGGCCGTCGCCGAGCATCAGCGCGCGCCCGGGGGCCTCGCGGGTGATCCAGGCGGCTTTTTCCTTGGGGCTGAGGCCGCCGCGGGCGTCGGCGGGATCGAAGCCGAGCGCCTCGGCCATGGCGGCGACTTTCGACGGGCGGTCGCCGCTGAGAATCGCCAGCCGCAATCCCGCCCCCCGCCAAGCCTCACACTGCGCCCGGGCATCATCGCGCACATCGTCCTCGAAGGCAAAATCGGCCACGAGCTGGCCGTCGCGCCGGAGTTCGGTGGAGGGGGTGAAGTTGGTGAGTGCTTGGTTCTTCGTGCTTAGTTGGTGTTGCTCGTGTGCCTCGGTCGCTTGGGTTGGCGTTACGGTGGGTTGATCTAAAGTTACGGCGCGTGGACTGTTGTTTACGGTGCGTGGATCGGCGCTTACGGCGTCTTGACTCGCCTTTACGGTGGCTGGAATGACGCTTTCGGCGCGTGATGTTGCAGTTACGGTGCCTTTTGTTGCAGTTTCGGGGTCTGCAATGACGCGTTCTTGAGCGGTAATGACGCTTTGAGCGTCTGCAACGGCGGAAATGGGCGTAGCAGCGGCGGGGCCAGTCCAGCCAGGGCGCCCTAGAGTCCATGTAACGCCATTGATGTCAGCCGTAAGGCCGTAACCGGGCGTTTCGGTAACAGTAGAAGCGGCTTACAGCCGCTTATCAGAAGTGTTTGCAAAGCGGCTGGAAGCCGCTTCTACCGTTGCGCGCAAGGCTCGGCTGATGGGGTGCAGGCTATCCCTCACGAGTTCGCGTAACGCGTCGCGGGCTTCGTTCGTTAAATCCTTTAAAACTTCAGTATTGATAAGCCTTGGGTTCTCCAGCGTCAGCGTTCCGGTTTTATCGAACACTAGCGTGGTGATTTCGCCCAAGCGTCGCCATAGGCCTGCGCTTTTGACGAAGACTCCGGCATTCTGCATTTTGCTTAAGCCGAGTTCGCTGGCGAGGGGGGCGGCTACGCCTAAGGCGCAGGGGCAACTGACGACGAGGATCGAGATAAAAACTTGCAGGGCAGGGACGAATCCGGCGGTTAACCACCAGGCCACGCCGCCGATTGTTGCGATGACTAAGACGACGGCGATGTAGTGGCGAAGGATGGCCTCCATGGCGGGGTCGCGGGTGTCGTAGGTGCGGGTTTCGAGGAGGCGGGCGAGGAGGCTTTCGGCCCAGGTTTCGCTGGCGATGACTTCGATGGGGGTGTTGCCCGCGTTGGTGGTGCCGGCGGGGAGCGGCTCGCCGGGGGCGACGGCGCGGGGCTCGCTTTCGCCCGTAATCCATTCCAAGGACACGCTTGCAGTGGTTTCGCCATTACGCGCGGCCACGGGCACGAACGCGCCGGGCGGAAGACGCATGCGCTGGCCGGGGCCGAGTTGTTCTCTCGGTAGGGGAATTTCGCTACCGTCGGGCAGCAGGGCGAGCACCTCGCGGGGCGGCCCGAGGCCTTGCCGGGCGAGGCGCGCCTGGTTGCGGCGCAGCGTCACCTCTTGCGTCCAGCGGCCCACCAGCATCAGGAAAATGAATACAGCGACGAAGTCGAAATACATCAGCTCGGGGCGTTGCAGCCACCAGCCTGCGAAGGAGCCCGCGTAGGCGGCCACGATGCCGAGCGCGATCGGCAAGTCGATGTGCAGCAGGCCCCGGCGCAGGCTTTGCGCGGCGCGCCAGACGAAGAACAGCCCGCCGACGGCCAGGCTGGCGGTCGCGAAGCCGAGCGTGGCCAGCTCGAAGAGGCCCGCGAGCGGCGCGCCCTCCTCCATGCCGAGGTAGCGCGGCAGGCTGAAGAGCATCGCGTTGAGCGCGAAGAGGCCGCAGAGCCCGAGCTTGCGCGCGAGTGTGCTAGCTTCGTCATGACGCCGCCCGGCCTGCCCCTCGACGGCGCGCCCGAGCAGGTAGCCAAACTGCTGGAGCCGCCCGGCTGTATCCTCAATGGAGAACAAGCCCGGCCGCCAGCGCAGTTTGGCCTCGCCGCGCTGCACCGTGACGACGATTTCGACCGCGCCCGCCTGCTCCTCGAAGACCTTCTCGACCAACCACACGCAACCTACGCAACTAACGCCGCTGAGCGCCAGGGTGCCCTCGGCCAACGGCTGCCCGGCAGCCCGCGCAGCAGCCTCGCGTTCGCCCTGCCACGCGGCAAGGTCGGCGAAGTCGCGCTGCTGAAAGGGGGTGTT
>JBHJGW010000142.1:0-8210 GCA_050331415.1 Opitutales bacterium | reverse complement strand
GGGGTCGCCAAGGGCGAGGATCGCGGCCGCGGTGAGGGCCGCATTGCTGGCCCCGGCGCGGCCGATCGCCAGGGTGGGAACGGGAATGCCCGTGGGCATTTGCACAATCGAAAGCAGGGAATCCAGACCGTTCAGAGCCCGGCTCTGCACGGGCACCCCAAGCACGGGCAACCAGGTTTGCGCCGCCAGCATTCCCGGCAGGTGGGCTGCTCCCCCGGCCCCCGCGATGATTACACGAAGGCCGCGACCCACGGCTTCCGCGGCGTACGTGGCGAGCTTCTGCGGGGTGCGGTGGGCACTCACGATCTCGACCTCGTGCGGCACCTCGAGTACCGTCAGCAGCTCGGCGGCCGAGCGCATCGTCTCCCAGTCGGACTGGCTGCCCATGACCACGCCGACCCGTGGATTCGCCTGAGAATGTTCAGTCGCAGTTGACATCCCGCCCATTCAGCGGCAACTGCTTGCGGCTTTCACGCAAAAAACGCCCGTCACGCGAAAAGTTTGTCGGCGTAGCCTTTGCAATCCCTCTTATGGGTGGTATTATAAACGAGTTATTCTCTCCTGAAACGACTTCGACCTAAGCGTCCCCTCCTTATGAAAATCCGAGCTTGGCTGAAACCGCACTGTGGCTGGAGCAATGGCGTTCGTGCCATCTTCCAAAAATACGATCTCGCTTTCGACGACATCGACATCATCAACGAACCTGCAAATTACGCCCAAATGGTGGAGTTGTCGGGCCAAACGCTGTCTCCCTGCGTGGAGATTGATGGCGTCATGCTTGCCGATGTTTCCGGCGAAGAGGTAGAGAATTACATGCTGGGCAACAGCCTGGTTGAGCCTAATGGCGAAGCGACCGCGGTGCCGACTAACGCCCCATGCGCTCACGAGCAGAGCGAGGAGATCGCGTCCAAGACCATGCGCTTCTTCTAGAGGCCTGGTAAGGTTTCGCACTTCGCTAATCGACCTGCAGCCACCTTGGCGGTTGCTCATGGCGATCGCTAATTTTCCCCCTCCTGCGGGGTTCATTCACCGGTGCCGCCTGCAGGCGGCACCCGTTTTTTGTTCACGGCTTGATCGTGAAGACGCGGTGCAGCCGGAGCAGTTCGATCACACTGACCACGTTAGGTTTGGCACCTTGAATCGTAACCGGCTCGCTGCCCGCAGGCATCCGCTTCTGTACGCTCAAGAGCGCACCGACGCCCGAAGAGTCGATGAACTGGACCTCGGAGAAATCGATGGTCACCCGTCGGATTTCCGGTTTCCAGTTTGCGTCAAGCTCCTCCTTGAAAGCGGCTGCACTCGCGGCATCGAATTTGGCATCCGAGACCGTGATGGCGAGGTGCTCAGGTGATTGATGGGAAAAGATAAAGCGACTCATAGACTCTGGTGAACGGTTGGGGGGAACCCCCTGTTTTCTGGATTTGTCTTTTTCTTGATAGCTGCTAGTTTCACGTCTTTCAAGCCGTGGAAACTTGCCTCTCGAACTTTTCTGGCCAGCGCTACACCGCCCCTTCGGACGTTTCCGTGCTCAATGGCCTCCGCGAGGCCTTCAGTGCGTTCCTTTACGAAGCCGGCGTGCCTGCCGCCGAGGTGGAAACCTGGCAGCTGGTCTTCAGCGAAGTCCTCGTCAACGCGATCAAACACGGCAACCAGAGTGAGCCCTCTAAAACCGTTGAGGTAACGTGGCAGCTGGCGGGCGAGGAAATCGTGCTGGAGGTCGCTGACGAAGGCACCGGCCCCCCCGAGGAAAAACTCGACTCGCCCGAGCTTCCCGAAGATCCGCTCGCCACGGGCGGACGAGGGCTGTTTTTGATCGAGCAGTTTACCGACCGCAGGGAGCACTGGCGGGGGACGAAGGGGTACCGCACGCGGCTTGCCCGGCGCCACCCCGGAATCGAGGGGGCCAGCGCGGCGGATACGGTGCTGGACCAGGCCCTCGACGAACTGTCCACCTCTTACGAAAGCCTCGCCGCGTTCTATCGCCTGGGAGAGGGGCTCGTGAACGCGGAAAACGTCTCCCGCTTCATGGCACGGGCCTTCGAAGACCTTTCGACCGTCGCGCGACACGACTTTCTCCAGATCGCTTTCACAGCCGATTTTCAGCCCGCCCTCGCGGCAGACCTCAACGCCGCTCCTCTGGTTTCCAAGGAACCGTTGAGCCAACGGCAGCGCGGGGTTACGACCAAGGCCAATGAATTCGTTTGGGAGAGCCCCGAGGAGGTCGCCGACGATCCGCTGCTCGCGCCGTACGCCTGCGGCATCTGTACAGCCGTGCAAGCAGGCGCCGTCCTGCAGGGCGTACTGACGGTTGCGCGCAAGCACAACACCCCATATTTTAACGCTGGCGAACTCAACACGATCCGTACCTTCGCGGATCTGATTGGGATCGCGGTGGTCAGCGCCAACAACACCCTGGCCCGCAGCCGCGAGGCGCGCGCGCTGCGTGAGCTTGAGATTGCCTCGGAGATGCAGAATAATCTTCTGCCCCTGCCACGCCTGCGGGGTGAAGACGAATGGAGCCTGTTCGCGCGCCGCGAAGGCGCCCGCGAAGTCGCCGGTGACCACATCGAAGCCGCTTTGAGCGACGATGGGGATCTCTACCTGGTCTGCATCGACGTGATGGGAAAAGGCGTTTCGGCGGCGTTTCTCGCAGCCATCTTCAGGACCGCTTTCAATCTGAGCGTCGATTTCACCACGTCGCTGCCCGAACTTGCCGACAAACTCAACCGGGTACTGATCCAGCAGATGGGCGAACTGACGATGTTCGCGACCTGTGCCATTGCGCGCGTTTGCGCGGACCTGTCCAAGGTGGAGGTGCTGAATGCCGGCCACTGCCCGGTGGTAATCGGCCGCACCGACGGGTCTTGCGACCAGGTCGACCCCTCCGGTCCGCCCCTGGGGCTGTTTGCCGAGTCAAGCTACACCGTGGAAGACCATCCCCTGAAACCCGGCGAAAGCCTGCTAATGGTCACCGACGGCTTGTACGAATGGGAACGCGGGGGTGATATCTGGGGATGGGACGCCTTTATTGATTTTTTTCTAAAGAATCGCGAACAGGATCCGCTGGACCTCTGGGACGCCCTCTGTGCGAAAATCGACGCCGAAAGCTCCGAAGGACTCGAAGCCGGGGACGACCGTACTATCCTCTACTGGAAACGCCGCTGACCATGAGCAAAATCCTAATCGCCGATGACGACCCTGTGATGGTCAAGCTGTTCGAGTTCAACCTCAAGCGCAGTGGATTCGAGCTCGTGCTGTGCCGCGAAGGCAGCGCCGTGGTCCCCCAGGCCCGCGCAACCTCTCCGCACCTCGCGATTTTCGACTACATGCTGCCCGGTCGCTCCGGGCTCGAGCTGATCCAGGACTTTCGCGGTGATGACGACCTCCAAGCCCTGCCGATCATCGTGGTTACGGGTCAGGGAAAGGGCTCGACCCGCCAGGAACTGCTCGACGCGGGCGCCGACGAAGTCTTTACCAAGCCGTTTTCGCCCACCGTGCTCATCGCCCGCATCCGCGAGCTACTGGCGGATCAGTAGCGCGTCAGCGCTTTACCCCAGCAAATTCCCGCGAACCGACCGCTGCCAACCCGCAACCATGCCGAGTTACCGCGAAGTCCTGATAGAAACTTTCGAAATCCCGCCCGAGTATCCGATTCTCGATGCCGACCAGGTGGAGATGCTGAAAGAAGCTGGTGAGGGCTTGCTGGAAGATCTCATCGAAACCTTCCGCGAGGAGTGCGAACCGCGACTGGAGCTCGTGCGCCAGCAGGCGGAAGCGCATAACGCGGAAGGCCTGCGCGCGGTGGTGCATTTCATCGCCGGCAGTGCCGCCAATGTGGGCCTTTCCCGACTGGCCGAACTTTGCCGGTCCATCGAATACCAGATCAAAGAAGACCGCTTCAGCGCCTTTGAAGAGACCCCCGACTACGTCAGCACCGAGTTCGCACACGGTCTCGCCGAATTGTGCGAGACCTGATTCCTTGAGGGCTGAGCCTCGAAATTCGAACGGTCCAGAGTAAAAGCGCAAAACTCGCCTTCGAAAACCCACGCCTCCGTATGCCACCGAAAATTACCGTTATCGGCAGTTCCAATGTCGACTTTGTGATGCGCGCGCCACGTTTGCCCAGCCCCGGGGAAACGGTGGGTGGGGCCGAGTTCAGTCAGGTTTTCGGGGGCAAAGGCGCCAATCAAGCCGTCGCCGCCGCGCGAGCTGGCGCAGCCGTCACCTTTTTCACCGCGTTGGGAGACGATCCCTACGCGCCGATGATGCTGGAAAACTTTGCCAGCGACGGCATCGATACCTCTTTGATCCGCCGCGAAACGGAGGTGGCGACCGGCGCCGCCTTGATCGTGACGGATCCGGCGGGAGAGAATTCGATCACCGTAGCTGCTGGCGCCAATGGAGGCTTGAGCCCGGAGACGCTAGCCGCGCTCGATGAAACCCTCGCCAACAGCGACTGGCTCATCGCACAAATGGAGATCCCGGTGGAAACCACACGCGCGCTGATCGAAGCTGCTGAGCGCCACGGCAAACCGCTGCTGCTGAATTTCGCGCCCATCGTGGACGCACCGCTCGACCTCTCGCGCGGGGTCGCGGCGCTTGTCGTGAACGAGTCCGAAGCCGGCGCCCTGCTGGGAGCTGCGGTCGATGTGGCATCCGAGGCCGAGCTGGCCGAAGCCGCCATCGAGCTTCGCAGGCGCGGTCCGGAGATTGTCGTGATCACATTGGGCGGGCACGGCGCTTACGCCTGCGATGCCACCGGCGGCTTTCTGCTGCCGCCACCATCCGTCACTGCCGTGGACACCGTTGGGGCGGGCGATACCTTTTGCGGCTACCTGACCGTTGCGATGGCCGAAGGCAGGGAACTCCGCGAAGCGGTATGCCTGGCCAACGCCGCTGGCGCCCTGGCCGCCTCGCGCCCAAGCGCGCAACCCTCGGTGCCCCAACGAGGTGAGGTCGAGGCGATTGCCGGAATTCGATGAGTCAGGCGCGCCTGCGTGACTCACGAGCGCTGTGACACCGGCGGGAAAACTGTGCCAAAGCGGCACGCCGGAGCCCTTCGGGACGAAGGCAGGCGAAGGCTCAAAAACTCCGATAATTTCGCAAACCCCTTACCATCAGATGCTTTCGCCTGAAAGATCAGAGGGCGGCACTTCCCCTGCAACCAGGAGGGCATGGGAAAAATTCTCGGCATTGACCTCGGTACCACCAATTCCTGCATGGCGGTGATGGAGGGCGGCGAAGCGGTCGTCATCCCCAACAGCGAAGGCGCCCGCACGACGCCTTCGGTTGTGGCCTTCACAAAGGGCGGCGAACGGCTTGTCGGCCAGGCCGCCAAGCGCCAGGCGATCACCAATCCGCAAAACACGATCTTTTCTGCTAAGCGCCTGATTGGGCGCAAGTTTTCGGAGGTCACCGAAGAGGCGAAGCAGTTGCCCTACAAGACTGTGGAGGGCAAAAACGCAGACGCCTGGATCGAAGCGGAAATCGGCGGCGAAACCAAGCAGTTCGCGCCGGAAGAGATTTCCGCAATGGTCCTCCAGAAGTTGAAAAGCGACGCGGAAGCCTATCTCGGTTCCGAGATTAAGGAAGCGATCGTTACGGTGCCGGCCTATTTTAACAATTCGCAGCGCCAGGCGACCAAAGACGCGGGCCGCATTGCCGGACTCGAGGTTAAGCGCGTGATTAACGAGCCGACCGCCGCATCGCTCGCCTATGGTCTCGACAAGAAGAGCGACGAGAAGATCGCCGTGTACGACCTCGGAGGAGGCACCTTCGATATTTCCGTGCTGGAAATTGGTGACAGCGTCTTTGAGGTGCTGGCCACCAATGGCGACACCCACCTCGGCGGTGACAACTGGGACGAAGCCATCATCAAGCACCTGAACAAGGAGTTCCAGAGCCAGAACGGTACCCAGATCGACCTGCTCGCCGATCCGATGGCCAAGCAGCGCCTGAAGGAAGAAGCCGAGAAAGCGAAGATCGCCCTTTCGAGTGCTCAGAGTACAGACGTCAACCTGCCCTTTATCACAGCGGACGCCACCGGCCCCAAGCACCTCAATGCCACGCTGAGCCGTTCCAAGCTCGAGCAGTTGACCGACGACCTTGCCCAGCGCACCGTCGGCCCGGTGGAAGCCTGCCTGAAGGATGCGGAGCTTTCCGCCAGCGAGATCGACGAACTCGTGTTGGTCGGAGGCATGACCCGCATGCCGAAGATTGTGGAAATCGCGAAGAATCTCGCGGGCAAAGACCCCCACAAGGGCGTTAACCCGGACGAAGTCGTCGCAATTGGCGCGGCCATCCAAGGTGGCGTGCTTCAGGGGGACGTGCACGACGTGGTACTCCTCGACGTAACGCCGCTGTCGCTTGCGATTGAAACGGCCGGCGGCGTGGCCACGGCGATGATCGAACGCAACACCACGATCCCGACCAAGAAGGCCCAGACCTTCTCCACCTTCGCGGACAACCAAACCGCCGTTGATGTCAAAGTCCTGCAGGGCGAGCGCCCGATGGCAAAGGACAATAAGCAGCTCGGCGTTTTCCGCCTCGACGACATTCCGCCCGCTCCCCGCGGTGTACCGCAAATCGAAGTCACCTTCGACATCGACAGCAACGGCATCCTCCACGTCAGCGCCAAGGACAAAGGCACCGGCAAGGAAAACAAGATTACAATCACCGGGGCCAGCGGTTTGAGCGAAGACGAAATCAACGCTCGCGTAGCCGAGGCGGAGAAATTCGCCGACGAGGATAAGCAGCGCAAGGAAGCCGTGGAGACGCGCAACCAGCTCGACGGCATGGTCTTTCAGTGCGAAAAGAGCCTCAAGGACACTGGCGACAAAATCCCGGACGACAAGAAGGCCAACATCGAAAGCGCCATCGCCGAAGCCAAAAAGGTTCTGGAAAACCAGGACGCCAAGAAGGACGAGCTGCAGAGCGCTCTCGACAAGCTCAACGAGACCTTCTCCGCCGCCGCTGAGGATATTTACAAGAACATGTCTCCAGAAGAACAGCAGGCCGCGGCCAGCGCCGCTGGCGTCAACCCGGAAGATATGGGCGCGAGCACCCGGGCTGGCGAAACGCCAACCTCCGGAGGTTCGACTAAGACGACTCAGGGCGACACCGTCGATGCCGACTTCGAAGTCGTCGACGACGACAAGAAGTAGCCGTTCCGCAGGAGCTCACGTCGTCTCACCTCAATCGATTTTAATGGCAAAACATCAAGTTGCCTGAAGAGAGGCGAGACGACTTTGGACAAAGTGACCTTTTTTCACCCTCAACTTCTCACCATAATCAGAAAATGGCAGTAGCAACACAACCCAATATCAAACCCCTCGGTGATCGCGTTCTCGTGAAGGCGGTCGACGTGGACGAACAGGTCAAGGGCGGGATCATCATCCCGGACTCCGCGAAGGAAAAGCCGCAGGAGGCCGAAGTGGTGGCCCTTGGCACTGGCGCCAAGAACGACAAGGGCGAACTCCAGCCCTTCAACGTAAAGATCGGTGACCGCGTCATCGTTTCCAAGTACGGCGGCACCGAGGTCAAGTACGACGACGAAAGCTACACGCTGATGCGCGAAGATGACATCCTCGCGATCGTTCAGTAACGCACGGCGTCAACGCTCTAACTCATAACCAAAAAAACTTAACAGAAGCCAAGCTATGCCTAAGCAAATGTTGTTTGAAGAAAACGCACGGAAGAAGGTTCTTTCCGGCGTTGAAAAGCTGGCCCGCGCGGTGGCCGTCACGCTCGGCCCCAAGGGCCGCAATGTCCTGATCGACAAAAAGTTCGGATCGCCGACCGTGACCAAGGACGGCGTTACTGTAGCCAAGGAGATCGAACTGAGCGACCCGTACGAAAACATGGGTGCCCAGATGGTCCGCGAAGTCGCGTCGAAGACCAGCGACAGCGCGGGCGACGGTACCACCACCGCCACGGTTCTGGCCCACAGCGTGTACCGCGAAGGCCTCAAGAACGTTGCGGCGGGTGCCAACCCGATCTTCCTCAAGCGCGGTATCGACAAGGCGGTGGAAGCCGCTGTCGCTGAGCTTGCGAAGAATTCGAAGGACGTTTCCAACGCCGAGGAGGTCAAGCAAGTCGCGACCGTTTCCGCTAACTGGGACAACGAGATCGGTGACATCATCGCCCGCGCGATGGACAAGGTCGGCAAGGACGGCACCATCACCGTCGAGGAGGCCAAGGGAATCGAAACC
>JBHJGW010000141.1:0-10157 GCA_050331415.1 Opitutales bacterium | reverse complement strand
AGTGAGAGTTTCGCCTTCGGCTAACTGCACCGCCGTTCTCAATAGGTGAACCCGATCAGCTAAATTCTGCGGCCTGACGTAGCACAGGAGCATTTCGTACGCGTCTTCGGCGATCTTCTGGCACTTCGGCTTGCCCTCTTTTCGGGCCAGCAGCGGCAAGTAGCGCTGCACGTAGCCGACAAGATCGCTCAGCCGCCGAGACAGCGGCGGAAACACCGAGAGGTTTTCCCGGATAAGGTCGAGCAGCTCAGGGTGAATCCGGTTGCTGGAAAGTTCGAGGAAATTGCCGTCGAGAAAATGCACGAATGAAACCTCTTCCGGAGCATCGCGCATACAATCGACGAGTGCCTCCTGCTGCTCGAGGGTCGCCAGCTGATAACCGACGACCCCCACCGCGTGCCCGAAGGTCGTCGAGCCTGGCAACTCTGTCAGCCAGTCCGGGATCTGGGGAGGCGGACGGTGCGCGAAGAGAAAGTTCAGTGGCCGGTCTTCGCGGTGCTGCCACCGGACCGCTTCGCGCAAGATCAGCTCGATCTCGCTGCCCGGCGGCGTCTGGACGAAAGTGTGGGTCTGCTCCGAAAGGGCGTGCCAGAAGCTGTTGAGAAACCCGACGGTCGGCTCCGAAATCGCGCAGACGTGCTTGAGCGGTTGAGGGAAGGCCGCAGCCGTTGCCGCAGGAGAGCCATCTCCTGCGGATTGTGCATTGCCGCCGGTGTTACCCGCGCGCCCGCGTCGAAACCGGTAAAAGTCGCTGGCTGACAGCGGCGTGACAAATCGCCGGACCGCTTCGAGGAAAGTCCCCACATCGACTGGCTTTTCGAAAACCAGCGTTACCCCGAGATTGGCGACCTTGAGCAGCTCAGGGGTATTCATCAGCCCCGAGACGAGGATGACCGGCAGATCGGGATCGACCGCCCGTGTCTTTAACAGAAACTCAGCACCGTCCATCGTGGGCATCCGGTAATCGGCAATCACGAGCTTGTAGCCGTGCTTCTCGATTTCCCGCAATGCTTCGGTCGGGTCGTACGCGACATCGGTCACGAAATAATGCTCTTCCAGGACGCCCTGGAGCAATTCCGCGTAATTCTCCTCGTCATCCAGTACCAAGATTTTCTCGACCATGATCGCTCAGGAGCGAGAGCCAAACAAGGGTACACTGGGCAGTCGATGGAAAAATAAGCCCTGCACCCTGCCCCCGGCGCCTCTGTCAACTGGTTCGAAATGACCGAGGCCGTAAATTTCCGCTTCCTCGCTTTTTTGCCTTGCCAAGCAGAATTTGAACTGCTGTTTTCTTGCGTTTCGGAAGATTTGTCCCATGAGCGACCTCACTTTACCCGTCCAACCGCGCACTGAAGATGGCCGAGGCCCGGCCCGCCGCCTCCGTGCGCAAGGCCGTATCCCGGCGGTGATTTACGGCAAGCATCGCTCGGCCACGCATGTCTCGGTGGCGGAGCGCGATTTCCTCAACCTCAAGCGCGCCATTGGCAACCGCGCCAAGGTGATTCAGGTACAGGAAAACGGCGACAGCTGCCAGGCTATTATTCAGGAAGCACAGCGCCACCCAATCACTGACAAATTCCTGCACGTCGACCTGATGACGGTGACCGAGGACCGCAAGATCCGCGCCCTGGTACCAGTCGAGCCCGTCGGCGAGGCCGTCGGTGTTCGGACGGAAAAAGGAACGCTCAACCGGATGGTCCGGACCCTGGAAGTCGAGTGCATGCCCAAAGACCTTCCGGAGCGGATCGAGGTCGACGTAACGGAGCTTCACCGCGGCGAAGGCCTGCAGATCGGCAAAATCACCCCCCCGGAAGGCTGTGTGTTCAAGGGCCGCCCGGACATCGTGGTCTTTGTCGTCACGAAATAACCTTTCACCTGCCGGTCCGTCGGCAGGTTTCCGTTCTTTTACAGTTTTCTGGTTATGCCAGTCTCCCTCGTCGCCGCGCTTGGCAATCCCGGCCGCGACTACACGGAGACGCGCCACAACGTCGCTTGGCAACTGATCGACGCTTGGTCGGATCCGCTGCGCCCTCCCTGGAAAAAGGCTCGCGAGCACAATGCAGACGTAGCCAAGATTGCCTATGCCGGACGCGCGGTGTGGCTCGCGAAGCCCCTTACGTACATGAACGACAGTGGCCGCGCGGTGAGCTCCTTGGCACGCTATTTTAAAATCCCCTTTCACGAAGTAGCAGTCCTTTACGACGAGCTGCAGCTGCCCCTCGGGGGGCTGAAGATCGCTTTGAAAGGATCTGCCGGTGGCCACAACGGCGTTACGAGCGTGCTTGAGCACTGCGGCAGTGACTTTGTCCGCGTCCGCCTCGGCATCGGCAACCGCCCAGACCGTCGCATTGATCTCAAGGACTGGGTGCTTGGACGCTTTACGGCCGAGGAGCAACTGGTCCTGGCCGAGGCCATGCCAAAATGGCGTGCCGCGCTCGACACGCTTCTCCGCTTTGGCCCAGAGACGGCAATGAACCGCCATAACCAGAAAACGCCAAAACCCAAGCCGGAGCCAGAAACAGCCTCGGTGAAGCTAGCCGATACCGAAACCTCCGATCCCAAACCGACCGTTTCCGACCAGGATCCGGCGCCCTAAGCTTTTTTAAACCCAGATATCTTCTTTTCCATGCCTACCGCGACCGACCAGCGCCACTACCGCGTGAACTTCATTCTCGACCCCCGCGAAGTCTCCGTGGAGCTCGAAGAAGCCGCCAGCAAGATCGGTGAGACCCTCACCGGCCTCGGGGCGACCATCAACGAAACTAAGGTCATCGGAACGCGCCCGTTGGCCCGCGTCACGGACCGTCACATGCCCGCTGGCATTTACCTTCAGTACGACCTTAGCGGCGAACCGACCCTGCCAGCTGCGATTAAGGGAAAATACCGTCTCGACCGCTCGGTCGACCGCATCTTTATCGACAGCGTCGCGAAGTAGCCCCCCCCAAACCTTTTTTCATTCACAAGCCATGGCCCAAAAGACCCGCAAAGCCGTTGCCAAGCGTTTCAAGGAGAGCGCCTCCGGCAAACTGATCCGCCGCAGCGCAAACCGCCGACACCTGCTGCGCCACAAGAGCGTTAAGCAAAAGCGCAAAACCGGCCAGGACCAAGTCGTTCCGGCCAGCCATACGCCACAGCTCAAGCGCGCCCTCCCGCACGGGCTGCGCTGAGAAAGCCGTTCAGTCCCAAGCCTTTTCTCTGTAGCCAGCTTTTTCGTGCCCGCGATATGCGACCGGGCTGACTGCAGACCAAAAGCGAGGAACTGTGAGGCCAGCAACCAGACGACTTTTTACAACCCGCTGCCGCGGCGGTGAATTCAATCAGGCGACCGCCCGGCGCACCTAACCAAAAATACCAACATGCCTAGAGCCACCAACGCTCCCGCCACGCGCGCACGCCGTAAACGTGTGCTGCACAAAGCCAAAGGATATTTTGGCAACAAGAGCCGCCTGTACCGGTACGCGAAAGACGCCGTCGACCGAGCCGAAAAGTACGCCTACCGCGACCGCCGCGTAAAGAAGCGCGAATTCCGCAAACTGTGGATCGCCCGCCTCAACGCGGCCGTGCGCCCTCATGGGATCACGTACAGCCGTTTCATGAACGGCCTCAAGCGCGCAAACATCGGCCTCGACCGCAAGCAACTCAGCGAGTTGGCTATTCACGACGATGCGGCATTCCGCAAGATCGTGGACCAGGCTAAGGCCGCTATCGGAAACAACTGAGTGCCCCCGCAAACGCTCCACCAATCCGCCGAAGCCTACCCGGGCTGGCGGATTTTTTGTGGGCACCCGCCAGGAACCGGTTACGAAATGGCCGGTGACTTGGCGAAGCGATTTTCGAGGCTAAGCAAGACAGCAACGACGCCGTCAGACTTATACCATCTTGCCGGAAAGGTCGGTAAATTGATCGAGATGATCTTGGCTGCAGAGCAAGGCAGCGAGGGCGATCGCTCGGCCCTCCTCTTCGCGAACGGCGCTCAGCGCAAAGCGCGTCAGCCCAAAGAACCTCCGTTCACTCCGAATTATAGTGAACGGGCCAAAGGTCCTGATAGTTTTGTCATAAAGCCCGATCTTGGCTCGGCTCAGCCTTTTTGCGGTGTTTTCATCCCCGGCGGAAGCTGAACCTCACGCACTGGAAAGGTGAGCACCAGCACCGGTTCGTCGTCAATTTCCAGCATAAAATCATAGTCCCCGCTGTGCGGGAACTCCACGTTCTGCAGCTGGTTGATCAACTGCACGCGCTGTAACGGGCTGTTGACCTTGAACGCCTGCTCTCGCTCCACGAGAGGCTCTTGGCCAGGCAGCGCCAGGGACAACCGTTGCTTGTGCTCGCCTTCGCCCAGCTCAGTCAAGCTGATGAACACGAACATATTCGGGTGCTTCATCGGAAACTGCATCGCCTGCAGGCCCGAGAACAGACCCAGCAAGGTGTGTTTTCGTGTGCCGGGGTCCACATGCACATTGTCACAGGTCAGGAAGCTCAAAAGCTGCGGCTTGTTCGAGATTGCCATAAGTACCCGAGTCTGACGCCGCCGTGACCCGAGGCAAGCCCAGTCGAGCCGCTTTTGCGCACTGCGCAGCGGAGCAAGGGGGCGGTTTCCGCTCAGAGCTATGGACGATGCGGTCCCCAACCTTGCATCGCGACGTTGAGCTTGCCAGCGTCCTTGGATGGCTTCATCCGCTGACTCCGAGAGCATCCGCAGCTGGCTCTCCAGCTTGCAGGCGTCCATCCTTGCCGGCCTGCGGGCTTTCGACGACTCCTTTACACTGGCCGAGGATACTTGGGAGCGCCCGAACTGCGGCGGCGATGGCCGCACGCTGGCCCTCTTTGGCGGCGAGCTTTGGGAAAAGGCTGGCGTAAATTTTTCCCATGTGCGCGGCGATCAACTGCCGCCTTCAGCCAGCGCGCGTAAGCCCGAACTGGCCGGAAGCGCCTTCGAAGCGATGGGCGTCTCCGTAATTGTCCACCCGCGCAACCCCTACGTGCCAACGACCCACCTCAACGTCCGCTTTTTCACGACGGTGCCTGCCGAGGCCGGTGGTGAAGCCGCGTGGTGGTTCGGCGGCGGTTTCGACCTGACGCCGTACTACCCCTTCGAAGCGGACGCCGTTGGCTGGCACTCCGCCGCGCAAGCGGCTCTGGAGCCTTTTGGCTCCGAGCTCTACCCGCGCTTCAAGCAAACCTGTGATGACTATTTTTACCTGCCCCACCGCGATGAAACCCGGGGCGTCGGCGGGTTGTTTTTCGACGATTTCGACGAACTCGGCTTCTCTGACAGCTATGCCATGACCCGCGCCGTCGGCGAAGCTTTCTGGCCCGCCTACGCTGCTATCGCGAGTCGCCGCGCTTCACTGCCCTACGCCGAACGCGAGCGATCCTGGCAAAAGTACCGGCGAGGGCGCTATGTCGAGTTCAACCTCCTCTACGACCGCGGGACCCTATTCGGCCTGCAGAGCAAAGGCCGCACCGAGAGCATCCTCGTGAGCCTGCCACCGGACGTCTCCTGGCACTACCAATACGCGCCAGAACCCGGTTCGCCCGAGGCAGCTCTCTCGGCCTTCCTCCGCCCTCGAGCGTGGCTCTGAAGCTCGATACGGGCTCCTGCAGCGCAACCCCGTCCTGTGTCGAAAACGCACCTTACGAACGAATCAGCGCAAGCGCAGGAGCGGCCCAAGTTGCTCCTACTTTGAAAAACCGCGTCAGGGCTTTCCCTTCGGAGAATTTTCTGGCTAACTGTTGACCATGTCAGACTTGCTTCGCGTCGAAGATCTCGCTGTGCACTTCCATACCCGACAAGGTGTCGTGCGCGCTGTCGACGGGGTTTCGTTCGAGGTCGCTCCCGGTGAGGTGCTGGGGATCGTGGGCGAATCCGGATGCGGCAAGTCGGTGTCGTGCTACGCCCTGCTGGGCCTTATCCCGTCTCCGCCGGGCCGCATTGAGCGCGGGAGCGCGTATTTCGCACCCCGCGACGTCGACCTCGTCAACACGAGCGAGACGAAGCTGCGAGACATTCGAGGCAAGGACATCGCCATGATTTTTCAGGATCCGATGACCTCGCTCAACCCTTACCTGCGCATCGGCACGCAGTTGATCGAGCCGCTGCAGGTGCACGATCGTGTGGGCAAGCGGGCGTCTCTGGAAATGGCGGAGGAGGCCCTTGTTCAGGTGGGCCTGCCCTCCCCGCGCAAACGCCTCGAAAGCTACCCGCATGAGCTCTCGGGCGGGCAGCGCCAACGCGTCATGATCGCCATGGCTCTGATGTTGAAGCCGAAACTGCTGGTAGCCGATGAACCCACCACGGCGCTCGACGTAACCGTGCAGGCCCAAATTCTCGACCTCATCGAAGCCCGCCGCCGCGACGCTGGCCTCGGCGTGATCCTCATTACCCACGATCTCGCAGTCGTCGCCGAGCGCTGTGACCGCCTGGTGGTGATGTATGCCGGGATGGTCATGGAGACCGGCACAACATCTGAGGTTTTCGACGACCCGCGCCACCCGTACACCCGCGCGCTGCTCAGGGCGCTGCCGAGCTCGGGCGTGCGCGGCGAGCCGCTCTTCGCCCTCGAAGGCGGCCCACCCGACCTGAGCCACGCCATTCCGGGCGATCCGCTCGCCCTGCGGCCGGGCGTCACCCACGGCAACCGATGGTCCGAGGAACGCCCGCCCCTCGTCCAACACACCGCCACGCACTGGTCGCGAGAAAGCGACGTGCAACTTCCCGTTTGAGGAACTCGATTTCGAAACTGAGGGACTCATTGTGAGCTTTTAAAGCATGCCCCGCGAGCCCCTGGCCAAGAAGGCCCTCGCCTCCGGGTACTGACAAGTGCCACTGAATTCGCCCTCACCTGAACGGTCGCCCCACCGAGAGATCATGAACCACCAGAGCCCTCAGCGCCCCGCCAACGTAACCGTCACCGTCCTTCGGCTACAGAATGTTCGTACCTGGTTTCCCGTGACGGGCGGACGTGGTGGCACGATCCGGGCGGTCGACGGTGTATCGCTGGAATTGCGCAAAGGCGAGGTCCTCGGACTCGTTGGCGAGTCCGGTTGTGGCAAGACAACGCTCTCACGGGCGATTCTGCGCCTCGCACCCGTCACCAGTGGCAGCATTCTCTGGAATGGCCAGGAGCTGACCGGGCTCAGCGGCGGCGAGCTGCGTCGGCTGCGTCCGGCGTGGCAGATTGTTTTTCAGGACCCCTACGGATCACTGAACCCGCGGCTCACAGTCCAGGACACCCTGGGCGAAGCGATGCGCCGCCGTTACCCCAAACGGCGCGGGACGGAGTTGCAGCGCGCCGTGGGTGACCTGCTCGAACAGGTCGGTCTGGCGCGCCGTTACCTGCGACGCTATCCGCACGAATTTTCCGGCGGCCAGCGGCAGCGCATCGCAATCGCACGCGCCCTTGCCACCGAACCAGAGTTGTTGATCGCCGATGAGCCGGTTTCGGCACTCGATGTTTCTGTGCAGGCGCAGATCCTCAATCTGCTGAATGACATTCGGCGCGAGCGCGAGCTGACGATGCTGTTCGTCTCCCACGACTTAAGCGTCGTGCAATACCTTGCCGACCGCATCGCTGTCATGAACGCCGGTCAGCTGGTGGAATACGGACCTGCCGAGGCGGTCATGATGAACCCCTTACACAGCTACACGCGAGCGCTGTTGCAGGCGATTCCACGACCGGAGCCCCACCGTCGACACCAACCGCGGGCAACCATCAAGGCCGAACCTGCGGATCCCTACGCCCCGGCGGATGCACCCGCACGGCCTGAGCCTACCTTTCGCGAAGCTGAGGCCAGCCATTTCGTCGCCGAGTCGGCCGAAGTGGACGCCACTCCGCCCTCCGCTTCCGAAGGGAACGCCCCGTAACTCAACTTCCATTGCGCATGACACGCTTCTGTCTGTTTCGCCCGTAATGGTCCCCTCGTCGGCTTTTCCTGCAGGGCTGAGCGAGGCGAACTCATGGCTTTTTGCATTGCGGGGAAGAGGCCGCACCCCCAACTTCGATCGTCATGGTGCGTTTTTGTCTTCGGTTTCCGATTGTCGCGATACTTGCGATTGCCCTTTCGGGAGGCGCTTTCGCCCAATCTTCTGAAACCGACGATGCGGCGCTATCCGAGGCTCCTGTCGTTGCCCCGGAAGCACCCGCCGCCGACAACACGAGCAGCCAGATTATCGCCGCACTCCATGCCTCCGTGGAAGCCAAGCGTGAGGAGGTCACCAAACTCGAAACCCGTCTGGAGGAGGCGACCAACGATACCGCGCGGGCACAAATCTCACAGCAATTGCAGCGGAGCGCCCAAGAACTGGCACAGCTGCAACGCGAATTTGAACGGGCGGTCTCCGGCGTCGACCTCGACCTTTTTGTCGAAGCCCCGGAACCCCCCTTTTCGTGGGAGGAAAAGCTCGGAGAAATCTTGCAGCCGGTGCTGGCAGAGATTGAGGCTTCAACGGCGGAGGGTCGGCAGATTGCCGAACTCGAGGAGAAAGTTGACCAACTCAGTGCCCAGTTCGCCGCTGCCGACGCTGCCGAGGCACGCATTTCGGAACTGCTCGAGGTAACTGAAGAAGGCAGCCTTCGCGAAGCCCTGGAGCGCCAACGGGACATCTGGTTGCAGCGGGAAACTGTGGTCGAAAACCAGGCCGATGCCGCCGAATTGCGCCTGCAGGAGCTGAGAGCGCAACAGGACGGATTTCTCGAAGGTTCGACTGCGACCGTCCGTGATTTCGTTTCAAACCGTGGGCGTAACCTTCTACTGGCCCTGCTGGCCTTCGTCGTAGCCTACGTGGGGGTCCGAATGCTTTTTGGAGCGGTCCAGCGAGCCCTACCGGCAAAGAAGCAGGGGCTGGGCAACCGCGTGCTCGCACTCTCGGCGCAATTGCTCAGTATTTTGGCAGCGGTCGGCGCCGTGATCGTGGCCCTCAACATCCTTGGTGATGTGTTCCTGCTGGGCATCGTGCTGATCGTACTGCTCGGCGCGGCCTGGGCAGGGGTCAAAATCCTGCCGCAGTATTTCGAGGCGATCAAAATAGTGCTCAACCTTGGTCCGGTGCGCGAAGACGAGTGTCTTGTCTATCAGGGTTTGCCCTGGCGTGTTGATACGCTCGGATTTCAAAGTATTTTGCTCAATGAGCACCTCGACGGAGGACGCTTGCGCCTGCCCGTGCGCTTCCTTCTGGACCATCTTTCCCGACCACTTGGCGAGAAGGAGCGGCTGTTTCCCTGCGACCGCAGCGACTGGGTGGCCCTGGCCGATGGACGTACCGGCGAGGTTATCGCTCAAAATCCAACCCTGGTGACGATTCGCGAACTGGGCGGGGCAGAGTGCAGCTACGCCACGGCCGACTTCCTCGCGCAGCAGCCGCGAAACCTCTCGCACGGCTACCGCGTGGAAACCCGGTTTGGCATCGATTACGCCCACCAGGCTATCGCGACAACAACGGTGCCCGACATCATGGAGGCCGCCCTCCGCGAGCACCTGCCGACTGGCCTGCCCCCCGAATGCGTCCGCAAGGTTCGGGTGGAGTTTGCCGCGGCTGCCGCTTCGGCACTCGAGTTCGAGGCCGAAGTGGACCTCTCCGGCGACGCCGCCGCGTTCTACGAAGAAACCGAGTTCGCCCTTCAGCGAATTCTGGTGGATACGTGCAACACCCACGACTGGACGATTCCGTTCACCCAAGTCACCCTCCACCAGGCGTCCGGGGCCACCTCCTCAGCGCCTCATTCAGGATCCTGATCGGTTCTGTTTCGAAATCACGGCGCTATTTTCATGTCTCCCAACCAACAACCCAACACCACCTCATGAATATCAACGAAGCTGTCGACAAAGCCTACGAAACCAAAAGCCTCAAGGAAATCGCCAACGCCCCCGTAGACGCCATTCAGGGCGTTAGCGAAGGTGACGCCAAACTGCTCGCGGAGGCGTTCAACATCAAGACCGTGCGCGACCTCGGCACCAACAAGTTTTTCAAGTGGGCGGAAGCCATTACAGTCCTCGCCGACAAAGAAAGCTGAGAAACCGGGGAGCAGGTTACCCGTTAGAGATGCCCTTTGCTCCCGCCCCGAGCTCCGGCTGGCGCAATCCGGCCGCGCTGAGCTTTAGCCTTGCAGCAAACTCATCATCTGCGAGGCCATGGTAAGCATCAGGAAAAAGCCGCACAT
>JBHJGW010000140.1:0-7721 GCA_050331415.1 Opitutales bacterium | reverse complement strand
GGCAGCAACCCACTAGGGCGGACCTCCTGGGTGCACCTTCGGCTGTACGTCCCGGAGGCGATTGCCGCCGCCGTCGCCCGCCAGCACGGTCGACGGGATTTGCCGGTGGACACCGGTACCGCGCCAACCCAAGACTCAGGGCATGAGTGACATCTGCATCGCCGGTCTCGGCATCATTGGCAGCATATGGGCACGGCATTACGCCGCTGACGGCCATCACGTACGGGCCTGGAATCGCACCCCACAGCCGCAGACCCCGTATTTTGTCGAGGACCTCGCCGAAGCCAGCAGCGGCGCAGATGTGGTCCACATTTGCGTGGCCGACCCGCCTGCAGTTCAGGTCGTCCTCGACGTGATCACGCCCATGTTGAAATCCGGCGAACTGGTCATCCAATCCAGCACCATCTCACCGCTCGCCGCCGAGAGTTTCGCCCCGCAGGTCACGGAGCGCGGCGCAAGCTACGTCGAGGCGCCGTTTACCGGTAGCAGTCCGAAAGCAGAAAGCCGTGAGCTGGTGTTTTACGCCGGCGGGGATGCCTCCGCGCTCGACACGGCTGAGCCGTATCTGCGCGAACTCGGAGCGCACTTGCTGCGTCTCGAAGGGGTCGCACAGGCGGCTGCGCTGAAGCTCTCGATGAATCTGCAGATCGCTGCGATCACGCAGGCACTGACCGAAGGTTACCACCTCGCCCTGGCCTACGGCCTCGACCACGATGCCTTTTTCGCTGGCTTACGCCTGAATGGGGCCCATACGGCCATCGCTGAGCGAAAAGAACCCAAGCTGCGCGACAACGATTACACGCCCCAATTTTCCGTCAAACATATGGCGAAAGATCTTGGGCTCGCCTTGGCCTCGGCGCAGGCGGCGGACAACCTCAACCTCCTGCTAACCGAGCGCACCCGAGAGCTCTACGCTGCCGCCATAGCAGCAGGCCTGGGCGACTTGGACTTTGCCGTGTTAGAAAAGCTCGTTACCGCGCCAGCACCCCCGGACGAGTAACGCCGCAAGGAACGACCCAGAGAGCAGCGCCCCGGATCAAATATCACTCGAAAATGCCCTCGCTTCGTGGCCGTAAGTCTAGCTCGAGGCTCCAGGCACTCGGGGGTTGGTGTGCGACCATCCAGTAGCTCTCAGCGATGTCGTCGGGCCGCATCAGCGGATCTTCTTCCGGGCCGATGTCGCTCGGAGGCAGACCGCTTTCGTCGATAACACCATCGACGATCAGATGGGCAAGATGAATGCCGCGATGCCCGAGCTCCTGAGCGGAGGCTTGGGCGAAACCGCGCAAGGCGAATTTCGCGCTGGAAAAGGCCACCGCACCCTTGCGCCCGCGCACTGCAGACGTTGCCCCGGTCAGCAGCACGGGCGCTCCGGGGAACTTTGCAAGGTCCTCGACACACGCCTGCAGGCATCGTAGCGCTCCCAGGGTCGTCGTGCGCCAAGCCCGTTCAAACAGCTCTGGTGTGGTGTCGGCAAGGCTGCGAAAACCCGCTTCGCTGGCATTGTAAATCAGCCCCCCGACCGGTCCAAGCGCTTCCCGAATGCGGGTGAACGTCGCACCGATCGCGTCACCGTTCCCAAGGTCGCAAGCATGGAGAGTGAGCTTTTCCGCGATCTCCACCGGCTCTGCGGACCGGATGCGTTCGAGGTTTTCGAGCGAGCGGGCCAGCATCACCACCCGGCACCCGCCGCGGGCGAAGCGGCGAGCCAAGGCTGCCCCCAGGCCTGCTCCGACGCCAGCGATAACGATTGGCGCCGCGCGCCACGAAGGAGGTTTGGTATGAGGTTCCATAACAGGACAGAACCGCACTCCGAAAGGCCCGGCAACCCGGTGCGCTCATTCTTCAGACCCGCGGCCGGTTGAAGGGGCGTCCTCCAGCTCGGCCCTTTCGATTCGGACATTGCGGATCAGCGAGATCATATCGCGCAGCTCCTGCTCCGGAGCGGGCTGCCGGACAGTTGTCCACACGGTGAAGAAGGTGTCCCTGGCCTGGTAGGTGGCGATGAGGGCCTCGGTGGTAATTTCCAAGCCGGCGTCGTCGGTCAAGGTCAGTCGACCTCGGGAATACGCTGCTGGCCGGCCCTGCAAGGTGCCGGTAGTCATGTCACCGAAACCCTCGACCGCGAAGCGCCGCTCGAGGTCGCCCAAAAAGCGCTGGAGGACGCTTGCGGCATCATCCAGGCGCGTGAGCCGTGGATAGGCGTACACCTGAACACCACGGTTGTTGGCGGGCTCGTGCAGCTGAAGGATCAGACCGCCTTCTTTGCTCTGCGGAGCTGACCAATCGGTAGGCGCCGGGACCGCAATTTTCCAGCCTGCGTGCTCCGCCCGGAAAAACGCACCGTGTGCCGAAGCCAACGCAACCGCGATCAGTCCCGCCAAAATCCACCTTGGCGCCCATCCGGGCAGCGCGAGACCATATTTTGGAGAGGCAAAGCTTGGCATGAAACAATTAGGTTGAAGCGGTTGGAAAAAGGGGCCGGCGATGTAGTGGATTCCGATCCCGGCTACGGCGACTCGCGGTATGGCGTTCGGAGCAGGCCAGCTCACAGATGAAGCCGGAGACCGTCGTACGCGAGATGGACTCCCGGCGGCAACTCCTGTTCCCAGGTTGCATGGTTGATCTGAAAGGTGAGGTGGGTGAGGTAGCTGTGACGCGCGCCAATGCGCAGGGCGGCTTCGGTAGCTTCGTGGATCGTCATGTGCGAAGGGTGTGGTTTGATCCGCAAGCCATCGAGGGCCACGGCGCCCGCGCCCGCTGCAAGGGCGAACCCCTCTTCGGTGACGCATTTGCAGTCGTTAAAATAGGCGAATTTCGCGCCAGTGCCGGCCTCTTCGAACACCAGCCCAAGCGTCTCGATACGTCCATGCGGCAAGGCGCAGCAACGAATGATACCGCCGGGCAATTCGAGCACATCGGGCATTTCCTGCAGGGCAAAAGCGGGGTATCCCGGACGTTGCGGAGCTTCCCCGATGCCGTAAGGGAACACTTGACGCACCCGGACGAGGCCTTCCTCGCTGCCGTAGACCGGCAATGCGCCGCCATCTCGCAGGTCGCAAAAGCGCCTCAGGTCGTCCATGCCGAGGAGGTGGTCAGCGTGCCCGTGGGTGAGGATGAACGTGTCAATTTCGGTCAGCTGCTCCCGCAGACATTGGAGGCGGAACTCCGGCCCGGCGTCCACCTGCACATGGTGGCCGCCCATCACGACATGAATGCTGCTGCGCGTTCGCCAGTTACGCAAATCCGCCAAATCGAGCCCAGGGCTGTCGTGCGCAATCATCGGCACCCCTTGCGAGGTCCCGGTGCCCATAAAAATCACCTCCATGAAGCGGGTACCGTGGCGTGGCCACGCTCGACTTTCAAGCCTCGCAAAGAAGCGAACCGTTTCCGTGGCTCGGATAGGGATCCGAAATCGACACAGGAACGAATAGGCTCCTAAAAAAACGATTGAGCCAACCCCGCACCCGACCCAAAGCGTAAGCACGGGGGCCATCAGCATTGAACTCCCGATTTGCGACTTGCGCGTCTGCCGGAAATCGGCACCAATTGGACCTTCCGAATGATTTCCCTGTTTTCGAAAGCGCGCAACGGCGTACACGAGCGCTGCCAAAAGGACGAGACGACCCGGCTGCGCCGCAAGTACAACCCCTACTATCACACGTTTGCCCATCAGGATGGCTCGCGCGTCAGGAAAGACGGCCAAGAGCTCATCATGATGTCGAGCAACGACTACCTGGGGCTCGGCGACCACCCAAAGGTGCGGGAAGCGGCCAAGGCGGCCATTGATAAATGGGGCACAAGCACCACGGGGGCACGTCTGGCGAACGGCAGCCGCTCCTTCCACCTCGAGCTCGAGGCAAAGCTGGCCGCTTTTCTCGGCAAGGAGGCCTGCCACGTCGCCAATGCCGGCTACCTGGCCTGCATGTCGTCGATTCAGAGTTTCGCGCAAAAGGGCGACTTGATCCTCGTCGACCGCAACGTGCACTCCTCCCTGTGGTCGGGCATCGGCCTGACGCAGGCAAAAGTCGAGAGATTTGCCCACAACGACCCGAAAGATCTTCGCGAAGTTCTTTCCTACGAGAAGCCGGACGCGCCGAAAATTGTCGTCTTCGAGGGTGTTTACTCGATGGAAGGCCATGTCGGCCGCGTGCCCGAAATCCTGGGGGCTTGCGAGGGGCACAACTGCTTCTTTGTCATGGATGACGCTCACGGCTTCGGCATCTTTGGCGAGGAGGGGCGCGGTACGGCGAACCACTTTGGCGTTACCGACCGCGTCGACATCATCACCGGCAGTTTCTCCAAGGCGCTTAGCAGCACCGGCGGATTCGTCGCGGGTGATGAAGACCTGATTGAATACCTGCGCACTCACAGCAAGCAGACGATTTTCAGCGCGGCATTGAGCCCATCACAGGCGGCCGCTGCCTCCGCCTCCCTGGACGTGCTGCAAAGCGAACCCGAAATCCGGGAGCGCGTTTGGGCCAACACCCGCCGCTACAAGGAAATGCTGACCGGCCTCGGCTACAATATTTGGGAGAGCGAATCTCCGGCGGTTCCGGTGATCATGGGCAACCGCGAGCGCGCCTTCCGTATGTGGAAACTGCTTTTCGAGCACGGTCTGTTTACCACGCTCTCGATCGCGCCCGCGGTACCTCCGGGCAAAGACTTGATCCGCACCTCGATGAGCGCTCGCCACACCGAAGCCGACCTCCAGAAGATCGAGGAAGTCTTCACCAGGCTGGCCAAAAAGATTTAGCGCCATTGCGCGGCTTGTCGTTTTTCGCTCGCCGCCAAACGAGGAATCTTCACGCTGCTCCCATGGAAAAACCCTTCTATTGGGGCACCGCCACCTCCGCCCATCAGATCGAGGGCGCCTGGTGCGACGACGGCAAAGGACCTAATATCTGGGATGCCTTCGCGCAAATTTCCGGAAAAGTCCGAAACGGCGACACCGGATCCGTCGCCTGCGATCACTACCACCGCTTCGAGGAAGACGTGCAATTAATGGCCGATCTGGGCATCGACGCCTACCGCTTTTCGCTCGCGTGGAGCCGGATCATTCCCGACGGAAAAGGGGAACCCAACGCCAAGGGCATTGCCTTTTACAACCGCTTGATCGACGCCCTGTTGGCCAAGGGGATCACCCCCTTTGTGACGCTCTACCACTGGGACCTGCCGCTGGCCCTCCAGCTCGAACACGATGGCTGGCTGGGGCAGCGAACCGTCGAGGCCTTTGTGCACTACGCGCAGACTTGTTTCGATGCCTATGGCGATCGCGTCCGCCACTGGGTCACGTTCAATGAGAACTGGTGCACTGCCGTGCTCGGTCACGGAACGGGTGTCTTTGCGCCCGGACGAATGGATGCCGACGAGCCTTACCAAGTTGCCCATTACCTCTTGCTGGCACACGGGAGAGCCGTCGATGCTTTTCGCCAAGGCGGCTACGCGGGGAGAATCGGGATTGCCAACAACTGCGATTTCCGGTTCCCCCGAACCGATACGCCGGACGACCGCGCGGCCGCACAAGAGAGCCTCGAGTTCTTCTACGGCTGGCTAACCGACCCGCTGGTGCACGGTGACTACCCAACGGTAATGCGAGAGCGGTTGGGCTCCCGGCTGCCGGCCTTTACCGAGGCCGAGCGCAGCCTTGTTCAGGGCTCGGTAGACTTCCTCGGGCTCAATCACTACACCACGCACTACGCCTCGCGGGAAGCACCTACCTCGGGCGCCATCGACCCCGCCAATGGCAACGGCGGCATGATTGCCGACCAGCAGGTACACCTGTCCGCCGATGCCTCCTGGCCGCAAACCAGTATGGGCTGGTACGTCGTGCCAGAGGGTTTCCGAGGCATGCTCAACTGGATCGCCAAGCGCTATCCAGGCCTCGACATCTATGTAACCGAAAATGGCTGCAGCTTCGAGGGCAAGGGCGGCAACGATGCAATCGCGGACAATTTTCGGGCCGACTTCCTGCGTAGCTACACCCACGCTTTAATGGAGGCGCGCAACCATGACGGTGTCCCCATCCGGGGCTACTTCTGCTGGTCTCTGATCGATAACTTCGAGTGGACCAGCGGATACGATTTGCGCTTCGGCATCGTGCACTGCGACTACCAAACCTTGCAGCGCACCCCGAAAAAGTCCTTCGCCGCCTACCGCGAAATCATTGAGGCGGCCCGCTTTTACTGAGCCGCCTCGACTATCAAACCTGAGGGCTTGGACCTTAAACGGAACGGCGGCGCAGCAGTGCCACAAAGCCAGCCAATCCGCCAAACACGGCCGCAAACGCCGGCTCCGGAACGACGTTGAAGGTGAACGTCTCGAAACCGCTCGAAACCGCACCGTCATCGTTATGAGTACCTGAGGCTCTGAGTTCGATCTCCCAGGTGCCCCGCTCGCTGAATCCCCAATTGGTGTGCTCATGAGCCTCACCGACCAGGGGTAGGTCGAAGGTGCTGTCGCTGTTGACGGTCAGGCTATCGACTGCACTGGACATGAAGAAATTCGGAGCACCGAAGGAATCAACCTGCCACAGGGAAAAGACGCCGCTCCCGGTTGGCGAAGTGACGGATCCGAGGGTGAAGGTAATCGGTCCGGACCATTCAGAGGCGGCCAATTCTTCGCCCCCGATCCCGAGGAAGGGAATCAGGTTGCTTCCAGGGTCAACAGCGGGAAGAAACCAAAGACTCTCGCCAGCACCAACGCCGGCGGCCGCCTGAGCTGCGGTAAAGCTCGTGGTGGAGCCGAATGGCACCCGAATGGCCAATTCGTCCGGCTCATATTCGATATCCCCGGACATGACTGATCCGTCGATGTTGGCGTCTTCAGTGTGGATGTGCAGGTGCATTTCGCCACCTTCGTACTCAACACCGATATCGGCGTGGCCACCGAAAAGCAGACTGAGTGGCTGCGCGCCGAGGGAAGAAACGGCGAGTGCCGCGAGAAGAGGAAGTGTCAGAGTTAGTTTCATCGTCCACGATCCAACTCGGGGTGGATCGTTGCGTCAACCCATTTTTGCAACCTTGTTGCGTTTAGAAAAAGTCCTAGCGTTTCCTGCGAAGCAAATGGACCACCAGAGCTAAGCCAAACCACCCAGCGGCGGATGGCTCGGGCACCGCGGCCGCAATTTTGCCGACGGAGAACGTAAAGGTTTCCGTATCGGTAAGCACCCCGTACTCGACGTGCTCTCCCGAGGCCTGAAGCGTAACCTGCCAGATACCCTCGGCGGTGAATCCCCAATTAAAATGGGCGTGCTCTGGGTCTCGCAGGCCAACAGTATTCTCGTCAAAAGTGCTCACGCCGTCAGCGGTAGAGAAGTAAAACCGAAGGTCTCCGCCGCCGAGAGCCTGCCACATGGAAAAAACCTCCGATGGAACCGGGGACTGAACAGAAACCAGGGTGTATTCGATGTCTCCAATCCATTCACTGGCAACGGTTTCATCGGCTGCCATCCCAAGCCAGGGGGAGCCGGCTGCGTTGGCATCCAACAGATTTTGCGGAGCGCGCCAAAGCGAATCACCGGGGCCGGCACCGAATTCCGGTCGGTCGAGCGAGGGAGGAATCGAGACCTCGGGGGAAGAGGGTAAGCGGATCGTAACCGCTGAGGGCTCGAAAGCGGTTTCGGTCATCAACGAAACTCCGTCCAGGACCGCTCCGGGATCGGCGTGCAGCTGCAAGCGCAACTCGGGCGGGCCGCCCTCGAGCGAAAGGCTCGCGCCGAT
>JBHJGW010000139.1:0-12665 GCA_050331415.1 Opitutales bacterium | reverse complement strand
GCAAAACCAGGCATTTTGGGTCGTGTCTGGTCGCATTCGGTCGTGCTGGCAAGTTGCTCTGAATCAGCAAATTGCTGAATTGGAACGGTTTGAGACAGAAAGATGGTGGAGGTGGCGGGAGTCGAACCCGCGTGTCCGGAGGTTTCACCGATAGCTTCTACAGGCTTAGTCGCTGTTTTGGTTTAACCCTTGGGACGTTCAGCGACGAACTTCCCTCGGGCGATCAACCTGTTTGGTACAGCGCGGAACCGGTTGCCCGTTCCGCGCTATGCCTGGTGGGTGGTCACGTCACCGGCTACCAGGTATGGCCGGATCGGTGTGCAGACTTAGTTAAGCTGCAAGGGCGTATTCTTGTTCGCCATTTGTTTTTTGAAGCCTTGTTGCGGGGCTGACTTCATCCCCGGCCTGCAACCATCGACTACGGCTCCGGGTCGAATCCGGGACACCCCCAATCAACGTCACAAGTTTAAAGAATGCGCCAGGGTTTCTTTCGGGTCAACCGAAATCTCGTTTCGGCGGATTTCACGCCGGGGTTCGCAGCCGGTTCAACTTGGCGGATTCAGCAGGCATTCGAGCAGGGGCGGGGGCCAGGGGTAGCTGCCGGGCTTGATGGCGACCTCGAGGTCGCTGCCTTCCGGCTGGAGAAGGGCGGTGCCCGGGGCGAGTTCTCCGCGCAAGACAAGTTGCTGCCAGCCGAGAGCTTCGAGGACGGCGGCAGCGGTTTCGCCGCCTTCAAGCGCGAGCACGTCCGGCGGCGCCATCGTGATCGTCGCTCGCGCTTCGGCGGCGAGTTTCTGAATGTCGATGGCGGGAGCGTCGGGAGGGAGCGGCCCGTAGCCGAGCAGCTCGTGGCTGCGGCCCGGCGCGGGGTACTGACCTTCAAAGGTTGGGATGCGCACGGTCCAGCCGTGGCTACGAAATCGCTCTTCGCGCTCCGGCCAGCCTGCCTTCGAACCGCAAACCAACAGTACGCGGCGCTTGTGGCCGAGCGCGGGCATGGCCTTCGCCGGGCTCCGAGATGTCCAGGCAGCAAGACAGGCCTTGAAGAAGTCCAGCGAGCCGACGGGGAGCGTGTCCGGTGTCAAGGCGAGCGCGGCCTCGGAGAAAATGGGTTCGCTGGTTTCGCCAAGCAGCTCGGCGTGTTTGTCGGGCACTCCGCCGGTGCTTTCCCAGATTTCCCCGAGCGCTGCCGTGCGAGCGGGGAAGTGGGGGTCTTCGCGGAAAGGTGACTCATGGAGCGGCACCCCTTCTACAAAAACGACGCCTCCACGGATGACGCGTTCCCGAGACGGGTTGCCCGCGCCGAGCAACACGGTTCTCAGGCCGAGGGCTTTTCGCAGCGCGCGACTCTCCGCTCCGGCATGTCCCCGCAGGACCGAGTCAATCTTCATGAACACAAAGTCGGAGCCGGCGTCTTTGACCACCGCGCCCACTTCGGCCATCCGCGCAACGGCAGCCTCGCGCGGCAAGGCTCGGCTGTTGGTGTTGACGACCGCCACGTCGGCTGCTGAGTCGAGCGCTTCCGCCCGGCAAATCACCGACGAAAGGCCACGGTGGTATGCGGCGGCTCCCAGTTCGGCGGCGCCGGAGAGGTCGTCAGCGATCACGAGGATTTTCGGCATTTTTTCGGACTAACTTGAAAAAAGAGCTAGCGCGTTAAGCGCCATTTGGCAGGGAGGTTTTCTTGTTTTTTGCTAAGGCGCTGTTTCCCGAGGCGCAAGCTTCCCGCAGTTCTGCAGTGCACCCTTCGCAGGGTTAACGGTACGAAACCGCAGTCGATGCAATGGACGGAGCGGCAACACCTCCAAGTTTATCGAGCTTGCCGAGTCGAGAGGTGATGTCGCGATCACAAAGATCGGCGAGCGTTCAGCCCTCCGGGAATTCCCAGGGTTCATCTGCCGTGGTGGCGTCCCAGGCGGCAAGATCCGGCAGCCCCAGGCCTCGCCCATAGCCGGTCTCGTGTGAGGGAAGATTGACCATGAAGGCCAGCCATTTGCCGTCGGGGCTGACCAACCCATGTCCCCCGGGAGTGGGTAAAACCAAGCGATCTCGGCCGCCGATCAGTGCGCACCGGATTCCGCGGAAACCTAAACGGCGGCGCGCTCGCCGGCGAAGCCCGCAGCGAGCTTGGTTGCGAGGATCATGCTGCCGCTTTTGGCCTTGCCCTGCCAGGCGATATCGAGGGCGGTGCCGTGGTCGACACTGGTGCGCACGATGGGCAGGCCAAGGGTGGTGTTGATGGCGGTGTCAAATGCCAGCATCTTTAACGGGATGTGCCCCTGGTCGTGGAACATGCACACAAAGGCGTCGGTTTCCTCGCGGCGACGCGGCAAGAAGGCGGTGTCTGGGGGCAGCGGACCGCTGATCGTGAGCCCCTTGGCGCGTGCCTGCTCGATGGCTGGGATGATAACTTTTTCTTCCTCGCCGCCCCCGAAAAGACCGCTCTCGCCGGCGTGCGGGTTGAGCCCATTGACCACAAGGTGGGGCTCACGCTTGCGCAATCGGGCCATCGCATCGGCGGTTAGCTCGATGACGTCCAGAATGCGCTCCACTGTCAACAAGCCGGGCACTTCGTAGTAGCCGACGTGTGTGGTGACGAAGCTGCATGTAATTTCTTCGGAGGTGAGCATCATGCAGGCGCGCGGGGCCTTTGTCAGAGCGGCGAAAATCTCGGTGTGGCCGGGGTAGGGCACACCGGCGGCGTGCAGGGCCTCCTTGTGGATCGGGCCGGTAGCTACGCCGGCCACTTTGCCTTCGAGCGCGGCGTAGATCGACTGTTCGATGAATTTGTAGCCGGCGGCGCCGGTGTCTTTCTTAACATTGCCGGGCACCACGCCCCCGCTGCGAAACAGCGCGAAGTCAACGATCACGGGGCCGCTGATTTCGGCTGTGGCAAACGCTTCAGGCGTCAGGAAGGAGGCCTCGATTTTTCGGCCAGTCGCCGCGGCGGCATCTTCGAGTACGGCGCGGTCACCGAAAAGCACCGGGTGGCACTGAGCGAGCAGTTCGGCGTCGCGCAGGGCGTCGAGGCAAATTTCGGGGCCGATCCCGGCGGGATCGCCCATCGTCATCGCGATAGCGGGAAGGTCGTAAGGTGCGCTCATGAGAAAAAAGCCACTCTACTCACCCAGGAATGCAAAGGGCAATGCCCGAAGGTCGCCTCAAGACGCGCCCGGTCGCCGCTGTTTGGACCGGATCTACCGTGCTTGTGGACGGAGGGCGATGATGCCATCACAGCTCCCACCGGAAACCGAAGGAGACGGTGCGCCCGGGCGCGACAAATCGAGTGCCGTCCGCCCGCACGCCGCTGACGACCGTGGCGTCGAACAGGTTGTCCACCGCGCAGCGCAGCGTCATCCCCTCACCAATCGCGTAGGCGGCACCGACGTCGACGGTAAAGGCGTCAGGAATCTCACGGGAGTTGTCAGTGTCTTCGAAAGCTTCGCCTGTGTAATGCTTCTCCACGACAAAGCGCCACCCGCCCCGCTCGTAAGCAACTTCCGCCGTCAGTGCATGCTTCGGGGCCAGAGGGAAGGCCCTGCCGTCCAGATCGATCCCCTGTGTGGCACTTTCGAAACGGGTCTCGGCGAACAGGTAGGCCACCTGCAGGCGCAGGTCCGGCAGGGGCGTCCGTGCGCCGCCCGTTTCCAGGCCGAACACACGTGACTCCGGCACGTTCAGGCGCTGGGCAGTCGAGCCGTCCGGGAAGGTTTCCAGCGTTACGTTGGCAACGGCCTCCTCGAGCCAGTAGTGAAAACCTTCGACGAAAATTTCCAGCCGCTCAGCGGGCCTGGCCCGCGCGGAAACGAAGGCCGACGTAAATCGCTCGGGCTCCAGGGCCGCGTTGGCGCGTGTGGTGTCATTGCCGACTCGAAAGGGACGGTAGAGTTCGTTGATCGTTGGCACACGGAAATTGCGCGAGACCGCGGCCCGCAGCAGGAGCGCGTTGACGGGCCGCCATTGCGCGGACACCTGCCCCGTGGGCTCGAGGCCATCACGATCGTCAAAGCGGGTGGTGCTGCCGGCGCTGCCGCCAGAGAGATCGCTGACAAGCAGGCGACCGTCGCTGAGTCGCCAGTAGTCGAGCCGGCCAGTGGCCTGCACCGCAAAAGGTTCCTGCGACCAGCGAAGCGTGGCAAAGGCGCCCCCGAAAAGCTGGTTGCCGCCTGCCTCCCGCTGCCTAAGGAATTCACTACCGCTGAAGAAAAACCGTTCGTTCGTCTCGCCGGCGATCCAGCGAGCATCGGCGCCGAGCAGAAGCTCCCAGGCAGGGGCGAGGGCCAAGGCGAGCGTCAAGGCGCCTCCTCCGGACTCCGCTGGCACCGAAAACTGGTCGAGCACTGGCGAGTCCTCGGTACGGTCGTCATTGACGGCGGCGAACGAGCTTTCGAATTCCCGAAACTGCCCATAGCCGACCGCCGTAAGGCTCCAGTCCGCCGCTACGGGCTCCCAAACACGCCGCAGCGCGACGTCGGCGGCAAAGGTCGCGTTTTCGGACTGCGGCAGGCCGTTGCCTCGAGCCTCGTCGAACACCCCCGCTGCCAGCTCCCAGCGGCCCGCGCGGTCGTCGCGTACGACCGTCCCGTTGGCGCCGAAATAGCGAAGATGGGCGCGCGTATCCACAGGACCCCGGTCAGACGGGTGCACGCGAAAGTGCCCGCGCTGCACTGAGCCAAACACCTCTGCGCCAGCCCGCCAGGGGCCGCTACGGCCGGTGGCCCTCGTGTAGCCGCGAAAAAAGGCCGGAACCCCGGCAGCGAGGTCGGCGGTGGCAGCTGTTCCAGCTGGCGATTTCGGCTCCAGCAGGAGCACGCCACCAGCACTGCCCGAGCCCCACGGCAAGCCCTCGCCCGGGGCCAGGAAGGTCACTTGTTCGAGGCCCATAGCGGGAAACCGCACCCAGGGTATCCATCCGCCAAAGGGGTCGTTCTGGGGCACACCGTTGCGGAGCACAAGTGTGCGCGACGTAGCGGTCGGCCCGAGGTTGCGCAGGCTGACGCCCTGCGCCGTGGGGTTGGCTTGCCGGGCGCCCTCTCGCCGGTAAATCTGAAAGGCGGGCTCGTCGTCAAGAGCTTCGGTGAGGTCCAGAGCGAAGGGCTCTGCCTGAGCAGGATCCACAAGCGATTCGCTGGGAGATGCCGCCGCGCGCGTCTGCGGAGAAAGGGTAATGGGTGGCAACTGCGCCACCGGCATCTCCTCTTCCGCCTGAATCGATAACGGCAGAAGCAATCCGGACAGCGCGGCAAGGCGGCGAAAGCATGAAAATTGCATGTAGGCAACAGGCCAGAGTTCGCTCCCGGGCGACGCGAGCCTCGACTTCGGTACTTTGTTCCTAAAGCTGGAAGGTGGGGTTCAGATTCGAGTGGATTTGGACCCGGCCTAGACCACGCCCTGCGTGGGGCGGGACGGTTTTCGCACGTTGGCCGTAAGCGAAATTTTTGGATTTCGCTTGCCTACATTTAGGCGATTCTGGCATGGGTGGGCCTATCGGTAGTGGCGGTTTTGCATGAGGATTCAAGTTTTGGGCAGTAGTAGTTCGGGCAATAGCGCCCTGGTGGAGACGCCGGAGTGCAAGTTGCTGATCGATGCGGGTTTTTCGGCGAGGCAGCTCAAGCGTCTTGCGAAGGAGGCGGGGGAAAGCCTCGACGGGCTCGATGCGGTGCTGTTGACCCACGAACACAGTGACCACTCCGCGGGACTGCGGGGTCTCGCCAAGACGCCGGGCTTGTCGGTGTTTGGTAATCGAGGAACGTTGAACGGCGTTCGCAACAAGGTGACGCGTCCGCTCAGCTGGAAGACATTTGAAACCGGGACGACGTTTGCGTTTCGCGACTTGCGCATCAGCACCTTCTCCGTGCCCCACGATGCGGCGGATCCCGTAGGGTATCTTCTCGAGTGGGGCGATGGCACGCTGTTTCGCCCCTTCCGTTCTTTGGCATGGGTTACCGACCTGGGGTACGCGACCGATCTCGTTCGGCAGCGCATCCGGCAGGCGGATCTGGTGGTGGTCGAGTCGAACCACGATGTCGCGATGCTCGAGGCCGATACGGGTCGGCCCTGGTCGACGAAGCAGCGGATCAAGGGGCGGCATGGTCACCTTTCCAACGATGCCGCTTTCGAGTGGCTGCGGGATTCGGAGGGAGCGCGCTGGCAGAAGGTCTGGCTGGCGCACCTATCGCGGGACTGCAACTGCCTCGAGATCGTCCAGAACCGCTTTGGCGACCTAGCCCGCGAACGCCGGTGGGCCCTGGAAGTGATCGACCCGGTAGGAGGCCGTCAGCCACGGTGTAATCTGGGCGTCGCCAGCTGAAGAGGGCGGGTGAGCACAAACCTTAAACCGGTCTATTTTTGTCTTTATCTGAAATTTTACCCCCTTAATCTTGGCGAAAGCTTGTTACAGAAGCGTTGCAATTGCCATGATATTTCCTAGTCTGGGTTTAATGGGCAGTATTTGGATCGCTTTTTTTTGGTTTGGATTCGCAACCCTCGTTATTGGCTCGTTGGGCCTGGGGCTTGCGCTGCTCATCGTTTCGGGAGACAGCCTAACGTACTGGTATCAGGGCCGAATGCTGCGTACAACGAATCTGCCGCTCAAGGACGAGCATTTCGGCAATATGCCGCAGGTTCTGTTTTTCATTCGGTTCTGTGGCGGCTCCCTGCTGTGCTTCGTGCTCCTGCTCTCGGCATGGGCTTATGTTGCGCTGTACGACGGGGGTGATCTAATTTCGGCAGAGTCCGCTCAGCCTCTGCCGCATGAGCAACGGGCGTCCGGAGGCTGAGGGCATTTGTGATAAGAAATATCCGCCGTGCAGGCGTCTCCCCTGCGAACTCGCTGTGCCCGGGCAGCCGATTCCGCAGTACCTTCATCGGACGGTGAGGACCTAAGGATTGCGGCGCGACGCGGCAAGGGTGCCGATCAGGCTGAGGGCGCTGATCGTGTCGCCCATACCCACGAGTGATACCGGCTTTTCAACAAGGATGGTCGGCATTGCGATCAGGTCGAAAGTGTCACCAAAGAAAATGCCGGTACGGGCAAAGTCCGTCTGGCCGTAGGTGCTCTCGAGGTAGCCGGCAATGTCCTCGAGCTCCTGAAGGGGCAGGGGGCTGACGTCGTTGCCATGGGCCCACAGAAAACTCGCCGGGTCCTCGAGCGACCCGGTGCCCGCCTTGGCGGCGGCGAGGGTCGCTGCGAGCGCCATGCCGGCGCGGTTGGCTTCCGGCGCGAGCCGGGCAGCCGGTTTCTGAACCGTCAGGTACATGCCAAAGAAGTGCAGTTGGATGCGCTCGACGCCGAGCCGCTGGAAGACATCGATGAGGGCGGCGGTCAGGGTAACGCCGTGAAGGTCGGCGCTGACAGTCGCCGCGCGCTCGGCGTCCCCGAGCGATTCCAGGATCTGCGCGAGTTCCTGCTCGTTGCAGCCCAGGCTGTCACAGACGGGTACGATCTGTTCCACCATCGCCCGCCGAACTTCAAGGTCCTGGGTTGATGCGACTTCGAGGTGGATGATGCTTTTCGGGTGCGATGCCCGCCAGCGCTCCAGCACGGCACGGCTGGCGTTGACTTGAGCAAGGCCGCTGCGCCCGTCGGCCAACGTTTCCGTTAGCATTTGATACCCGCTCAGAACGACGGCGCTGATTGGCTGAGGATAGCTTTCGACCGCGGCGGCAAATTCCGGTTCGATGGCGAGCCCGCAATTGAGCGGGTCATAAGTCGCGATAAAGCGGTTGCTACGGGGGCAGGTAAAGGTCTCTTCGCCGACAGTAAAGGTGTCGCCTTTCTGGAATTCCAGGATCAGGTGGACCATCGCCGTGTCGTGCTCGCGACCAGCTAGCCGCGCGGGCGTTAGGGTACCGTCAGGACCGACGGTTTGCAGGTTTTTCAGGTCTGCGAAGAGCTGCGCCTGCTGCGGCGGGTTACTGGCGGCATGCACGAGCACCGGAAGGCCTGCCACGGCGAGCACGTTGCCGATGATTCCCGCTTGGCCGCCCATCTGAGTGCCATCCTGGCCAAGCGTATCGCGCATCCAGCGATCGACGTCCGGATTGGCCACTAACCATTCTGCCGCAACGCCCCTGCGCAGGCATGTGACCAGCCCCCGGAGCACGTCGACGGGCTCGCGGATCTCCGGAGGACCCTCGGCAAGCACGAAACCGGCGTCGAAGGGCTGGAGCCAGGTGTTGAGTCGCTCTGGAGTGACGCGTAGCAGGGCGTCGACGTTGGCGTTGAACGCGCTTACGACCGGGCCGACTTCGGGCAGGCTCGCCAGCAGCGACGGAGTTTCGCGATAGTGCTCGCGCCAGACATCCGGGGTACTCATAAACTCAAAGAATCTTATCCTCCGCAAGCCGCTGGCAAGTCTCGTTTATGGTGTCGGGCCGGACTTTCCGAGCTCTGGTGCGCCTGATTCGGGCTGCTGAAATGACGTCTATCGGGCTTCCCAGGCAAACCGCCTACTTCACGATGAGCACAAACGGTCCCCGGTGTTCGAAGAAGACCGTCGAGGTACCGAGAGTCGAGGTTGCCCAGCGAGTGTCAATCGAGCCGCCATCCGCCGCCTTAAGATCGAGTCGGCTTTCAAGGTCTTCGCTGAAGGTAACACTGGCGAGGCCGAAAGCCTCGGCGCGGTAGGTGATCGTACGCTCGGCCGCTTCCACGCTGTCGAGCCGTACGGTCGAGCGCAGCCAGAGGGCTCGGGGCTCGCTCTCAACAAGGCGGATGTCCTGGCCGTCCGCAAGCAGGCTCTCCGGCACCTGCAGCGTGCCTTCGACGTGTTTCGAGCCGACTTTCAGCCCGAGGTTGCGGCCGGTAGGGCCGAAATGGAAATGCAACGAAAACCCGCGCCACTGGAAATTTTCGATGCGCTCGAAGGCGACCGTGGGGCGCAGAGCAAGGCCGAAGCGCAGCCGCCGCAGTCCGAGGGAGGACCATGCCGCCAGCCATGCTCCCATCGCAAAGCCCTGCGGGCGAATGTCGTGATAGAGGTTACCCTGCGGCGCGTTAAACTTTTCCGGCATCGCACCGCCCATTGGCAGGTATTTGCCTGGGGTTTCGGTTTCGCTGGCGAGGCGCTCGTGCAGGCGCAGGAGCTTCCGCTCGTCGTAGCACCACGAGTCCACTGCCGACATGGCGCTGGCGATTCCGTTGAGCCAGTGCATTTCGGGGTTGGCAATGATGGCGTCCATCACGGCGGCGAGGACGTCATCCCAATCCTCGAGCGGGGCAAAGTTCGGCATAGACAAGCCCCAAACGCAGCAAGCGCGCGCTTCGCCCCAGTGCGGTGAGAGGCCTCGGGTACCGTCTTCGAGCACTTGTTCGGCGTACACCGGGATGCCGTTGGTGCGCTGCTGCAAGAGCTTGTGCAGCTCGGGCCAGATGCGTCCCGCGCGCTCGGCATAGTTGCCTTGAGGCTTCATCGCCGCCAGCATCGTGTAGGTGCTGTGCATGATGAGGTTAAAATAAACGTCGTAATTCCGGACGATCGGCTGGCGAGTACCGTCAGCCTTCCCGCTGACTTCGATAACGGAAAATGCTTCGCCCTGGCACATGACGTCGCGTCCGTCTTTGGGAGCGCCGATTGCGTAGTCCCACCCGTGGTCACGGCTACCCTGAACCGGAGTTTCGTCCGCAAAATGCTCGCCGTAAAGGCCACGTTCGGCGTCCCACGTGACAGCTTCCACCCACGCCGCGGCTTCGTCGATCAAGGCCCAGTCGGCCTCGCTCATAAAGTCAAGATGGCCAAAGTGCGTCCAGTGCGTAAAGAGCATCCAGACGACGTAGTAAAGGCCATCCTCTTCCAGCTTGCCGTAGTGGGTGTTGACCAGTTGCCCGAACATTCGGGTGTGCGGCAGGCCGTGGTCCGAAACGGAGGTGGGATTGTCCAGCAGCAGACGGCAGAGTTCGGGAAGTTTGTGAGGCCATCCGGCGGCCTCCTGATAGCCAAAGGAGAAGCTGCTGTCGCGGATCCACATCAGGTAGTAGATGGCCTTGAGGGAAGCTCGATAGCCGGCGCTCTCGTCAATCATCGAATGAAGACCGCGCAACACACCAGACCGCAGCGCCTCCAGTTTGGGATGCTGCGGCGAGACGACCCGGCCAGTGCTCTCATGAGGGGCAAGAGCGGAGTCGATCTCCGCAAGCAAAGCCTCTGGAGTCGATTTCGCGTACCCCTCGGTACGAGCGCGGATGCCGTCGCCAGTAAGACCTACCCCTAGGGCAAGGAGTTGCCCCGCTGCGAGCTGGGCGCTAGCGAAAAACGGGTTTTCCGCTGCATGGAAATGACAATGGCGCAAATGGCCATCACCTTTTCCGAGCACGACAGCGAACTCGAAGGTGTAGCGCGGCTCGGTGTGCCTGGTGACGAAAGCTTCCGGCTCGGCCTCCACCGCCTCGTCGAAGCGCGCTGTTTTCAGGTCCACGTTTTGCGGTTGTTCGCACCACAAAAGGACCACGGGGGCATCTACAGCCAGCGCCAGGTGGAGGGACTGCTTCGTGAAATGCAGCACACAGTGGTAGGGAGCATAGTCGCACGATTGAAAGCTTTCCAGGTCACAGCCGGGCAGGGTGATTGCTTCGAAAACGTCGAGGTGGGCGTCGCGTGAAGAGTAGTTGCGGTCGGCACAGGCGGTGGACGTTCCCGCCTTTGGCGACCACCACACCTCGAGGCGTTGGTCATCGAGCCGGAATTCGGCCCGCAGCGCCTGCGGGTTCGAGAGGAAGATTTGGGTCGGATGCGGAGCTGCCATGACAAAACTCGCAGGGTGCCGACGCTAAGCCAGTCAGGGGAAGCCAAAAGCGACTCAAAGCTTTGACCTTTCGTAACGCCAGGTTCGTTACCCGATGAATGCACGGGGGCTGCGCAGGTTCGATGACCAGCTTGCCGATCCGGTCTCGCGGTCAATGCACTCCTTGTTGGACCTTCGTCGTCAGTCGGCACCCGAAGGAATGCCTTGGGCGCTTGCCCTCCGGTCCAAATTCGCGTATCGCACCCAGCAAATGAAGTGTGTTTCCTTTTCTCGTGTCCCGCTTTCGTTGCTTGCTGCAATCTTTCTGTTGTCAGGCGCGGCTTGCGATGCCCAGCGCGCGAAAGCGCCGGAACTTTACGAAAAACTCTGCGCGGAGTGCCATGGCGCGAATCTCGAAGGCGCAATCGCTCCTGCGCTGCTCAACAACGAGTGGAAATATGGCAAGAGCGATGAGGAGGTGTACCACTCCATCGCGGTCGGCTACCCGGACAGCAACATGCCGGGATATGCCGACCAACTGAGTGAGGAGGAAACTCGCGGCCTCGTCATTTACCTGCGCGAAGCGCGTGCCCGCGAGACGCGCCAATCCCGCCCACGGCCTGAACTGGAAGACGGGGCCGATTTTGACAGCCAGCACGAGCGGTTTCGCGCTCGAGTTTTGCGCGACGATTTGAACGTGCCGTGGTCCATTACGTTCCTGCCGGACGGTGATCTGCTCGTGACCGAACGAGATGAAGGCACGCTGCTAAGGTTCTCGGCAGATGGTTCCGACCGGTCGGTCATCGAGGGCACTCCGGAAATCAACAACCGCGGCCAGGCGGGCCTGCTGGATGTCGCGCTCGACCCCGAGTACGCGGAGAACGGCTGGGTGTACCTGTCGTTCGTCGACCCGCTGCCGGAAGACGATGAGCGTGCCATCACGAGCGTCGTCCGGGGTCGAATCCGGGAGGGCCGCTGGGCCGACGAGGAGGTCATCTGGCGGGTGCCTGACGAATTTTACGTGCCGGGAGCCGTGCACTTTGGTTCGCGCTTCACCTTTGATCCCGAAGGGCGACTGTACTTTACCCTCGGCGACCGAGGGCGCGGTCAGACTGCGCAGAATCTTTCCGACCCTCGTGGCGCTGTGCACCGCATCAACCGCGATGGCAGCATTCCGGAGGATAACCCCTTCCTCGATCGCGGGGACGCCTTCAAGAGCCTCTATAGCTACGGCCATCGCAACCCGCAGGGTCTCGATCGCCACCCGGGCACTGACGAAATCTGGCTCAACGAGCACGGCCCCCGCGGCGGGGACGAACTGAACCTGATTAACAAAGGCGCAAACTACGGCTGGCCGGAGGTGACGTTCGGGATGAACTACAACGGCACCCCCATCACCGCAAAGACGACCGGGCCGGGAATCACAGACCCGGTGATGCACTGGACGCCGTCGATCGCCGCGTGCGGGATGAGCTTTCTGAGCGGGAATAAGTTCCCCGGCTGGGAAAACGATCTTTTCCTCACCTCGCTCAAGTTTGGACAGCTGCATCGGCTCCGGATCGGCCCTGACAACGAAGTGGTAGAAGAGGAAGTCGTGCTGAACAACCTCAAACGCGCCCGCCACGTCGCGGCTCATCCCGACGGTACGCTCTACCTGTTGCTGGAACGTCCCGGGCGGATTGTGCGCCTCGAGCCGGTTGACTAGTCGCCCGGGGTAGAGGCAGGTTTAAACTTTGCCTTGCAGTGCCTGCCGGATCTGCGCGCGTTCCTCTGTAAACGTGGCTGTGCTAACGGGTTTACCGGCGCGTTGGTACCAGTAGGCCGCGTTTCCCTTATCGCCATCTTCGCGGTGAAGGTTCGCGTGGATCCAGGCAGCGGCTTCGGGGTCGTCGTCGGAAAGGAGGTTGTGGGGCCCGAGCCAGTAGCCAGCGTCGGCAAGGGCG
>JBHJGW010000138.1:0-5625 GCA_050331415.1 Opitutales bacterium | reverse complement strand
CGCTCTGGAGGTCGCGGAGTGTCGCCACAGCGTGCTCCTTGATTGCCTCGTGGGCGGATTCGCGCCCGGCACCCGCACGCACGGCCGCCATCAGCACGGTAGTCGTCAGCAGGAACGGCCGGTAATAAGCGCCCTCGCGCTCGATCACAGCCCGGTTGATCCCCATTTGCTCGAGGATGGTGAGAAAGGTTTCGAGCAGGCCGTCGATTGCGAAAAACGCGTCCGGCAGGGCAACCCGACGTACCACCGAGCACGAAACATCGCCCTCGTTCCACTGGTTGCCGGCAAGGCCCTCGAGCATCGCGACGTAGCCGCGAAGAATGACGTGGAACCCGTTGAGACGCTCGCACGAGCGGCTGTTCATCTTGTGCGGCATGGCCGAGCTGCCGACCTGACCCGGCAGAAAACCCTCGCCCGCAAGCTCGTGCCCCGCCATCAGGCGCAACGTCGTCGCGAAAGACGACGGCCCCGAGCCAAGCTGATAGAGCGCCGCCACGACCTCGAAATCAAGGCTGCGCGGATAAACCTGGCCGACGTTGGCGAAGGTCCGCGGAAGGCCGAGGTGAGCGGCAATGGTTGCCTCGAGCTCGGCCACCTTGGCAGCGTCTCTAAACAGGTTGAGCTGATCAAGCTCAGTGCCGACGGCACCCTTGATCGCACGTGCCGGGTAGCTCTCGACAAGCTGATCGAGGCGCTCGATCGCCCTAAGGAGTTCCTCGCCGAACATCGCCATGCGCTTACCCATCGTCGTGAACTGAGCGGCGACGTTGTGCGTGCGCCCGGCCAGTGGCACGTCTCGCCACTCCCGGGCGCGGTCTGCCAGCTGGTGCAAAGCGGCGGCGGCCTTCACGCGGATGAGTTTGAGCGCGTCGAAAACCTGCAGCTGCTCAACATTTTCGGTCAGGTCCCGACTCGTCATGCCTTTGTGGATATGCTCCTGCCCGGCGAGCGCGTTGAAGGATTCGATACGAGCTTTGACGTCGTGACGCGAGACCGCCTCTCGGCGCGCGATATCGTCGAGGTCCACTATGCCGATAACGTTTTCGTAAGCGGCAACGGTCTCATCGGGCACCGGCAGACCCAGCTGCCGCTGCGCGGAAAGGACCGCCAGCCAAAGGCGCCGCTCGAGCAATACCCGCCCTCGCGGCGACCAGATACCGCACATCTCCGGAGAGGCGTAGCGGTGGGCGAGAACATTCGGAAGGGCATCTTTGGCGTCGGCGGACATGACCGCGCATTAAGCGGGATGGACGGTGCTCCTGGCAAGTGCGGAAGCGGTTGTCGACCGCTAGAACGAACGTCCGGAGATGCCGACCGCGACAGTCAGCAGCGAAACCACCGCCCCGTAGCCAACGATCTCCATCGAGGTCGTCTTCAGCACCGCGCCAAAATCCGCCGGCGTCCGGGCCTGTTCGAGGCGTTGCAGGAGCCCGATATGGGCCCAGCCGCCGATAATCCAGCCCGCGATGACCACGAGCCCCTGCAACAGGCCGAGCGACGATGCCAGCGCCGCGAGCACCGAGCCGCCGGCGACAAGGTAACTCCCCGCGAAAAACGCCCGCCCAAAGGGACGCCCGAGCCTCACAATCAGGGTCCGTTTGCCCACACGGGCATCACCTTCGACGTCACGGTAATTGTTGACGATCAGCAGCAGGTTGACCATCAGTCCACAGCCGAGGCCCAGCCAGAGGCTCGCCGCCGATATCGACCCAGCCTGGACGTAATACGTCATGGAGACGGCAATCAACCCGAAAAACAGGATCACAAATACGTCACCCCAGCCGTGATAACCCAGCGGATACGGGCCGCCCGTGTACGCGACAGCACACGCGAGGCTGGCGAGGCCGACCGCGACAAGCCACCAGCCGCCGAACGGTACCAGCCCGAGACCGACGAGAAAGGCAAGCCCAAGCGTCAGCAGGGTTGCGCGCCACATCGTCTCTGGCCTCACCAGACCGCTGGCGGTTGCCCGCGTCGGCCCAATGCGGTCGGCAGCGTCCGCGCCGCTTCTGGCGTCGAAGTAGTCGTTTGCGAAATTGGTCCCAACCTGTACCAGCAAAGCAAAAGCCAGGCAAAGCAGGGCAGGAAACAAGGCAAAGGTGTGATCGCGCGCCGCCAGCGCGGATCCGATTGCAACGGGTACCACAGCCGCCGGCAAGGTCTGCGGGCGCGCAGCGGAAATCCAGACCGCAAGCTGGCTGCTCATAGCACCGCGACGGTGCGGACCCGCGGCCCCGAAAGCAAGCCTGCGGGGCACGGAAAAACCGCTCCGGGAACCCGGAGCGGTCGTCATCGGGCGGTTAGTAAACTTACTTATCCAGCGTAAATCCGATCTTTACCGTAACCTGAAAATGCGCGATCTTCTGGTCTTCGAGATGGCCACGGGTCTCCGTGACCTCGAACCAGCGCATGTTGCGGACGCTTTCCGAAGCCCGTGCCACGGCGTTACGGATTGCCTGATCCTGGCTCTCTGGCGACGAGCCGGTGACTTCAATAATTTTGTAAACGTGGTCTGACATGCCGAAAGGGTAACACGACTGCCCCACCGTGCAAAGGCAGAGTGGCCAATTTTTCCGGGGTGAGGTTTTTGGCACATTGCGCCGGGAACGAGGCGCGGTAATTGGCCCCAAAGCTTGCGCTTACCAGTCCGAAGCGGCTGTTTTGGCCGTCTCGATGTCCGACTCTTTCCAGATTGCTCCGGTGGCGCTGCCCTTGGCCGCCGCTTTTATTTACTCGGTAAGCGGCCTTTTCCTCAAGCGCGCCATGGCCGAGGGCGCCGGGCTGGTGCGCGTTTCCCTCATCGCGATCGGGCTGATCGGCGTGCTGTTTCAACCTCTGTTCTTTTTTGCGGAAACGGGACCAACGTGGGACCCATGGTGGGCGCCCTTGCTGTGCGGGTTTCTCTTTTTCGGCGGCAACGTCTTCACCTTTATCGCGATCCGCGTGGGCGACCTCTCCGTGCAGACGCCCATGATGGGCACGAAGGCCACGTTTGTGGCCATTGCCGCCTTGTTGCTGGGTTCGGGCCCGATTCCAGCCGTCTGGTGGTGGGCGGCCCTGATTAGCGCGGCTGGCGTTTTCCTGCTGACCTGGCGCGGCGGAGCTGCCGGCAAGGCAGCGCTGAAAGGGGCTGCCATGGCGATGCTGTCCGCCGTGTTTTTCGCCTTCGCTGATGCCTGTCTTTCCCATTTCGCAGAGGGCTTTGGTCCGCTGCCCCTGGTCTGCCTGATGATGCTTTCGAGCACGCTCATGTGCTTGCTGGCTTTGCCGATGATTTCGACCCCGTTTTCCGCGATCCCAAGATCGGCCTGGCGCTGGTTACTCCCGGGTGCCGGCTTGAACGCCGGCCAAACCATCCTGATGGGCATCGCGCTGTCCGTGTATCAGATGCCCACCCAAGCGAATATCCTCTACAGCTCCCGCGGCCTGTGGAGCGTGGTGCTGGTTTGGACCGTCGGCACCTGGTTCGGCAACCACGAGGGGCGCCTTGGCCACGGCGTGATGCCGCGCCGCTTGATTGGCGCCGCGCTCATGACGGTAGCGATCATCCTGGCCACTCTCGGGTAACCGAAGCCGCGGATGGGTAGCCAAAAATCACCTATACCATCTTGCCGGAGAGGTCGGTAAATTGATCGAGATGATTTTGGATGCAGAGCAAGGCAGCGAGGGCGACGGCTGGGCATGTGGGCCCCGCCTCGTCCCCGCGAACGCCGCTCTGCGCAAAAGCATCCGAAGCCGCCACGCGGCGTTCAATCTGCCGATCGATTCGGTAAGATGGTATTACGCTCCTGCGGAGGTTCCGGCGGCAGCCCGTAGTATTCCGCAAAGAGTTTTCGGGACAATTGACTGGCGCGCTCGCGCGAGACCAGCCGCGCCAATCTGTAGCGTGCCACCAGCCCGATGACTTGGCGGAACCGGCGCCAGGAACGGCCTCGCTGCCACTTTTGAGCACTCACCACCGCCTCGCTGCCAGCATAGGCAAAGCTGCCGCGTTCGAGCAGTCGCAAGCCGAGCTCGACATCCTCCATCAAGGGTTGGCCGGGCAGGTCCGCATCGGGAAGCACCTTGCGGTCCCAGAACAGGATCTGATCGCCGAAGGCCACTCCGCCGAGGGTGGCCCGCATTTCGTTGAGCACTTCGACGCTGAGCAGTACCCAGCCCTGCCGGTCGAAACGCTGACCAAGACAGCCCCCGGCTGGCGGCGAGGCGTCACCCATGACGCGCTCGATACGACCCAAGGCGTCCGGGCTGAGCACGGCATCCGCGTGGACCGCCACGGCGATCCGCCGCGTCGACACGGAAACGCCAGCGGCAATCTGCGCCCCGCGGCCGCCCGTGGCCGTCGTCACTCGCGCCCCGGCAACGGTGGCAAGCGTCACCGTTGCATCCGTCGACCCGCCGTCGACCACAATGACTTCGTCCGCCGGGCGCGACTGGCCCTTGAGAGCGTGGAGGCAGGCTGGCAGCGTTGAGGCTGCGTTCAAGGTTGGGATGACGACCACCAGGCCCATTTGTGCAGGACCCGGCGAGGAGGTCGAATCTGGAGCCTCCTGCAGGAACCACGCAGGGGCGAAGAGCTTCGGGATCAACAGCCGTAGCTCGTAAGCCCCCACCAGGTACAGCGGTAGCCACAGGAGCCACATCTGCTCGTGGGTCAGGCCCCAGTAGCCCGTCCAGCCCTCGTTTTGCCAGACATAAAAATAGACGCTCAAAGAAGCGCTGAAGAGCAGCCAGCTGAGCCTTGGGGCCAGAGCGAGGAACGGCAGCAGCCAGCTGAGGTACCAGAAATGCAGCGTCGGGCTGAAGAGCAAGAGCGCACCGCAGGCCCAGCGCCAGTCACTGACCCATGAGCCGAAACGGGCCCCGAACCACCGGCCCCCGAGCACGAGCGCCAGCGCCACGGCGACGAACCGGTTGGCGGCGTCGCGGGACTCCGTCCACTCGAAGATCAGCTCGTGCAGGCCACCATTGAACGCCCGTTCGGTGCCGAAGGCCAGTACCCCTGCCACGAGTTTGTCGAGCTCACCCGCAAAGGGCAACGACGGCAGCACAAGCACCAGACCGAAGGGCCAAAGGGTGCGCCAGCCCTCCCGCTTGACAAGAAACGGCAGACCGAGCAGTGCAATGACTTTTAATTGCACGGCCGCCCCCAGAGCCGCTGCTGCCAGCAGCGGGCGCCGGGCTTGAAGCGCCCCGGCCGTGGCCGCAAGCGCCAAAACCATCCAGACGTCGAAATGGGCCTCCGCGGCGAAGCCCACTAGCACCACGGGATTGAACGCGTACAAACCCGCCCAGCGCAACGGCCTCCCCTGCCCCTTCAGGAGCATCAAGACGATGGCAACGATGGCCACGTCTGCCGCTACGAAGACTGCCTTGAACCAGAGCGGTTCCAGACTCACTGACGCCAGCGCAGCGAATCCGAGCTCGGCGAGCGGTGGGTAGGCGGTGGGCTTGTCACGGTGGTTCATTTCAGCCCACAGGCCATCTTGCCAAGGCGCGTAAACCGGGTCGTCGGCAACCGCCTGATAGGGGCTGACGCCATTGGCGACCAGGCGCCCTTCCCAGCGGTACCGCGCGAGGTCGTCAGAAGGTGCCGCCGGCATCAGCAAAACGCGCAGCACGACT
>JBHJGW010000137.1:0-4840 GCA_050331415.1 Opitutales bacterium | reverse complement strand
GGATCGATGACCTCGTTGTCGGTAATGAACACCGAGGAGATCAGGTCGCCGATGCTGGCATTGCGGGCGCCGAGGATGGTCACATAGAAGCGGCGGGGGCCGTCGAAGTTGCCGTTGTCGAGAATAGGAATTTCCGCGGTTGCCTCGGTGGAGTCGGTCGGGATTGTCACCGACCCGCGGGTTGCGGTGAAGTCCGTCCCGGCTTTGGCGGAATCTTCGACCGTCTCGAAGAAGACCTCGACCGTTTCGGGTGCCGGCTGAGTGAGCGAGAAACGGATCGAGGCGTTCTCGGCGCCTTCGTCGAAGCTCCCGCCGCTTACAGAGACGCCGTATTCGCTGGGGATCTGGTAGACGAGCGGGCGGTCGCCCTGATCGCTGAAGGTCGTCACGAGGATGTCGCTGGAGGCGGCTGCCCCAAAGACTCGGGCGCCGGTACTGGCACCCGTAATAATCGCCGGTTCGCCGCGCCCGTCGACGACCGATCCGTGGCCGAAATACTGGATACCAGAGCCCAAGATTGCGGAGCCTTCGACGTCTCGAGCGAAGTCGCGCCAGAAGAGCGTGCCGCCCAAGTTTGCGGTAAAGGCTCCGAAAGCGCCGTTGAAGCCGATCGCATTCCAACGCTCGGCGGGTTGCTCGTAGCTTTCGACCACGCTGGTCCCCGGCAGGGTGAAGCGCTCAATCACGTCCCCTCGGGCGGCAAGCAGCTCCTCACCCTCCAGCGAGAGCGCGTAGCGGCCCAGCGGCCGCTCGCCTTCGATCGTTAATTCGAGGGTGCCGCTGGCGAGATCGTAGAGGAAAATGCGTGCCTCGAAGTAGGGGTCGTCCGGATCATTGATGTCGATTGCGTTGCCCGAATAGGAGCTGACCGCTACCTGCGTGGCGTTGAGGTCGAAGGTCTCGCCAAAGGTCGTGGTCGTGCGCGGCGAATCGAGCTGCCGGAGAAAGCTGAAGCTGTCGCCGTCGCGCTCGAAGACGAAGACGGTTCCCGCCTGATCCGCTCCCACCACGGCGTAATCACCGTGGAGGCGGACCCGCTGGCCGAAGTTGGGGGCGTTGCTCGCGTCCGGATTTTCAAGAGTGTCGAGAATCGTGCCGTCACTCAGGTCAACGAGATAAGCGCGTCCGTCACCGGAAACGGCACGCGGGGCACCCGCGATCGCAAGGTCCCCGTGGATGTCGACGCTCGCGCCGAAATCCTCCCCCGCGACGGGAGCGTCGACATCGATCCGAAGTTCCCGCGTGTAAGGGTCGAAGGCGAGCAGACCGTTGCCCTCGCCGCCGGAAGACTTTGCCGCAATAATGAAGCTTTCGCCGACCGCGATGTCCCGCGCCCCGCCATCGGAAAAGTCTTCGACCGGCACCTCGCTCAGCGGAACGAGTTCGGTGAGCGGGTCGAAGTCGTCACTGGAAAGCGTCACTATTGCCCCCTCCGTGAAGAGCCGAGCATTCTGTGGGTTGGAAAGCTCGATCTTGAAGCGTTCCAGGTCTTCGCGCTCGGCGTCATCGATCACCGGAATCTCAAAGGTCGTGAAGGTCTTCCCCGGCGGGATGACGACGACCTGCGGCTGGACCGGGAAGTCCGCCCCGGCAGTGGCCGCATCATGGCCACTGAGCGCCACCGGCGTGATGGTTGCCGAGACGGGCACATCAGCGGGCTGGGAGAGGAGAAGCAGGGCGCTCAGCCGGTCGTTTTCGTTGGTCTCGAAATTTTGGGTCCCTAAATAGATGAAGCGGTCGCCCGGGCCGAAAGTACCGCCGCCGACCGAGAGTTCTAGCTCGATGTCGTAGACCGGGTTTGGCTGCTGCTCGGCGGGAGACTCGAAATTGGCAAGGATTCGCGGGCCCTGAATCGCCATCTCCGATGCGAAAGTGTTCGGAGTGGCGTCGCCGACCACCAGCCAGGGGTTCGGAATGTCAAGGAGGTGGTCCAGCTCGTTGAGGCTGTAAAGGGCGATACCCGGGCTCGTCGGGCTGGTGGCAGGCGCCGAAGTCGTTTGAACGGCAATAAACTGGCTGCCGATCGCCGCACTGCCCGCGAACGGTAGGCCCGAGCGTCCGAAGTTCCCCGCTGGCATCGTGCCCGCAAGCCCGCCGGTTGCGGCGTCGATGACCAGGAAAGCGTCCATGCTGCTGATGACGGCCCGGCCGAAGCCAGCCGACAGGGTAACGGCGCCGCCGCGGGTGTACTCGTAATCCCAACGCTTCTCGCCGGTGCGAAGGTCGTAGCATTCGAGTCGAGTGTCGAAAATGAGATCAGGATGGCCGACGACGACAAAAATAGAGTAGCCAAAGCCGGCCATCGCAAGGAATTCTTCGTCGCCCTCGGATTCGAGCTGCCAGAGTATCTCGCCCTCGCGCGCCAGATCTCGGGCGGTGAGAAAACGGAAGCGGAAATCGGCCCAGTAGTCATCGAAAACGTGCAGGCCAAAGCCGATTGGAATGGAAAAACCGGCGTCGACCAGAATGCTCCGCGTCAGGGCCGTTTCTGTATCAATGAAGTTAAAAGTCGTCTCGGTGAAACCCAGGCCCTGGACTTCCGTGGCGGTGTAGAGGAACGATTGCGGGCTCACCGCGAAACCGCGGGTTCCAACCAAGTCGAACTTGTTGACAATCTCCCGACGAGACAGCGAGTAGGCTAGAGCGTCTTCCGTGAAAAGATCACCGATAAAAGCCAAGTCCCCGGTGATCCCGATAAAGCGCCCGAAAGCCTGATCAAAACTTCCTCGCGGGTCGCCGCCGTGCAGCCAGTTACCCGGATCAGCGGCGTATTCAGGCGGACGGAAAAAATCCATCCCCTTGAGCTTGGCCTCCGTCACCTCCTGCCCGCTCGCGTAGGCGATGATGAACGGTAAGAGCAGAGCGTTCAGGCGGAGCCGGGATAACGGACACCGAAAGACAGCGCCAATATGCAGGCCTGCTTTCCAAGAAATTAGGGCTTTGTGATACATTCCGGGAGCCTAACAACCCGCAAAATCAACGGCAAACACGTTTTTAGGGGCACTGCCTCTAGTGAACCCGTGGCGACCAAGCCTCTTTTCGCTCTTCTGGGATTCCTGTAGGACACGAATCATGCCAAGCTGATCGAAGAACCGTGCCCAAACCGTATTTCTTCTTCCTTTTCCTAAATCCATAACCGAAGCGGCTCTAGGAGGAACGCAGCGACGCAGTTGCGAGGGGTCCTTAAACCGCGAAGGTAGGATCTTGCCGAGAAAACGAGATACTCAGCCCGCGCCAGCGGGCCAAAGGAATAGTCATGTGTTCACCTGTTTTGTCGTTTGCACGAAAATCCGAGAAGGACCTCTGACTGAAACAAACGAAAAGGTGTCCATGGGAACGATGATCCGGCCGATGGGGTTCACCTCAGGGCTTCTCTGCTTGGTCGGGGTCTTGGCGCCGTTTCGAAGCCGACGATGGAGAATCCTTGAGGCTCAAAAGCTTCGTGAAACTGCGGACATAGGTCCAAAAAGATGAGGCAAATCATGTTGGGCACGCGCCGCCTCGTATCGTCGGATGACCGCAAGTGCGTTTAGGTAGGCCCGTTCGGCGTTGGATGAAATCTCGTTGGCTTCCTGTCTTTCACTGGAGATCAGTAATTCCTCAACGATAGCAAGATTTTCGAGAAACTGAGAGCAGCCTGGGTTGACCATTCGTCCTGCCGCTAGATGGTCCCAGTAGAGGGAATGTCGGCGTTCCGTTAAGGTATCTGTCTCGCGCTTTGTGAGCCTGCTCAGAATTGCCTTCAGCCAACGCCCAAGTGTATGCGGCAGGAAGATCAATTCCGGCGCGGAAACTTTTGGCATCACCAATTGCGGGACCCCTTTCGCGGGCGCTACTAGCCAAAGAAGCCCTTTCGGCATCTCCCAATGCTCCGGTGCAAATGCGGGCGCGCAGTCTACTGAGACGCGACGTGCAAGTTGATCAAAGAGACTTGCTGCCTCTTGAGGGTCGGATCCAAGTGCTTCCACGAAGGCATCGAGCACAGGATGAACCGTATCTGGCACGGTGGTCACTCCCAGAGCCGCACCCACTTTGAGCGAAACCAAAATCCCGGGATTTTCGGCAGCATTCTCGACTCGCTTCACCGAAGCCACCTCGACACCGGCCAACCTGGCAACCTCGGCTTCCCGTTTCCCCGCTTTCTTCCGAGCCAAAGCAACTACAGGGGCAAAACGCTGTGGGTGGTATTGGAAAATTCCATTTGGAGGGAGGTGATCGACCCTCGGTATTGGTTCCATAAATCACTAATTTACAGATAGATAAAGGTATTGAGCTGTGGCTGAATGCATCAAAATTTGACGGATTTGGAAGAATTTTCGACTGAATTTGACTGAACGAACAAGGGCCACGGGAGTGGTTTTACCGCCGCCTCCAGGTCCGTATCCATTCGGGATAGCTTTCGCATAACCGCACAAATTGGCGCATCGCATTGAAGACATGGATCATCCGCCAAGTATCTTCCGCTGGCATGAGGCTGGATCTCGATTGCTGCATGGAAACCCGATCGAGGACTTGCTCGAGTGCCCGGTGGTTCAAGACCGCTTGTTCAACAAAGTCCGGAAGGAAGTCGGCCGCCTTTTTTTTTTCACCTTTGGCGATGCGGGCACCTTGGAGAAGCGCCTCGGTACCTTCCGCCAGCGTACGCGCCCGCACATTTTTGCTTCTGCCTTTTGCCAGGTTGACCCAAAACATGCGATATGGCTTAAGCGAATCAGGTATGTATAATCCGAAGAGATAACGGGCAAGCGACCAGGAAACAATCCCAATGTCCGCGAGCAAAGGACTGCGGCGGAAGGTTCCGTCGTCCGGATAATCCGAGTAAGGAAGCTGCGAGAACGGC
>JBHJGW010000136.1:0-7836 GCA_050331415.1 Opitutales bacterium | reverse complement strand
AGGGCCGCGCCGAGATGATGGCTGTCCTCGAAGTGCGTCTCGATGCGCGAGTAGTAGGCTTCGGCTCCGCCCAGGCCTTGCTCGCGGAGGTGGTCGCCAACCGCCGCGAGCGATTCTGCATCGAGGGCTTCGACCGGCGCCTGGTTCACGATGGCCAGCAGGGCCAGATTCTCGGCGGCAGCATTGTTGGCGCGCCGCGCCCGCTGCGCCTGGTAGACCTGTAACCGCCCAAACCACGTCCAGTCCTCGTCCGCGATCGCCGCGGCGATCTGGCCATCGAGCCAGTCGCTGAAGCTCTCGGCCTCAAGGAGCTCCCGCGCGCCCTCCGGGGCGCCTTCCGGAAGCACCGCATCGACGTCTGCCGTCCCGGAAACAATACGCTCGAGCGCTTGGAGGATTCCGGTGGTTTCCCCTGCCTCCGGGTCGTGACCGTGCTCGGAGAGCGCGCTGATGAAGACCGGGAAGGCCTCGCCCGTGCGTCCGAGATGCTGATAGGCCCAGCCCACCCAGTAAAGGGCTTCGGCGAGGCGGATCTTGGCCTCGACTTCGTCGCGCTCGACATAGTCTAGGAAGTGCCTTGCCATCAGCTCGTACTGCTCCAGCGCCTTGAGGATTTTGCCACGCTGAAAGACCGCGTAGGTGAACAGCGTTCCCGCCTCGGGCTTTACCCGGGCGAACTGGGTGGCCGCTTCGAGCAGCTCGCCCTGCCCCATCAGGATGTCGCCGCGCAGCACCCGGGCCTCGGGCGCGCGCTGGTGGCTCTCGTAATCCTTCAGGAAGTCGTCGGTGGCCGCGAGAGCGGCGCTGTAGTCGCGCATTGCGTAGAGGGTGCCCGCGCGGCGGTAGGCAATTTCCGGAACAACCGGTGACTTGGGCCCAACGGCTTCGCGGGCGGCCTCCAGCTCCCGCAGCGCGGTGGCATACTCCCGGTCGAAAAAGAACGTCAGCGCATGCCATAGATGGGCAAGGTCAGCCTGAGGGCCGTCGGGGTGGTTAGCGAGGTAGGTCTTGAAATCCTGTCGAGCGGCGGCGAAGGCATCGTCGAAAGTCGCGTTGAGGCCGCGACTGAACCGGGCGCGCGGGGTCAGCCGGTCGTCTGGATAGTTTTCGAGCAGTTGGGTGAGCAGGGCTACTGCAGCCGCGTATTCCTCCTCCTGCTGGTGGGCGTAGGCAGCCAGGAAGAGTGCCTGTGGCACGTGAGGGTGGTCGGGGTACCGCTCGCGGAAGACGGTGGCGATACGGCGCATGGCCTCCCAGTCGTCGAGGGCGTTGGCGGCGAGGATCCAGCGGAAGTGGGCGCTGGCGCGGTCCGTGCGGTTGAGGCTGTCGTCCTCGGCGAGTTCGCGAAACAGTACCCAGGCCGATCGGTTGCGCCCCAGGCGCAGAAAGGCCTCTCCCAGGCGCAGGTGGAAGCCAGGCGTGTAGTCACTGCTTTCGGTCAGGGCTTTTCGCTGTGCTTCGACGCGCGCGACGACGGTGCGCAGGTGGTCGCGCCAAAGGGTCGCCTCCGGCCCGCCGCCGCGAGCGGCTGCCTCGGCTTGTCGATTGAGGGCTTCCCGCAGTTCCGCAAGGCGCTGCGCCTGCAGGTGCATCAGGATATCGCGCGGAGTGACGATTCGCAGAGCTTGCAGAGCCTCTTTGGCGTCACCGGCGCGCAAGCGTTGCTCGCCGACTTTCAAGGCGGAAAAGGTCAGCACTGCGAGTTCTGGCATTTCTGTGATCGACCAGCGTCGCTCCAGCAGCAGCTCGGCGGCGCGTTCGTGCTCGCCGAGCTCGACCGCGCGGCGCAGCGCCCGCAAACGGGCTTCGGCTTGCAGGGCGGGCGGCACGAGCTCGCTCTCGGAAAAGCCTTCGAGCCGGTCGAGGCCCTCGGTGTCGCGGCCTTCCGCGAAAAACAGCTCCGCCTGACGCAGGGCGCTGACCAGTGCCTCGGGCCGCCGCGGGTACGCCCGCATGAAGCGTTCGTAGTTCTCGATGGCGGGCTCGAAGCGACCGGCCTCCTCGTAGGCGCGGGCGAGGCTGAAGATAGCAAAACTGCGCCATGCCCCCTCGTCGGCAAAATCCGCAAGGTAGCGCTCGAAGACACGAATCGCGGTTTCGAAATCGCCGGCCTGCAGAGCGCTGTAGGCCCAAATGGGTAACAGCGTCGAACGCAGTTCGAGGAACTGGTCCGCTTGGGAGAATACTTCCGAAAGGGCGTCGAAAAGCGACGCCGCGCGGGCGTATTCGCCTTGCTGGAATGCCTCGATGGCCTCCTGCAAGGCTGCCTTGAAGGTTTGTGTCTGAAGCCCGGCTCGCGCCGACCTGGGAGCATTCTGGGCCACCGCGCTGATGGGCGCAGCCGAAAAACAGGCGAGGAGCATCAGCCCGCTGGCGCGCCCCAGGCACCCCCAAAACCTGAATTTTTCCACCCAAGGGTCCATTTGCCGCGTGAGCGCAACGGCTGCCCGAACCGAAGGCAACGCCGGAGCCCGTTTGTGCCAAAATTGTAACGAACCCGAAGCCATCCGACGAAACCTCCAGAAAGGGGATTCGCGCCGGGCGCTTTTCTTGCCGATCGGTCGAGGCCGTCGGCGATGGTTCCGCGAACACGGCGAAGGCATCTCAGTCCTACAACAGACCGTCCCGGTAGCGTTTGCCGTGGGAAAGGATGCGCTCGACCGTGGCGTAGTCCTGATTTTCGAGGGCGCCGCGCAGTTCCTGCAGAGCGTCGGCAAAGCCGCCCAGCGCCGCGCAAATTTCTTCGTTGTTGTGCCTTGAGATGCTTTTCCACAGCCGCGGGTCGCCGCTGGCGATCCGGGTGCTGTCGCGCAGGCCGTTACCGGCAAACGGGCGCTCGTCCCGCTCTCGCCTGCCAAGGTAACTGCAGAGCACGCTGGCGAGCAGGTGCGGCAGGTGGCTGACGGCTGCGACGGTTTCGTCGTGGCGTTCGGGGGAGGCGGTCGTCACCTCCATGCCCAATCGGGTCCAAAGTCTCACCAGGCGCTCCGTCTGCCCGTCGGGGTCCCCCGGAACTGGCGTGACGAAGCAAGGCCTGTGGTGGAAGAGGTCGGCACGCGCGTGTTCAAGGCCAGTTTTTTCCGAGCCTGCCATCGGATGGGAGCCGATGAAGCTCGCCTTCGGCGTCAGCGCGGCCCTGCCGTGGCGGCAAATGAGGCTCTTTGTGCTGCCGACATCGGTCACCAGACATCCTTCGGGAATGGCCGGAGCAACCTCCTCCAGAAGGGGTACTATGGTGTCCACCGGGGTGCACACCACGACGAGATCGGCTTCGGCGACTGCCTCGGCAGGCGTGGGAAAAACGGTATCGGCGAGTGCGTGCTGCTCAACGGCCAGACGCGTCTCCGGCCGGCGGGCCCAGGCAGTCAGGCGTTTGGCCAGGCGCTCAGCGCGCAGGGCCTGCAATAGCGAAGCGCCCAGGAGGCCTGGGCCGAGGATGGTGGCTTGGCGGAACTGCATCGCGGCCGGGGTTTGCGCTTGCCACAAAGCGTGCCGCGGGCTTTAATGGCGAGCTTATTTTCCGTCCACCCGCCGAACCCGGTGGCAGCGGTCTTCGTATGAGCGCCCGGTGCCTCTCCTCTGCCCTGCTGTTGCCTGCCTCTTGCGGTGCCCGGAACTTCTGTCGCTTCTTGCGGGTCGTCACCGGCCCGCAGGTTGACCGCTAAGACCCCAGCTCATGGCTACCTTTTTCAAAATTTTTGGCATTGTCGCCCTTTTCGTCGGGGCGCTGTCCGGCGTGTACTACGTCTCAGTCATGCACTTTCACTCGCGCGACATTCTCGGGGTGTTCGCGCAAAGGGAGGGGGAGCGAGAGCTCACGCCGGAAGCTCAGGCCGAAATGGAGGATCAGGTCAACCAGCTCGAAGACAATTTCAGGGCCATCCTGCGCTTGCGCGCGCCCGAACCCGATGACCTCCAGTTGATCGAAGAGGCCGTCGAGCTGCAGCGGGAGATTGTCAATGCACAGGTCAGCCGCACCGGACCCGCGCGGGAACGCCTTGACGAGCTCGAAGCGTTCTATTTCGACCAGGCCGGGCGAGCCCTGCGCCTCGAGAGTGACCGGCACGAGCAACTAGCCGACCAGGCGCTCGATGAAGAGGACGTCGAAACCGCCAAAACCGAGCTTCAGAACGCCATCGATCTGCAAAACGAGATCAACCGATCCTACAGCCAGAGCGAATATGCCAGCGTGCGCCGCCAGTCCGATCTTCAGCGAGAGCTCCGCACCCTCGAGCGGGAGCCCACGCACGAAGCCTCACTGGCGGCCGAAGCAGCTGCCCGACGGGCGATGGAAGCGGAAGAATGGGAGCGTGCGGCCGCCAAGCTCGAAGAAGCCATCGAGACGCAGGAATCGTTGAATTCGGGCGGCCAGATGGGGGGTTATGCCGACCATGCCCGCCTCTCCCGCCTCCGGCAGGACCTGGCTTCCCTGGAGAGCCGCGACCTCGGCAAACAAATCGAAGAGCTCGAGCGCACCGGGCGGGAGCTCACCGAGTCCGGAGACTTGATCGGCGCGGCGGAACGGTTTCACGTGGCGCTGCGCCTTCAAGAGCAGCTCAACCGAGACCACCCCCAAAGCCGGTTTGCGGGTGAGCGGCGCCTGACCGAGCTTTCCGAACGGTACCAGCAGGCCCAGAGCGAAGGCCTGGCTGCGGAGATCCTCGCAGAAGTGCGGGCGGTGGACGAGGCCTTGCGCCGGGGAACCGTTCTGGAAGGGCTTTCGGAAATCGACTCACTGGTCCGCAAGGCTACCGCGTTTCGCGAGGATTTCCCGGGCAGCCGGCAAGTGGACGGTACGCTGCTTTCGAAGCTCGAGTACCTCGCTTTCATGCGTGCCGAGGTCGGCTTCTACCAGCGCCGGATCGAGGGCCAGCTTCTGCCCATCCCCGGTGCCGGCAACAACGCCCGGATGCTGCGCACCGAGGTCAGCCAGGCCCTCTATTCCAGTATCATGCTCAACAATCCGAGCCGCCAGCGAGGTGACCTGCTTCCGGTAGACTCGGTAACCTACGCTGAGGCCCTGGCCTTCTGCCAAAGGGTGGGCTGGCTTTTCGGACGCGAGGCACGCTTGCCGCGCCGGGCGGAGTTTGAGGCGGCAGTTGGCTCGCTGCGGTATGTTGACCTTCGGGAGATCGCCTGGTGCGCCCAAAACACCCAGGGCACCTCGCAGCCCGTGGCCACTCGTGCGGAGAACGCGCACGGCTTTTGCGACCTGCTCGGCAACGTCCGCGAATGGTGTGAGCCGGAGGGATTTGTCACCGACGGGGAGGCTTTGCTGGTGGGAGGTTCGGCTTCGGATTCCGTTGACCTGCTTGCAGAGATTCCCGCAGAGATTGTCAGCAAGCGTACCCGTAATCGGTTGAGCGGCTTCCGGTTCGTCCTCGAAACGGCGAGTCCGAGCCCGGGCGAGGCACCGCAATCGTGAGCAAGACCATCCTCGTCATCCGGATTTTCTTTTTCCTGCTGTGCATCGGCGGTGCGGTACTGCTGCACTACGTGGCAGCGGAGGACCTGTTGCGCGACAGCAGCCAGGCACCGGGCGAAAAGGGGCGGCTTGCCTATTATATCGTTTTCGCGGCTCTCCTGGCGTCGCTGACAATCCTGGTCGATATCCTGATAAAGGGATTTTCGCTGCGGGGGCTGACGGCGCTGACCTTCGGCCTGTTCACGGGCACAATGATCGCCCATTTCATCTCCTTTTCGCCACTTTTCGAGGAGGGCGACGAGCAGGTGATCTTTCTGAGCCGACTGAGCCTTTTCATCATCTGCACTTACCTGGCGACGGTCATAACCCTGCGCGGCAAGGACGAGTTCAATCTCGTGATCCCGTACATGCGGTTCGTCCCGCAAAAAGTCGAACTTCCGACGGTTGTGGTGGACACCTCGGCGCTGATCGACGGCCGGATCGTGGGGATTGCGCAAAGCGGCTTCATGCCCTCCGAGATCGTCGTCACGCGGTTTGTGATCGATGAGATTCAGCGGATTGCCGACAGCGACGACCCGGTGCGGCAGGAAAAGGGGCGCAAGGGCCTGCAGGTGCTCAGCGAATTGCGCAAAATGCCCCATGTGCAAGTAGTGATCCACGAGAGCGAGGTCGAGCGTCGCTCGCAGATCGAGGCAAAACTGATCTTCATCGCCCGCTCCCTCAACGCCCGCCTGTTAACGCTGGATTACAACCTGGCCAAGCTCGGGGAATTTCAGAACGTCGGCTGGCTCAACGTTAACGCTCTGGCCCGGGCCTTGCGCTCGGATGTCTCAGTGGGTGAGCGCTTCGACATCGAGCTGATCAAACCGGGCCGCGAGGCCGGACAGGCGGTCGGCTTCCTCAACGACGGTTCGATGGTCGTGGTAAACGATGCCGAAGACTTTATCGGGCAAACCGTTTGGGTAGAGGTCGTTTCGGTTCTTCCGAGCGCCGGAGGCAAGCTCGTCTTTGGGCGTCTCGTGGCCCAGCTCGCCCAGGACGAGGCTGAAGGCGAACCGGCACCGCGCTTGACCACCCGTGGGCGTCGCGTCGATAGTTGACGGATTGTCATGGCAGACTTCATTCAGATCATCGCCAACGGCCAAAGCTATCAAGTCGCTCCGGGGACAGCCCTGCCTTCCTTCATCGAAGAACAGGGCCTGCCTCCGCGGCAGGTCGTGGTCGAGCGCAACGGGCATCCGGTTGTCGCCTCCGAACTCCCCGAAACCATCCTCGAAGACGGCGACCACCTCGAAATCGTCCGCATTGTGGCGGGAGGTTGATTGCCGATCAGCATGAAGATTGTCGACCTTTCCCGCACGGACGGCATTGGCGCCAGCTGCCAGTGGCTCGAGATTGGACCTTTTCGCGTCATGATCGACGCGGGGCTCGACCCGAAAGGTGTCGGGCTCGAGGCCACGCCCTGTTTTGAAGCGGCACCTTACGAGCCTGCCGATGCCATCGTACTGACGCACTGCCACCTCGACCACTTGGGATCGTTGCCGCTGGCGGCACAGCGCTACCCGGCAGCACCGATCCTGTGTTCGCGGCCCTCGGAGGTTCTCGCGCCGCGAATGCTGCGCAATTCCGCCAACGTGATGAAGCGGCAGCGCGTCGAGCAGGGCATTTCCGAGTACCCGCTTTACGGGCGCAAGGCGATCGACAATCTCGACGAGCGCCTCATCGGTTTGGACTACCGCAAGCCCTTCCACCTGGAAAAGGACGGGAAGGAGTTGACCATTACCCTTTACCGCGCCGGGCACATTGTCGGGGCGGCGGGTGTCCTGCTGAGCTATAAGCACCGCCAAATTTTTGTCACGGGCGATGTCCTCTTCGGTCCTCAGCGCACGCTTCCGGGAGCGGATTTCCCGGATTTCCCGCTGGACACGCTCATCATGGAGACAACCCGAGGCTCGACCGAACGGGCGGCGTGAACGGATCGCCAAAGCGAGGTCAACCGGCTGCTCGACGATCTTGCCACGACTCTTACCGGAGGCGGCTCGGTCTTGTTGCCGGTATTCGCGCTCGGGCGCATGCAGGAAATGATCTCGATCCTGGGGGAGGCGCGGAGCCACCGCCAGCTGCCCAAGGTCCCGGTGTACTGCTCGGGCTTGGGCTTGGCCCTCGTCGACCATTTCGACGTCATCGCCCGGAAGCTCGGGGCGGTCAATTTTCGTCGTGGCGAACTCGACCGCCTTGGTGTGCGCGACCTGCCGGGGGAGTATAAACCCGGTCGCGACTTGGGCCGCAGCGCGATTAATTTTCTCACATCCGGGATGATGGTTTAACACACGCCCAGCGACCTAGCGGCGACCAGCCAGCTGGGCCATGAGCGCAACCGGGTGAGTTTTGTAGGCTATTTCGATCCAGCC
>JBHJGW010000135.1:0-28482 GCA_050331415.1 Opitutales bacterium | reverse complement strand
ACCCAGGCCAGAAATGCCCTGCCCCTCCATCACGGCGGCGATGCCCTCCAGTAGCCGCACGCGCTGCTGCGGGCTTTGAGTCATCGCCAAATCAGCCATCGAGCCCTCCAGGCTCGGGGCGCTTTGCAGCGCGAAGAACCGGTTCATCCGGGTGTCTTTATCCCAACCACGCCGGCGCTGGGCAAAGGCTCGCGCGTACCTCAGACTGGATGGGTGCTGCGTCAGAAAATCCGGGGCGACCCCGAGCACGATGTCAGCGGCGGTAAAGTCGTAGTCGAAGGGCTCCAGATCAGGTAGATCCGATGGCGTCTCCGAGACCACCAAGGCGTCCGGAAAGCGCTTCCGAACGCGCCCCAAGAGGCGCTCCAGCGTCGGCGACGTGGTGGCGGGCAACACCAGGGCCATGCCGCGCCCCCGGTCGCGCTTATGGCGCTGCAAGCGCGGCCACAATTCGCTGGCAAACGTCTGCCACGTCGTGATATTCCCGCTTTGGCGGGGAGATCGTAGCCGGTCGGGGTTGTACAGGTCAAGCACGGCAGCCTGCATCCGCGCATCCGTGGCCCCGAGGCTTTCCGGATGAAGGGGGTTGCCTTCGAGTTTGGTGGGCCGCCCTTGATGGCTCTCCGCCAGGACTCCCCGAGCAAAGCCCTGGAACGCGTATGTGGTGGCGAAGTAGCGCGAGAGCCCGGGCAGGCTGTTTTCCGGCTGGCGAACGTAGGGCAAAATCGCCTCTCGCGGTGGTTTCAGGCAGCCGCCGAGGCTGAGCATCGCCGACAGCGCTGCCGACACCTCCAGAAACCGGCGGCGGCTCAGACTTTCCGGCCACTCCGACGCCCCGGGCGGAAACTCGTCCTCCCGAATCGCATCGGCCTTGGCAGTGCTATGGCTTATCGGTGACATATGTAGCAGTCGGTCAAATTCCCCACGTCAGGGTGGCGCTCCGGGACCGAGGCGCTAGCCTTGGCCTCGGGCAAAGGAGCGGCGGGTGCGGATAAGGTTGCGTAGTCCGGCAGGTCGGCTCGGGTCTCCTTGTCCGGGTTGCGATGGCACTCCAGGCACCATTTCATGCTCAATTCCTCGGCCTGATAGGTCAGGCCCATGTCAGCGACATCCCCGTGGCACTGGTGGCACGAAATCCCCTGGACAACGTGTGCGGCGTGGTTGAAGTATACGACATCGGAAACCGTGGTGACGCGCTGCCAGCGGATCGGCTGGCCAGTAGCGATACTTTTCCGCAACGGCTCCAACATCGGGCTCTCGGTGTAAATCTGAGAATGGCAACTCCAGCAGACAGTGGACGAGGGCATACCGGCAACGGGACCTTGTGCCGCATTTTGATGGCAGTAGCGGCAGTCGATGCCCAGCTCGCCCGAGTGGTGCCGGTGGCTGAACTCGATCGGCTGTTCGACCCGGTAACCGTAGTCGCCGTATGCGCTGTTGCGGTACCACAAGTACCACGCGCCCAGCAACGCAACCAAACTGGAGGCCCCCAGCAGCAGCCAGAGGCGAGCTCGGGCATCAGCACGCGGGGAAAATGCCTGAGATGAGGGTTCCGAGCCAGCCATAACGCAGGAAAGCCCGCCGGTCCGCACGTTCCGTTCCGAAATCTTCAAACGCCAACGGACTTCGGTCGAAATGCCATCTCCGCAAGCTTAAGGCTCAGGAACGGCTGCCTGCCTTATTGCATTTTACCAGCAGAGCCGCTTAGAAACCCTGCGATCTACCAAAAAAGGCAGCACCGCTGAACGGTGCTGCCTAACAAAACCGATTGAAAGGAGCCGACTAGTTTTCGCCGATCAAGCGAGTCGACTCGCGTTCAATCAACGGCTTTGGGAGGGCGTTTGACGTCATTTCGGCAGAGGTCAGAACGTCACCGGACCCGGCGGCGCGCACCTGGACCGTCCATTCCGCAGTCTTTCCAGGCTCCATGTTGCGCAAGCGCCCGAATTGGACTGCCTGACCTTGTGACTGAATTTCGGTAGCGCCATCACCTTCGACAAACTCCAGTCCGTCGGGAAGCGTTACCTGGACGCCGACGTCGGTATCCCTTGCGGACCCCTCGTTGGTTACGCGTACGCGATAGGCCGTGGTTTCCCCCTGGTCGACAGGGTCTTCACGGTCGATCATCTCCAACTGCAGCGCGGCAACTCCTTCGACCTGCGTGCGCACCTGCGCTCGGGCCTGCTGGGTATCGGCGACGCAATAGCCATCGGCCTCAGCCATCACCCCATACCGCCCGGGCTCTTCGTAGCTAGCGGTGAAGGAAAACTCGCGGGTTTGCCCGGGCTCGAGCGTGCCAAACTCGATCGCGCCGTCTTCGAATTCCACACCATCTGCAAATTGCAGATCGTCCTCGTCGAAACCATCCGTTTCGATGGCGACCACCGTCCCGGGAGAGGCTACCTCGCTGTCGTTACTTACGGTGACCCGGTAATCCACGGCGCGGTCGACGAGCGTCTGCTGAGTGCCCTGCAGGCGAAGGCTGATCTGGGGCTCGACGATACTTACCGTTGCCTGGTCCGAGGCAAGGCGCTGCCGCTGTGTTTCGGCGATCGCGGTGCCCTGATAGTCGACGGTGCCTTGAGCTTCCAGGTCGAACTGCTCTTCCCAGGATTCGTCCGCTTCCAGCGCGTCGACATCAATCTGCACCTGTCGACTGCCGTCGATTTGCATGCCTTCGGGCAACTGCTCGGTGATTGTAACGGGGTCCGTCGTGCCGGTCCCGCGGTTTTCGAGGTAGTACACGACGGTAATTTCATCGCAGGCATATGCCTGGTCGACGGGGTTGCCGTCCTCGTTGAGGAACTCGCGATTGAAAACCAATTCCGGCTGAACGATGTTTACCGATGCGCAAATCGCCGGGACGGGCTCGTAGTCGACTGCGAAACACCGCTCGGTCTCGCCTTCCGTACTCGCCCGGAAGGTCGCCTCGGCCTGAGCGGTCTGCCCGGCTTGAAGGGTACCGATCGCGATCGCATTGCCCATGTTTAGCTGATTTTCCTTCTTCTGGCTGCCCGCTTGCTCGGATTGCCGAGACTGCTGAGACTGCGAAGCCGCTGACATGGATGCCGGAATCAGACGGACGTTGCGAAGGGTCTGGTCCGAGACGTTCTCGATTTGAAAACGGATTACGGCCTGCTCGCCAACGCGGACCTGGTCTGCAACCTCATGTTCAACTTCGATGAGGCCGTCACCGTAGTCAGCCGTTTTCTCGGCGTTGTTGGCCGCGGAGGCGCTTCCATGGCCGCCTTGGCCGCATGCGCTCAACGCCAATGCCGCGACGGCACCAGCGAAAAGCCGAGGGTCGATCTTTTCGATTAGGGGATGTTTCATGCGGAATTGCTCCGCATTCCCCGTGCCGCATCGACGCGAGGGTCGCACAGCGGCCCGCATTTACAGTAATGCGTTTTTGCCGTTACAATGCGCTCACTCGCCTTGCCATCACCGTACGGATTTACCTGTCGCTGCATTTGTGCATAGGCTTGTGCATCGGTTAGCAACTCCGAGGCCGCCGAAACGATCGCCTCCTTCGTTCGCTCCAACCAGCATTACGGTCCCCGCCTCGACGCCCTCCGGACGCTCCGTGGTATCGCGCATGACCAGAACCGGTTTGCCAAGCGACGGCGCCTCTTCTTGGATTTCAACAGAATCGGTTAATACCAGCCGACTCGCAGCCAGCAGCCCAATAATGGGTCGATAGCTGAGGGGCGGGAGCAGGCAAACGTTTGGCCGTTGCCCCAACAGCCGATGCACGGGCTCTTTGACTGCAGGGTTCAGGTGGACCGGATACACAAACAGGGTATCGGGAAACTCCTCCGCAAGCCGACTGATCGCCTGACAGATCATTTGCATGCCGCCGCCAAAGTTCTCCCGGCGGTGGCCCGTGATCAAGACCAGCTGCCGCTGCTGCCACCCGCTGCCTAGCCACGGCGCCAGCGCCGCCTCAACCTCCAAAGCAATCTCGGGCTGCCGCTGCTACGCGACCTCCAGCTGCAAAGCATCGATGACAGTGTTCCCGGTAACCTGAATGCGTTCCTCCGATACCGCTTCGCGCACGAGGTTGGCGCGAGAGGTTTCCATCGGTGCGAAGTGCAATTCAACAATGCGGCTCAGCATTGCGCGATTGCCCTCTTCGGGAAACGGCGAGGCGAGATTGTACGTTCGTAACCCAGCCTCCACATGCGCCACCGGAATCCGCTGATAGAATGCAGCCAGTGCGCCAAAGAAGGCGGTTCCGGTGTCACCTTGGACAACGGCGAAGCCCGGATTTCGCTCCGCCAAAACGGGCTCGAGCGCATCGATTAGGCGAGCGCCAAAACCGGCGGGGCTTTGGCCAGCAGTCATCAGGTTTAGACGCACCTTCGGCTCCAGCTCGAAGGTTTCCAAAATCGGGTTTACCAGTTCATCGTGTTGGCCCGTTGCGATTAGCAGGGGGCGCAGCGTTGAGTGGCGCTGAAGCAGGCGCACCAACGGTGCGAGCTTGATCGCCTGCGGTCGCGTACCCAGTATGATGGCGATTGTCGGATTCATGACGCCGGGACGGAAGGAAACGCGTCCGCAAAATCCACCCAGCGGCAACGACTCAAAGCGGCAGGCTCGATCGCGCGAAAAACTCGATGAGCAACCAGACCGACGATCAGGTCGGCCCGCGCTAGGGCCTCGTCAAGCGGCACCAGTGTGAGCTCTTCGATGTCGTCGAGGTGCGGCTCCACCGCGAGGATTTCCAGCCCCTCCGTAGCGTGCAGGTTCCGCGTGATGGTCAAGGCGGGGGACTCCCGAAGGTCGTCCGTGTTCGGCTTGTAGGCAAGCCCCAGGCAGGCAATGGTACGCGCTCCCATTTCAGCTGCCACTTTTCGCACCCGCTCGACAACCCATTGTGTCTTGCGAAGATTCACACTTCGAGCTGTTTGCAACAGCGGGCTGACGCCGGGCGCCTGATCGATCAGGAGATAAGGGTCTACCGCGATACAGTGCCCCCCGACGCCCGGTCCTGGCTTAAGAATATTGACCCGCGGGTGGTGATTGGCCAGTCCGACGACGTCCTTCACGGCGACCCCGAGTTGGTCACAGATCAACGAAAGCTCGTTCGCAAAGGCAATGTTCACATCGCGAAAGGCGTTTTCGGCGAGCTTAGCGGTTTCTGCCGTTCGGGCATCACAGGCCAGAATCTCGCCAGTGACAAACTGTCGGTAAAAGGTGACACCGGCTTCCGTGCTCGCGGCGTCGACCCCTCCAACGATCCTCGAGTTTTCAATAACCTCGCGCAAAATGCTGCCGGGCAGTACCCGTTCCGGCGCGTGAACCACTCGCAGCTCCTCACGCGGCAGACCACTCCCGGCAAGCAAGATATCCCGCACCTGCTCCGTTGTACCCGGAGGAATCGTTGACTCGACGACGACCAAGTTCCCCGGCTCCGAGTACGGCGCAAGCGTCTCACTGGCAGCGAGAAGCATCGACAGGTCCGGGCGTTTCTCAGAGGTTAAAGGCGTCGGTACGCAAATGATAAAGACGTCGGACGGAGCGGGTTCCGCCGCCACCGTCAGAGCCTCGGTCTGGACGCCGGCCCGGACGAGCATGTCCAGATCCGGCCCGACGATGTGGACTCGGCCATCGCCAACGGTCTCACGTACGGAGGCCTTCGCGTCGACCCCTCTCACCCTGACTCCCCCAGCGGCCAAAATCGCCGCAGCCAGCAGGCCCACGTAACCAAGACCGATTACGCAAACCCGAAGTTGCTGAAGTGGTAGTAGCATCGCCAAGAAGTAACGTCACCCATCAAAAGCCGTCACGCAATAAGGCCCGGCAGACATTCCCAAACTTACCGCAAACTTCCGATACACTGGCTTTTCCTCTGCAGGACTACCAGCGACGATCCGGCAAAATGCCGTTAAAATATCATCACGTAAACGGCCAGAGGATCTACCTTTTCCGATTTACTTACTGACTGGTCGCTGGCGAATGCGATTCGCACGATGCCGCGCTGGCGCGCTTCTGTCGATGCTGGAGTGATGTGAAGGTGGAAGACGCGAGGCGTTTCAGCTTCGGTCAGCTCGGCCTCAAAACCCGGACTGGAAGTAATCTTTCCGAACTCGACTGCCGCCTCGGGGTGGAGTGTGATCGTGGCAACTTTTGCCTTGGGGTTCTCATCGACCTGCCAGCGAAGGATGCGCGGACTGATGGAGACTGCCCTCGGCAACGTCACGACAAATTGAAGCTCCACCGTCTGCCCGCGATCAGTCTGAACTGCGATTCGGTTTGTCCGTACGCCAGTGCGGTTACCGATCGTAAACTCAACCTTCACGGCACTTTTCTCCCCGGGATCGATCAGGACTTCGTCAGCTGCGGCAGCAGTGCAACCACAACTCGATCGCAGCTGGAGAATGCGAACAGGTTCGCTCCCCGTGTTTTCGAACGGAAACGCAGCGGTCAGCACGGCGTCGCCCAAATCGGCCGTCTGGCTTTTCTGGGTTGTTTCGAACACCAGCCGACCCGACGCGTTTGCCGAGAGCAGCAACAGAAAGGCCAGGTACTGAAGGAAACGCATTTTACTCGAGCGGCCCACAATTTTCGTCGATCTCTACCTCGCCTACGGCTCCACCGAGATATCTGCCAGGTCGAGTTCGATCTGGTAGAATTCTTTGTCCCCGCCAAAGTCGATCAAGGACATTTCAAAATTCCCCCCGCCGAGGTTGCGACTGGTGGCGGCTCGCTCGGTAAAGGGTTGCCCGAGGTTGCTGGTCGTGAGCAGGTCAAAACGCAAAAATCGAGTGTAAGCCTCCGGATAGGTCCAGTTCAGCTCGAAGAAGTTTCCGATGCGAACGATCTCCAGGCTGGGCGGACCGAGATCCACCGGTGGTTCTGAGGGAACGTTTCCAAGGAGGAAAGGATCAGTGCCTTCCAGCGCCTGCTGAAGGTTCGAATAGCCCGAACCATCCGGACTCTGGGCAAAAGGATCCAGGCCCGTGGTACCGGTGTGGAATCGCTCCCAGATGTCCGGCAAAAGGTTGTCGTCGTTGTCGGCGATGGCCGGTGTGGGCGTCTTGGACAAGCGCGCGGAGACGATTTCGAGGGGGTCTCCCGCGCAGCCACCAAAGCCGGGCGCGAGGTAGCCGACCACGGTCAAGGTCGTGCCTACGGGCAATCGAAAAGCCTCGGAAAGGTCGTACCGCGTGCCGTCGGCCTCGAAGAGGGAGTACTGCTGCCCGTTTGTAACGGATTGCAGAACCGTACAAGTACCGTCGAACGATGAGTCGATCACAGCAAGCTCCAGCATCAGTTGCGGTCGCGGGCCAATCGCGCCGAGGATGGCCTCAGCCGACGCTTTGGCATCAGATACTTCCGTCGGATCCAACGGAATGGTGTCGCGATAGGCATCGCTCAGACCGGCCCCTGAGAGGAAATCCCGGAGGGCGTCCAGGGGTGGGCCGAGTTCCGCCCGGGCCGCGCCCGTCGCACCTGAGCTGGCCGCGTACAATTCGCGCACCAGGCGAGCTAGCGGGTCGCCGACGCCGATCGTCTCGACAGCATCCGTCAACGCCTTCACAGCCGTCGGCAAATCCAAGGGGAAGGTATCCGCTCGCGGAAGGCTAGGGCTGAGATCGGCGGCGAAGGGCGCCAATCCGCCATCCCGGGATCGGCCCGGGAAAAGTGAAACCCGCGCCATCGGTGCGAGGCCATTGGTTTCCAGCACACGGTCGAGCAACTCTTCAACGAGAGCGGCGTGCAGGGTCATGCTCGGCCCGAGCACTACCTCCTCGCGCGGAGCTTCCACCCCGTTGTAGGCCATCCGAGCTGCCTCGATCCAGGCAGCCGCCTCTGCTTCGAGATCACCGTCGCCCGGCACATAGTCTACCTCGGGGCGATTCCCTTGCGGTACGCAACCCGCCGCAACCAACTCCCGGCCCGTGGAAGCTTCTTCAGGGTCTCCGCTCAACTGGAAACGCAGGGGAGTTCGCACAACGTAAAGCCCGCTGGGATCGTCTGCGGACAGCCCGGACAGCAGGGCAAAATTTTCCGCGCCACTTTTGCCTTCCTCGACTTCGCTACTCCCCAGTAATCCGCCGCCAGCTGAATGCGTTTCGATGCCAACGCCTTCCGCGAGTTCCCGTTCGGCCAGCGGGTCGACATCGGGGGCGTTTGCCGTCACCACGACATCAAAAGCGGAAAACTGGCTCAGCGGATCGCGGTCCGCTGGAAAATCACTCGGATCATTTGCACGGGTGCCGGCTAAGAGCTCCTCCAGGTCGCTCACTCCGTCGCCATCTCCGTCCGGCCCGCTGTTGACGGGGTCGAGTCCGCGAGCGTCCTCGACGAAGTCGGGAACGCCGTCGAGGTCGCGGTCGAACTCGGCAAAAGTCGCTCGGATCGTGTAGTGCTCAGTCACAATCGGACTGCGCCGGTCGCCGTCGGCAGTATAGAAGCGGAGGCTGGTGTCCCGCAAAATGGAAATCGGTTCCCAGTAACGTCGCCAATCGCCTGAGTCGACGCGGAAGAAGATGGTGTCCTCGTCCTCAAACGAATCGAGGGTGACACTGAGCGGACGGACGTACTCACCGCCTGCAGGATCGGCCGAAGCCCCGCCCAACGCAGCCCGCGGAGCGACGTCGACGCTCGCGAGAGAAATATTCTCCGCGTATTGATTGGGGATGGCAAAGTCGGCTGACGGCGGGGCCGGAGAAAAAACCCGGGTGCCAACCGGGCGCAACCCGGACGCGGAGGAACCGAATGAATCGAACACCGCGCTTACTTGCCCGAAGGTAACCTTTGCCGAGCTCGTCCAGTCCCCGGCGCGAAGCTGTAACAGCAGTCCCGGGGTCGCATTCACGAAGGGTTCGCGTTCGAAAACCAGAATGTTGGCGTATGCCGGCTCAGGGTCAAGGTTGGGCAGAGAACCCTGATCCCCGGGCGTCAGTTTCTCGCCATCGAAACTGAATACTTGCCACTCGGTTGGCAGGCCATCGGAGGAGCCCTCGCGAAACATCAAAAGATTGCCATTCGCGTCCGAAACGGCCCCTGCAAAGGGCCTGCCGCCGGAATCAATTGCCTCGATCTGGGAAAGTTCGTCGAGGCCATCGATGGCGAACAATTGGGCGCTCGCCCCATCGTCAATGATCGCCATCAGGAATGGTTCACCAGCAAGCACAACGGCAGCCAATTGATCGATCACCACCCCGAGGTTGATCTCAATCGGCTCGACGAAGCGTAGATCCAGGCCATCCACCGCAACTTGACCAAGCAGCAAGGTCTCCTTGCCCGGCTGATAGAACACAAATTCTTCCTCGGCCGTTCCCGTAAAGTCATGGGCGATCAGGCGCCCGCCGGTTGGCACTGGCAGCCCGTCAGCACTGTTCGGCTTGCCGTCTCTGGTCTCGACCAGAGACAGCCTTTGATCACTCAACGAGAGGTGGTAGGGGCGGTCGAGGCTTCCCGAGAATCTGCCGAGAAGCGTTCGCACGGCCGTGGAGGAAGTGGCCACACCGTCCAGAGCAAGTTCGTCGCCGTCGTTAATCAACGTTTCCCAGGTGCCTGCCTGGCCGCTGTCTCCCAGAGCGGTGCCGACAAGCAGATCATCAAAACTTTCCGCGTCGCCGCCGGGTGCATTCAGGAGGGCCACCGCTGCCGGCCCAAGGCCGTCCGTGTAGGCCGCTCGCGGAATTCCCGGACTCGCCGGATCAATAAGTGCGAGCCGGTTGCCGAATGGGCTGGTGAAAGCAAACAGCCGTTCATCGACCGTGCCGAAGCGCCCGTAGGCGAAGTCCGTCAGGTCGCTCATCCCGACGGAAATTGGCTCGGCAAACGCAGCCGCACCGCCCGACTCCAAGAGGCGACCAACCGTGAACACCCCCGCCTGGCGATTCACAAGGACCAGCTGCGCCCCTTCCGAATCTTCGACGATGCCGTATAGCGTCGTCTCCGACTCGCCGCGGAGAGTAAGCAGGTTCTTCGACTGGGCGCTGGCGGACAGGACCCCGGACAGGGCAAGAATGGCGAACAGGAAACGCATCACGGGTTGCTGCTGATGGTGATCGGGTCGAGAGGGATGATCCGGTCGATTTCGCCGAAATCCGTGAAACGAACGAGAAGGTAGCAATAGGTCGCCCCTAACATCACAGGATGATTGTCGACGAGGAAGATTTCGTGAGTGGGACTATCGGAAGCCGGGACTTCGCCGGTCAGCTCCGCTTTGAAGAACGGATCCAGTACCCGCGTCAGCAGGATGCCACTTGGATCGCCCTTGGCATCGATTGCCTCGTACTGGAGCTTGTGGGCAATACTTTCCATCTTTGGCGTAACCTGCGCAATCGTTCCAGATACTTCCGGAAACGCGTCACTCGTTTTCTGGTAGCGATAAACGGCGAACGGAAAAATCGACTGTTCGAGAAGCTGCCGTTCAGCGTCGGACTCGGCTGCAGCCCTGTCGCGGAGCTTGTAGACGGCATCTTCGACCTTCCCTCTCATAAAGAAGCTTCCCTCAGGAATCTCCCAAAAGGTATTGCTCTCGACGGGGAAAGCGCTCTCGCCATTGGTCCGGGGGTCGGCGAGCGTGAACTCGCCGACGCGGATTGCGACGCCTCCCCCTTCGTTGTTTGGGCGCTGGACCGCAGCGAGGTTACCCTCGACGGCTTCGTCGACCGGCGACACACTTTCCAAGCCGCGCGCCGGCCACGGCACTTCAGGTTGAGCGGTTGTTTCGGGCGGATTCCACTTAAACTTGCGAAAATTGCTGAAGGGGCCTTCTGGGCGCCCGGCAAATGCGCCCTCTCCGACCGCCCGAACCAGAATTGTATATTCTTTGCCGTAGTCGACATCGACAGTAGCGGAGAATCGTGCGTCCCCGTCGCCGAAGCCAGCCTCCAGTGATTGGGTCTGGTAGATCTTGAAATTGAGGTTTTCCGGAATTGCTTCGATTCCGGTCTTTTCCGCCTCGCCCCCGAGGGCCTGGCTCAGCTCCGCGGAAACTTGTTTCGGCATGGAGTCGGGGGACGGTCCGAACCAGAGTTCGAAACGCTCAACCCCAGGCATCGGGCAAAACCATTCGATGGTTGCCTGCGGAGACTCTCCAACGGTATCCGGCGGGACAGCCTCGATCGATGCGAGCATGGGTCGCGGTAGATCCGCCTGCGAAATCGGCACGCAATCGATCCGGGTGAGCGGGCTCGGGTTGCCATGCTCGTCGAAAAGCTGCCCGTAGTAGCAGATGGTCGACCCGGGCGTCCGCGGCATCGCGTCGTCCGCGTACTCGATCTCAGTCACTTCGTCGTAATCCGCCTCCCCTTGAGCAATGAGACTGAGTTCGCCCTCATTAACACGGCGGTAGATTTTCCACTCTTTCGTACCCGGGGTCAGGTCCACAATCAAATCGAGCGGGTTGAGGTCCGGAAGACCGTCAGCCACAACCGGGTCAAACGGCACGTGCCCATCGCAATCCCCACCAAAGAGGGTGCGAGTGTAGAGTGTTTCCGCTTCAAAGTTGACGTTCCAGGAATCGGAACCTTTGGGCAGAGTTTCAAGGAGTACCGCACTGGTACGCGGGCTTTCTTTGCCCGTCGCCGTGCCCACCCGACAGAATACGGGGACCTGACTAATAATCTCCGGCACTTCGATAGTCACAGTGGACTGGCCCGGACGGAAACGCGCCCGGCCATACTGAAAGCGGAAAGTTCGGTCACTGAAGTTGACCTCGGTGTAGAATTCGGCCCAGGCAATCTGCTCGTCGAGTCGCGTACAGTTCAGTCGCGTGATTCCGCCCGTTTCGGCATCGAGGTCGTCACCCAGGTCAAAGGCCACGCTGTTGATGTGCGTAACCACAGGGTCCTCGCAGGTAATGCGAGCACGGCCTGTCGGGGCCCCCGGACCTTCGCGGTCGCGCAGCACACCCCAGGCGGGCGGGCTGTTGCCAGAAAGGTTGTCGCCGCACGCAGCGCTGTCGCCTGCCCGAACGGTGTACCAGTAGGTGGTGCCGTTATCAGCGGGCGCAGTCGGAGCGTTGGGGTTCAGCGGGCTCGAGCGGTCATCAAAGCTCAGGCGCAACTCGCTCGGATCTGCCGCCACCTGTCCGATCATTTGGTGGGCTGGCCCGATCCCGCTCTCCTTCTGCATTTCGTCGACGCTTGACCAGCGGTAGACAAGGTAGTGCGTCGGGATGCGTTCGGGATCATCCGGAAGGGGTTGCTCCCAACTCACCCGGAGAAACTGCTCCCCGGACCCGGCACCGTATTCGTAGACATTTTCCACTTCGAGGCGCCTGGCCGCGGCCGGCGGCATGCGGTCGCACATCGTGACCAGGGTCCCGGGCGAGACCTCCCCTGCCCGGCCCAGGATATCACGTGCCGCCACGAAGTAATAAAACTGCTCGCCGTCGACAAACGGCTCTCCGCCTGGCTCGAAGCGTTCGTTATCGTCAGCGAAATAGAACGTGTCCGTGTCATCCGTGTCCGCTGCTTCGGCCGCGTCCAGGTCCCGGTCGGTGATTACCGGGAGGCGGTTGACCTCTACCGCGTCCGGCTCGCTGTCGATCAGGTTGTAGAAGGTGGTGTCGTCGGGATTGGAAAGATTCAGCCTTTGCTCCGCAAGGTCCTTTGGAACACGGTAAACGTTATAGCCGTATTGCAGCAGGGCGAGGCGCCGCAGGTCGTCTGGCGTCGACCAGCGGAGGCGCGCGTTGAGGTGCCCCTTGGCATTCGAGCTAAAGACGCTTTCGGGATCGACGGCAAAGGGCACTTTATGGGGGCGGCCCGGTGCTGGCAGCGGATCCGGCGCCTGCGATTCCACCGTTACACGGCCAATGACCCGAACGTCCTGGCCGCTGGGGATGTCGAACTGGCGTATCTCGAAGGTCGTTGTCTGATCGCCGTAAGGCAGCGGTCCCGCCCAAGCATGGCCGAGGCACAGATTAACCGAGGCGTAAAGCCGGGCGAGCAGCCGCACATTCTCGAAGAGTTCCGGGTCGACCATCGCGCCTTGGACCACGAGCGACAGCTTTTCGGCGGTCGTTGTATTCGGATCTGGAGGCAGGAGGTCCTGAAAGATCTCATCGAGCCGACCGTCGAGGTCGTCAAGATCGTCACCCATTGCCGCGCCACGCTGGAGCATCGTTTGCACAGAAACGGGGTCGGGCGCGAGAGAAACGACGCTGATGCGCTCGTAGCTGCTTCCCGAATCCGCTGGCCCACGCTTCGCGTAGATTGCGAAGTCCTTGCTGTCGAAGAGGTCGGGACTTGTGGCCTGCCAGAGCAAATAGCCCCAGCGCTCGCCGTCGTGCTCGGTGGTGGTGCCAACCGTATAGAGCAGGCGCGCGCCAAAGTTCTGCGCGGTCGCCACGGTAGCGCCAAGCAGGGTGAAACCCAACGCGAAAAGAAATCTTTTAGAGACTGACATTCCAGGAGTCGATATAAGTGATCCCGACGCTCTTGCGGAATTTTAGGCAGAAAGGACAGGCGCCGGCCTTACCGCTGATGGAGCCTTCTCCGCTGAAGCGGAACTGGTCGCCCGACTTCACGCCGATGAGGAAAACTTCGCCTTTGATACTCACGAGGCACAGCGCTTCGCCGCTGACCCCAGCCAGTATTTTGCCGCCGTAGGTCGGCCCTTCGAGGAAGTAAAACACGCCCGCGCCTACCCCTGCAGAGATGCGGAACATACAGCTGGCGGGAATGCCGAGGGCTGCTTCGGAAACTGGAATCCAGGCCTCGGCATAGACATAGGCGCCGGTAAAGGGCGGATCGCCAAGCACCTCAGCAACTTCCGGGTCCCACAGAGCGATCGGATCGAGCGTGCATGTCCGCCCGAAGAAGAGCCCGCCGCTTGCCTCATAACTGCTGAAGCGGATGCCGGCGGTTGCGCTGAGGTAGTTCTCTTGTGCCCCGAAGGCCATCGCGGCACCGAACTCAAAAATCTCAAAGGTTTCGAAATTCAGGGTTCCGCCGGTCATTTCGATGCTGCCGGCCAGGCCCTGGGGACGTGTCACGTCCCGCGTCATCCCGGTATCGGGGTCGGCTTCCTGGACCGTGGCGAACGAGAATTTTGTCCCGACATCAGCCCGCATCCCCGGAGAAATCCATTCGAGCGGGATATCGAGGGCCCCGATCTCGGCTTCCGTAACGGTCGCGCCCCGCCCGTAGTCACAGCCCGCAGAGCCATCCGAATCGAACTGGTTGATCTCTAAATACGCGGCCAGCTTCATTTCCTTCGGCACACTCCACTGGAATTTTCCATCCATGCGGAGCTTGCGCAGGGCGTCGCCTTGGATGTGGGCATAGCCGTCGATCTCGCCGCTGCCAACCACATCGCTCAGGCTGCCGAGGAGGCCATTGATCTCCTCGTCAATGTCCGCCAAGGCGTAGGAAATCACTTCGCGGATCAGGCTGTTAACTTGGCCAAAGACGCTGTCGACGACACTGCGGAAGCGCGAGTTGAGATCGTAGATGCGCTGTTTGATCGCAGTTTGGATCTCCGCGATCATCGAAGTCTCGAAGATCAAGTCGGTGATCTCTCGTCGCAATTGCGCCTGCAAGGCGTTGACCTGCTCGACCGGAAAGGGATCGGGGAACTGGTCGAGGGCTTCGTCGGCAGCGATGTGCGCGCTGACGCGAATGCGCTCAAGCCTCGCGGTGACGAAGGCTGCCGCCTCCGCGGTAACGCCGTTGATCTCCATTTCTGCCCGGTTGTTGATCGCCTGGATCTCCATCTGCATCGACTTACCCTGCGCAAGGGTTCCGCGGACTTGCGCGATGGCTTCGTCGACTCTTTCCAGTGCGGCAACGACCTGGGCGATGGTCGGCTTGGATTCTTCGAGAAGCGCGTTAAGCTGCTGGTTGAGGTTGTCGCCGGGCGACTGCAGCCCTGCAATGATGATCGGCTGGACATCCGGTGGCGCGATGTTGCGCACGAGCTGCTCGATGAGACGCTGGACAATCTGCAGGGAACCGTCTCCTGCGGGTTTCAGAAGCCCGGGCAGGTTTGCGTCAACGCTGACGGGGTTCTCGGGTGGTTGGATATTCAGACTTCCATCCAGTGAGATGGTCGCGTTGAGGTCAGGAATGACGACCCGTCCCTGCGGGTTGACGGGGACTTCGCTGATGAACGCGCGTAACCCGCTCTGTACCTTGGCGAGCTTGTGGTCGATCTCGGTAAGAAAATTTCCCGCGCCCGCAACGGCGCTGTCCAGCTCGTTCAAGCGGTCGGTCAACAGCGAGCTCGTGCCCACCGAGACATCGTGGATGTACTGCCTGACGAGCGCGTCGACCTCGGTGTTGATCCAGTCGTTCCAGGTCCGACCCGATTGCCGGGCTTGTTGGTAGCTGACCGCCAGGTCGGTGTAAAAATCATTGAGGATGTCCGCCTCCAGTTTTGCGAGGACGGGATCGAACAGCTCGTGGAGTTGGTCCTCGAGCATCACCGCGAGGTCGTCGACCGCGGTCGTCATCATCTGCTGCACCTGGTCACCGGCTGCTTCCGTAATCGCCTGAGCCACCCCAAGCTTCTCATCGACAGCGTTAAAGGCCATATTCGCCAGGCTGATGCGCGGCAGACCATCGTAACTCGCACCAAACGTTATTTCCGCATTGTCCGCACTCAGGTACGGCACCTCGTGCGCAACCTCCAGAATGACAAAATCATTGGTGATGGTATCGGGGGAACGGAAGGAGCGCAGGTTGTCATCCCACTGCAGGGGATAGTCGAAAAGCTGGACGCCGAGAAAACTTTGTTGCGCGCGGGGCAGGTATTGGGTGCCGGAAGGCGTACGGTACTCGGCGAGGGTGACGTCTGCCGCTGGAAAAGCCGCGTGTTGCGGGTCAAAGCCTCGCTCATTGAAGTAATGCGCGTTGTTGCTGTTTTCCCAGCCGTTATCCGGCCAACCGCCCATCAGGAAGATCGGTGCGTCGATTTCGACTTCCTGCTCCAGGAGCGCGGTGCTCGTCTGCACCTGCACACGCAAGTCCTCGAAAAACGGGACATCAATCGTCCCCGCGAAGGTGACAAAGCCGTCGCCCGTCGGATGAGAATCGAAGGCGTTGAAATAGAGATCGGTTACCGGCGTAATTGCGTAGGTTTCGCCTGCCGGACCCTCGATCGGGATTGAACTCGGCAGCGGGAGGCGCGAGTTGACCTCGGCTACGCCATCGGCCGGTGTCACAAAACGTCCGTTGGGCTTGAATCCGAGCGTCCCGAACAGAGGCGCCTCGACGTAGGCGGCCTTCGTTTTTGCCCCGAGGGCGAGGTAAGTCGAGCCGGTGGGACAAGGGCCAGGCGTATCGGACACGAAGCTGAGCGCGAGCGGTTGAAACTCTCCCACCCAGTACTCAAGCTGCTTGATACCGCTGCTTTCGGGGATTTCAGCCGTATCCAGTTCCCCTTGGCAGGTGAGCTTCAATTCCTCGAATTCCTGATCGAAATTTGCCGGCGGAGGAATATCGACAACGCCGTTGGTCCGCGACGCTTCATTGAGGCTGTCGAGGAACGAAAGGCCGTAATTGCTGAAGCCGATGGTGTAACCATAGATCGCTGGCGGCTGGTTGAAGGTACCGCCCTGCGCTTCGTGGATGCCCGTGACGCCAGGACCCCGAGCGTAATATTTGGAACGGGTCGTTAAAGTGAAATTGGTTGCCTCGCCACCAAGACGGCTGAAGCCAGTGAAATTTGCATGCGGCGGACGGAAATTCATGCCCGCGTAGTCGGCCAAGCCCACTTCGTAGTCTGGCTCAAAGGGACGCTCGGCAGTTTGACGGTCGTTCGGGTCGAACCCGCTGAAAAGGATCATCCCGGCACCCAGCGCGTAGTGGTTGCCCGAGTCGGTATCCGCCGGGCTGAACGGGTGCGCGGTCCCAGGCAGAAAGTGCCCCGGCATAAGAAAACTTCCCCGAGCAAAGAGGCTTGTTTCATGAGCAAAAAGCGTCCCTTCGAGGTCATTCGGGTCCAGACCGATCAGCCCCCAGCGCAACGCCGGATCGTCAAACTCGAGACTCGGGTTATCCAGCATCGAGCCACCCGCCTGCAAGCCGCCGTCGGGAGTGAATTTCATGCGTCCGGCATCCGGCTGGAGGCGCAACACCCCGGCGCCCGATGCACCGGAGGCCCCGCAGGCTCCATCCGGGCAAATCCGCAAGTAGGGCACCGAAACGTCGTTGACCCCATCGAGGTAACTCTCGGCGGCCCTGGGCTGTCCCTGCGCAAATACCATCCGGGAGTTTGCTCCCGCCCACCGTACCGCAGTGCCTGTCGGAAAATGTGCTTCGAATTCACCCGCCGTCAGGTCTAGCTGCCCCTCGAGGCGCGCGCGCCCCTGAGGATCGACCGTGAAGGCGATTGGCCCGCTGGCGCCACTTACGAAGCGATAATAGCCTTCGTTGGATGGTTTGATCGCCATGCGGCTGCTTTCCAGTTCATTCGCTACCCGTGCGGCTTCGAGGTCGTCCAAGGCATTCTGGTGGTTGTAGAATACCGAGGCCACGGTTCCACTGAAGCGTCCGGCGCCCGGGTCGAAGGAAAAGCTGTCCATGCGCCACCGAATCGGGAGCGGCTCGTACATCAGCCAGAACGGCGGTCCCGCGGGGTCGAACGAACCAACAATCGGTTCGTCCGGATCCAGGACGCCGTCGAGACCGTAAGTGCTGGCCCCGAAGCTCAGGATGTTGATGTGCTGTGCATTCGGGAATACTCCACCGATCTGGTAGCCGAGATCATGTGGCAAGAAAACGATCACCTGCCCGGCTGTGGCTCCACCCGGACCGAGCGTGACCTGACTAACCGCCACGTTGATGCCGCCAACCCGCCGACTAAGATCCTCGAGCTCCACACCTCCGGGTAATGCCAAAGACACCGATCCACCCGTCGCAACTGCCCGACCGTCCGCAAAAACCTCGACGTTTACAGGGGAACCATCGCCATAGGAAAACAGGGGTCGCGCCGGAACCGACCCGCTGCTATCGTCGACTTGTAGCGAACTCGTGACGTAGCCGACGCCCCCGACGCCCCGGTTCGGGTCGTTGGCAAGGCTGGTAAAGGTTGTGCGAACGTTGTCGAAAAAGAGTTCACCGTTCAGGTGCAGAAGCCCGAGCGCCCTCGTTGCATCCTCGTCGTCCGCAACGGCACCGATAGCCGGCAGCTCGACGTGTTTCAAGGTCGCCTCGACGCGGTAGGTTTCGTTCACCGAATCCAACTGCACGCCCACCTGCGGTTCCACCGAGATCGTGCGATTGACCCCTGGCAACCCGCCTGGACCGGTGATCCCGCCAATGATCGCGTACCGCCCTACCGAGAAGGTCTCCTGATAGGTGTTGGTCTTTAAAGGCACCTCCGTGCCAGCGCTGTCGTAGAGTCGATATTCTATCGAGACGCTGATGTTGTCGCTTCCGTTGGCTCCCAAAAAATTGTCGTAGCGGAAAAGGTCGAATTCGACGGCAAAGCTGAAATGGTCATCGGTCGGGTCGGTGCGCAGTGCGGAAAGGTCCAGCCATTCGACTTCGGTCAGGTCACCGAGGACGTTCACGGCAACGTCGCCGCTCACGGTATTGGTGAAGTGGTAGTACTTCCGCCCGGAGGTTTCCGTCTGCGAGCTGGCCACGGTCGTCCAGGTGCCGTTGAGGTTTTCCTGCAGCCAGGTACGCACCCGGTAGCGGCCGTCGACGTCCAGCGGCACATCGGGGTCAAGTCGCAGATCGTACGAACGGGTGACCGCCGTGGCCGAGCCGACGGTGATCGTCTGGGGGCTGGTAAACGTGTACTCCCCTGCTCCACCGCCTCCTGCAACGGGTACCGGGTTGCCATCCGCGTCGAGCAATTGAGCCCGAACCCGGAACTCGCCCTCCGCTGTTCCCAGGTCGCTCCGGGTGTATTCGACCTCCAGCTGCGCTTTCACTGCGTCGCGATCATAGTCGGGGTCGGGGTTCGCGGCATCAGCGTCGAGCACGATCGGATCTCCTTGAAATTCGAGCGAAACGACCGTCGTGAGAACATCGGGGGCTGGCGGTGGGCTCACCGGGCGCACGACGACAGCCTCTGCCTCGATGCCCGAAACCGGCTGAGACACGCCTCCGCCATCGAACTTGCACTGAAAAAGCCCGGACGAGCCCGTCTGCGAGATCAGTAGCAAATTGTTTTCGAGGATGGCCACGTCTTTCAGCTCTGTCTCCGGGCCAAAAATGGGTTCGGGATCCGAGCCATCCACCCGCATGCGCCAGACATAAAACTGATCCGGGTCGTCGGCATCTGCCGTCACCCAGAAAACCCATTCGTCGTTGGCGACGATTCCGCGACTGTCCGTGATTCCGAGCTCCCTGCTATCAGCCAGCTCCGTGACCGTCGGGTCCGGCTCGAGGGGCGCAGCGTAGACCTCCCCGCCCGCATCCGTCCAGAACAGGCGATCCTGAACCACCGTGATCCCGACAGGTGCGTCGCCCCGGACCACTTGCTCGAGGCTGCTCGATACCAGAAAGATCCCCTGAGCCTCAGGGGTGGTGAACAATACCTTGCCGCCGTCCGTCAACGCCAGACCCCCGATATCCTTCAAAAGAGGATCTTCCGCCAAAACCGCATCCGCGCCGGACGACAAATCATATCGCCGCAGCTTGTCCGAATCAGTCCAGTACAAGAAATCATCGCCGTAAGCCAGACCCCTGGCCGGACCATCGGTCGAGACTAAGCTGACAGGGGGGTTGCCTGTAGCAGAGTCAAATTTGTAAAGGGTTTCACCGCTCTGGGAAACAAAGTAAACTTCGTCATCCTGGGCAATGAGAGGAAGGCCCAAAGAAAGGGCAGAAATTAGGAAAACGACATGGCGCATAGCTTGCGAATCGGCAGCGTGGCACAGGAAATCACCGGCGTGTAGATCGCAGTTCTATGGCCTCCCCAAGATTTTGCGTCAAAACGAAAAACAAGAAATTCCCCTTTGTCTAATTGCCCTTATTATTCTTTCTAACGCTATTTATTGAGTTTAAACGCCGTGCTTCGAGCCACTTTGCTTTCGAAACGAAGGGCTTCCACACGTACGAAACCCGCAACGGAGAGGGTGGAAGGTCGAGAAAAGGTCGAGAAAACGTCGCTCAACCTGAGTTAACGCTTTGTATCAAGCCGCGTGCAGGGTCTTCGTGCTCAGTCCCCGCTCCACCCGCGATAGGCAAAACACAAGCGCGCGGAAGCGACTAGAATTGTGGTAGCTTTCGGTGCCGCCGACGCTCACGCGAGCATCGGCGAAAATCCGCAGGCCCTGGCGCACTGTAAAGCGGCCGCCGACATCGCCTCCGTCCGCAAAAGCCGAAACCGCTGCTCGACCTGCACTCGGAGCCCGGGCGACTGTGCTCCTGGGAGGGCTTCATCCAGAGGTCGAGCAGAACATACAGTACGCGCGGAATCTGACCTTGAGCGACGATGCGGAAACTGAATAATCCGTTTTCCTTCGATCCGAGTTTTCCGAAAAATCGCGCTTGACGGTCCTAAAGCCGCCTGTCACTTATCTTCTTTTGCATTAATCCTTTCGTACCTTACCGAGATGGCACAACCCAAACGTAAGCAGAGCAAGCGCCGTAGCCGCCTTCGTCGCGGGGCGAACCACTTTCAGGCCCCGCAACTTTCCCGTGATGCCGACGGCCAGCTTTTTATGCCCCACCGCGTGAACCCGACCACCGGTATGTACCGTGGACGGCAGGTGATCGAAGTCGAGTAACCGGCAGGTCCGGTCGGACGATCAGCGTTGCGCATGAGCCCGCTTCCCGCAGTCGCCCTCGATGTGATGGGCGCAGACCGAGGAGTGCCCGAAGTCCTGGCGGCACTCCCTTCCGTTTTGCAGAGCCGCTCTGACGCCCGGATCATCCTTGTCGGTGATGAGCAGCAGATTCGCCCCGAGCTCGGAAAACTTGGGCTCGACGGCGAATCGCGGTTGGATGTCCAACACGCCGCCAGTGTCATCACGATGGAGGACAAGCCGAAACAGGCGTACAAGGCGAAAAAAGATTCGTCGATGCTTTCGGCCATCGCGCTGGTCGCTGAAGGAAAGGCGGGCGCGGTTGTCAGCTGCGGGAACACGGGGGTGCTTCAATTTTCCAGCACACTGATGCTGCGCAAGTGCGCCGGCCTGGAGCGCCCCGCCCTTGCCACCATGATGCCGAGCCGCAACCATCATTGGCTGCTGGTCGACGCTGGCGCTGAGCCCAACACCACCGCCCGGCAACTCGCCCTCAACGGCGTGCTCGGGTCCGCCTATTACGCTGCCGTGACCGACACCCCACGGCCCCGTGTCGGCCTCCTGACGATCGGCACGGAGGAAGGAAAGGGTACCGACCGCATCGCTGCAGCCCACAAACTGCTGAAACAACTCGACGGGCTGATCGAATACAAGGGCCTCGTGGAAGGCTTCGATACGTTCAATCAGGGCGCCGAAGTGGTTGTCACCGACGGATTTACCGGCAACATCGTGCTCAAGACGCTGCAGTCTTGCCTGCGGACGTTCAACGGCTTTCTTCGCGAGGCGCTCAAGGCCAACCCGTGGCGGATGCTTGGCGCGGCCATCGCGAAAGGCGGTTTCGACGCTGTGAAGCGGGAATTCGACCCCGCCCGATACGGGGGTGCTCCCCTGCTCGGGCTCAACGGCCTCGCGTTCAAAACCCACGGCAGCAGTGATCGCCACTACGTTGCCGGGGCGCTGCGGATCGCCATTGACAGCCTCGCTCACGAGCTGCCGACCTCCATCGCTGCCAAGGTGGAAGCCGCGGCAGAACGCCTGAAAACGCCTGAAGCCATCGAAGAGGCTGCCGCCTCCTGACCGATGCCCGGGAAGCCCCACCGGAAGCTTCCGTGTGGCTTTGGCCCGGCCTTCGCTGGCTTCCGCGTTCTTTGGCGCGAGCCCAACTTTCGCTTTCACCTCTTTGCGGCACTTGCGGCGATCGGCCTCGGGGCCGCTTTGAGGATTTCACGCGCTGAATGGCTCTGGGTGGTTCTGGCAATTGTCCTGGTCTGGGTCACGGAGGCGCTCAACACCGCCGTCGAGCGGCTCGGCGATGCCATCAGCGACCAGCACGACCCCCGGTTGAAAGCGGCCAAGGACGCTGGCGCCGCCGCCGTTCTGCTCGCCAGCCTGACGGCGCTCGTCATCGGTACGATGATTTTCCTCCCGCACCTTTTGCCTTGACCCCGCGGCCACTCTAGCGGCTTCATAAACGGTTTTCACGAGGCCACCCGTTGGTGGCCAGGCTCCCCTCGACCCGCCTATGGCAAGCCAAGACCGCTCGACCTTCCTGCTCGATTTCGAGAAGCCCATTCAGCAGCTGGAGGACCACCTCAGCCACCTTCGCGCCAGTTCCGAAGCGAATTCGGTGGACATGTCGGCCGAGATCAGGGCGATTGAAACGAAGATCGAAGCGACCAAGCGTGACATTCATGCGCGGCTGACGCCCTGGCAGCGCATTCAGCTGGCACGACACCCACGCCGGCCCTACTCGCTCGACTACCTCGCCCGGCTTACGAAAGATTTTCAGAATCTGCAGGGTGACCGCGTATTTCGCGAGGATGCGGCGATTGTCGGCGGGCCCGCGTGGTTCCGCGGGCGCGCGGTCATGGTGGTCGGCCAGCAAAAGGGACGCAGCACCAAGGAAAACCTGAAGCGAAACTTTGGCTGCCCCAACCCCGAAGGTTACCGCAAGGCCCTGCGCCTGATGAAGCTCGCCGAACAATACCGTTTACCCGTCATCGCGCTCGTCGACACGCCGGGGGCCTATCCCGGTATCGGCTCGGAAGAACGGCACGTTGCGGAAGCAATCGCGGTCAACCTCCGCGAAATGGCGGCAATGACGGTTCCGATCGTCGCTGCGGTCATTGGTGAAGGGGGCTCAGGCGGCGCGCTGGGCATCGCCGTTGCCAACCGGGTTCTCATTCTGCGCAACGCCTACTACTCGGTCATTTCTCCCGAGGGCTGCGCCGCCATCCTCTGGAAGGACCGTGCTCAGGCACCAAGGGCCGCCGAGGCACTCCAGATCACCTCCGACCGCCTTTACGAGCTCGGCATTGTCGACGAAATCGTTGAAGAGCCCATCGCGGGTGCCCATGCCGACCTCGACGCCGCCGCGACGCTCCTCGGGGATGCCCTCGAACGGCACCTCGGCGAGCTCGATACACTGTCCGGAGAGGCCTTGCGCCAGGACAGGTATGCCAAATTCCGGCAGATGGGCGTTTTCGAAGCGCAGAGCGCTGAATCCGGACGCCTTGCTGGCTCCTGAGGATAGATAACGGTGACTATTCGACCGTCAGGAACGGTTTGCAGGTCCGTTTGACGGCTGGCAATAGGCTTGCCCTTCGGAGGGTTCATCAACAGCTTCCGGCAAATGTCATCTGACGACGAGCAACCCCGCGATCCGGAAGCACCCCAAGAACCTGTCGAAAGCTCGCCTTCGGCTGGCGCAGACCATGCGGATGTGCCAGAACGGGAGGAGCAGCCCGCCGTGGTCCACCAGCCAATGGTCGTTCCGAGCCAACCCGGCATGGTGTTGCACCCAGGCTTTGTCCTCGATCCAGACCGCTTGCCGCCCGGCGCGGTCCCGCCGCCGCCGCCGGGTCTGCCGGGCTTTGTTCCCCCTGTCAGCGAGGACGAACCGGGCTCGCGGGTGATTTGGGTCGCGGCCACCGTGCCGGTATTCATGCACGAAATGGCGACGTCTGACCGTCGCCGCCGAAGCGCGGAAGTACCCGAACGAGCAAGCTACACCCAGCTGGATCCCGAAGCTTTTGCCCGAAGGGCGGCACAGGCCTCCGCGGAAGTACCCGAGGAAAAACAATCGGGCGTGGCTCCCGCCCTCTGGCTCGTCTGGGGCGGCGCCGGTGCTGCCGCAATCTTTTTGGCGGTCCTTGCCTTCGCGTTGCTCAACGGCCTATTCAACCAGGCCGAACCTTTCGAACCGGAGATCGCATCTGCGGCCCAGCGTACCGAAGCTCCAACCGACAATTCCATCGACGGCCTCATGGAACGCTTCGTCTCCGAAAATGGAGGTCGCGGCAACCTCGCCAGCATGCACACGATGCTCGTCCGCGGCGAGATGTCCCGGGACGGCGAGGTTTTCTCGGTGTACAACTTAAAACGGCGACCCGACGATTTCTACATTCGGCTTCGGCGCGACAATGTGCAGATCGGCATCGGCATTCATGACGACGATGCCTGGCAGGCGATTGAAAACACCGATACAGGTGCCCGTCTCGTTGACGATATGTCTCCCGAGGCCCGCCAAGCCTTTGGACGCCTCACAAACTTTTTCCACCCCTTCACCAGGTTTGCTGTCGAAGGAGCCGGGACCGTCTCGGATCACGAGCAACTGGAAACCGCTTCGGGCGAACCGCTGCGCCGGATCACTTTTCGCCCGGCGGACTCCGAGCACGCCTTTACCGTCGAATTGGAAGGAGACGACCTCCTGCTTACCTCGAGCGAATACACGGACGACGCGGGCCGGGTCTTTCGCTCCGAGTTCAGAGAACATCAGCAGGTTCTTGGCCTTTGGCTGCCGTACCTCGTCCGCAACTATGTCGATGGCGAACTGGAGACCAGTCTCGACGTCGACACCATCCAGCTCAATCCAGGCTTGATTTCCCTCGTCTTCGAGCGTCCCGAGCCCTACATTCCCGACCAGGGTTGACCGCATGGCCGCGAGGCGACTCCGGACGCTTTCGCTTCCGCCCAAACAAAAAACGCGGCCCCACCGGAACCGCGTTTTTGATAAAGCCAATTATGCCGGGCAAACCGGGCCTCGGCCGGAAGGTCTATTCGCCGAGGGCGTAGCGGGCAAAGCGACCGACGACGATGTTTTCGCCGAGCTTCTGGATCCTGTCGTTAATGACATCCTGGACCGTCTGATCCGGGTTTTTGACGTAGGGCTGCTCGAGCAGGCAAATCGTGGAGAAGTACTTGTTGAGCTTCCCTTCGATGATTTTTTCCTGCGCCTGCGGTGGCTTGTCGGCGATCTGCTCGAGGGCGATTTCGCGCTCCTTGTCGAGGAGGCTTTGAGGCACCTCTTCGCGGCGCACCGCGATCGGCGCGGCCGCTGCGATGTGCATGGCGATTTCGCGCGCGAACTCCTGAAAGTCCTCGTTCTTGCCAACGAAATCACTCTCGCAATTGAGCTCCAGCAAAACGCCGATGCGGCCGCCCATGTGGATGTAGGACTGCACGCAACCTTCGCTCGCGCCACGCTCGGCGCGCTTGGCTGCCTTGATCGCGCCTTTCTTGCGAAGGATGTCGATTGCCTTTTCTTCGTCGCCGTCAGATTCTTTTAGGGCATTCTTGCAATCCATCATGCTGATGCCGGTGCGCTGACGCAGCGAGTTGACCATTTGTGCCGTGACTTGTGCCATGTCTGGTGGGTAGTGCGGTGAAAGGGTTAAACGCTCAAAAGCGAGCAAGTTGGTCAGCTTCCCCATGCGGGGTCAACCCGAATGCTTGCCTGAGCGTAAAATTTGCCGCAACCGCCCACACGGGTACCAATGCCCTCCACTCTCAAGGCAAGCGGAACCGCCATACTCAAACTTCGGCGACCAGTACAGACAAGCGCCCCTTCTTCGCCCCGGTTTGACTTAACCATTGGTGAGTCAGGACTCAGGCTTTGCGTGGAGCTACGGCGCCCTCACCAGGCTTAATGCGCCAACGACATGGGCTCACCGCGAGAAGAACCGTTCGGGCGGCGCGCCTGCCGGCCTTCATGCAAGGTCTCCTGCAGCAGCTCCAGCAAACGCGAAACTTCGGCTGGGTTGAAGCGGTGCTCCTTGACGACATCCGTGATGCGGTTCGAGAGCGTGTAGGGCTTGGCCCAATGCTTCATCCAGTACTTCTCGATGTTCTCGGTCGCAAATTTGCCCCGCTCGATGATCTCCACGGGAAGGTCGCGCAAGGGGTTTTCCTCCAGGTTGATTGCGTCGAACGGGATCGGGTGATTCGACCGCCCTTGAGTGATCGCGTCACGAACGGCAAAATAGCTGGTAAACCTATTGTTGGAGAGATCGAGGTAGAAAAACTTCGCCCGGCGCGGCAGCAGGTGGATCTCCGGCGGCAGGTGGGTAAGCCGCCGGTCAGACAAGTCGAGGAGAAATTCCGGGTACTCCTGAGGATCCTGAATCAGCCCCTGGATCTTCGCCTTGGCCTCGAGGTAGAAATGCTGCTCCGCCTTCGGCACATTTTTGAGAAATAGAATCTCACGCGCATGCCGCTTGATCTTCGCGGACTCGAGGATATCGGATTCGATGCTACTCGGCACATTCGCCAAGTATTCGAGTTCGGCTGGGGTTAGGTATTCGAGGGTCGCCACGACAAGGTTGCTGGTAAAAGATAGCAGGAACTTTAAACGCTCCGTCCGGTTCCGACAAGCCTTAAGGGCCGTCTCCGCCAGCTGAAAAGACCCGCACCCGCCGGAGGGAGGATCCATGATTCCGGGATACAGAATTCCCCTGTTTTCGCCCCAAATCAGGCTGAATACAGGCATTAGCCACCAGCGGAAACCTTTTTGTCGAATCAGACTGGCCCACTTTTAATCGCAAGGTTGCTTCCGCCGAAATTTCGCCTCAACGTTACCGGTTTTTCATGCCGTATCCGCTCTACCTTGCGTTAAAGCAGATGTTTCCTTCGGGTCGGGGAATCAGCGTGTTTGCCGCGCTTGCCATCCTTGGCGTGACCCTTGGCGTCATGGTGCTGGTCGTTATCCAAAGCATCATGAATGGATTTGGAGCGGAGTTCCGGACGAAACTCCGCGAGACCAGTGGCGACATCCGCATCCTCAACAACGGCATTATCGCCGAACCGGATGCGCTCGTGGAACAGTTGCTCGCCTTCGACGACGTCGAAACCGCCGTGCCGTACGCCGAGGGCATCGTGATGATGCAGCACGCCAACCGACCCGAGTTTCCGGTGATCCATGGCTTCGATGTCCTGGCGGAAAAGCCTGCCCTGCCGCTCGAACGCTACCTCACCGAAGGGGAACTGACGGATCTGGACGATGGCCGCACCATTCTCGGCAACAGCCTCGCGGTGGCGGTGGATGCCCGCCCTGGCGACTACGTTGAAGTGTACACGCCGCTTATGCTCGACCGCTTGAAGCGCGACGAGGTCTTGCTGCCGCGGGAGTTCGAAGTTTCCGGCATCTTCCGCAGCGGCCACTACCAGGTCGACAGCCGCACGATGATTATCACCCTGCGCGCCATGCAGGAGCTTTACGGCTTGGGCGACGGCGTCCACGGCATCATCGTCAACGTTAAGCCGGGTGTGGACGAAGCGAGGTTTGCCAATCGGCTCAACGACACGCTCGAGCCGCCCCTGCGAGCCATCACCTGGATGGACCAGCACTCGCAGCACCTGTTCGTCCTCGCTTTCGAGAAAGTGGCGATGTACTTCGTCAACCTCGTCACCGTACTCGTGGCAGCCTTCAGCATCGCGATCGCGCTGTACACCTCGGTGTTGCGCAAAACGCGGGAAATCGGTCTGCTCGGAGCAATGGGAGCCCGGCGGCCCGGTATCGCCGGCATTTACACGCTTCAAGGCTTGATCGTGGGCAACTGCGGAGCGCTTCTTGGCTTTGGCGCAGCGCTGCTGTTGCTCAACTACCGTCTAGCCGTCGTTAGGCTCATTTTTGACGAAGCGACCCTGTTGCGCTTCTACAATTTTCTGGAGTTCCCCGTAAAATACTCGGCAAACGACTTTCTGGTGATCTATCTGCTCACGGTCGGCCTGGCGACGCTCGCCGGGCTCGTTCCGGCGCTGGTCGCGGCGTCGCGCCGTCCCGCCGAAGCCCTCCGCGTCGACTAATTGGCTGTGCCGGCCTTTCCTTGAGCGGCCTCCCGCCAGCGACCCTCGAGGCCAGAGCCGCATTCTTTTCCAAGACCCTCCGTTTTCATGACCGACCTGCTGCATGCTTCCGGCCTGACCAAGACCTTCCTCGCGCCCGGTGACCGCCGCATCCCGGTGCTGCGCGGCGTCGACCTGACTATCGAACCGGGCCGGCACCTGAGCATTCGCGGAGAAAGCGGCAGCGGCAAATCGACGCTGTTGAATCTGCTCGCAGCCCTGGAAACGCCGACCGAGGGAACGCTCGACTGGCAAGGCGAACGCGTCCAGGCGCAGCCGCAGCGGTGGCAAGCACGTCGCCGCGGCGAGTTCCTCGGATTCGTGTTTCAGGCCTATTACCTCGTGCCGGAGCTCAACGCCCTTGAGAATGTCCTCCTTGCGCGCCGGCTGATCGGCCCAGTTCGCGGCGAACACCGCATGCGAGCGGAAGAACTGCTGAAAGAGCTCGGCCTGGGCGAGCGACTCGACTATTCCCCGAACAAGCTTTCCGGAGGTGAACGGCAACGGGTAGCCGTGGCGAGGGCCCTGCTGAATCGGCCCGCGCTGCTGCTCGCCGATGAGCCCACCGGCAACCTCGACGAACAGACCGCCGAACGCGTCATGCGCGAGCTGACCGAGATTGCGCAGGCCGAAGGCGCAACCCTGCTGCTGGTGACCCACAGCCCAAAGTTTGCCAACCAATG
>JBHJGW010000134.1:0-2227 GCA_050331415.1 Opitutales bacterium | reverse complement strand
GGGCCGCTCACGCCTTGCGAAAAGACAAGGCGATCGTGTCCGCGCCAACGACGTCTGACGCCGCAGGATCCATCGGCTCGAGGCCGTGCATAGGGGTTTCGCGCTCTCTCCCGCCAATCGCTCCGCAAGATTCAGAGACCTGCTTTGGACATGCGGCGTCGAAGACACCGCGTCCGACGGCTTCCGAGGCCATCGCGGATAGGCCCGGACCGCCAAGGGTAGGGGCGTACGAGCTCTTGGACCGGCCTATGTGCCCGGCTCGGTTTCACCAGATTGATCCCGGCGTGACCGCTTTGCCAGCGCCACACGCTGCGGTCAGACGCGGGCCCCGTATGGCCAGACGATGTTGAGGATAAGCAAAGCTGCGAGAAGGACGACGAAGGTCACCAGCGTCTTTCGGCCCTACGTCATGGTCTCGAACGGGGGTACGTGATTGACGGCGTATACCACGCCGCCGATGATGAGCGCCGAGACGACCATGTGCGGGATGTCGAGCGTCATGCTAAACTTTCTGATTTTGGTGCGGAGGCGGGCATCGGCTACCTAACGTAAAGTGCAAAGAACGGGGCGAAGGCAACGAGGGCAAGCCACAACAAGCGGCGATCTCTTGCCGTTGGGTCCCTCAGCAAGAGACCTGCAAAAAAAGCGTCCGGCAAAATTGATCTAGACAGCCCGAGCGACAACAAAGGGAGCATCACCCTCCCTCCTGCCTCTCGCTGAAAACACACCCGCTCATGCTTTTGCTCCGCGCAGGAGCAGACAGGCTGTTGCCAGAATGATGAGGTTTACGGCCGGGGCGAGAATGGCCAGCCATGGCTTGAAGGTGTCGGTCACACCGTCGGTCCAGAGCACCCATGGCAAGCCGAGCGGGATCAGGAATACGCCTGCGAGGGGGTCGCTCGCCTGACCGAAGAGCCCGACGGTTCCGGTCACGAGCAATCCCAAGGCCACGAGATAGAGAACCCCGGCGAGCCGCACGATCCACTTGCAGATGTGTGCCAAGCCTGCGCCTAGTTCGCGAAATTCGGAAAGGCGGTGTAGCTGCCATCATCCTTTATCCGGCATCCCCAAGTCATCCCGTCGACGACCATGCCGACAAAGACCCGATTATCGGGTCCCGCCAGGATCGGGTCGCGTGTCACGATCTCTGCGTTGGGCCGGCCAACGCGGACCTGTCAGATGCATTCGTCGACCATGCCGGCCGGCGCGACGACGCTGGCCGAGGCACCACCCGAGTTGCCGGTCTCGACACATCCCGCCAGAGGCCGAGCGCCGCGGCACCTATCGTCATGGTCTTCAGTCTCTTCATTGTTCAAGTTTCTCCCATGGACGCTTCGGGCATGTCAGCAGCTCGGCAGATGACCGCCACAACGGTGAAGGACAGTCGCACACGGGTGCAGTCAGACACCCCGATCCTGTGGTCGTCGGACTACCACAGACGGCCGGCGAACTTTCGCTAGCTTGCGATCGTTGTCGCGCGCCGGAAACCGGTAGCATCCCTCCGCAGCATTGTTTCGCCCAATCACGAATACGCACGAATTGAGGCCGCCACCGTGCGTGGTGCGGCCCCGTTCCCGATTTCATTCGCTTGTGAGGTTAGGCGCGGCGGGCGCGCGTGCAGGCGCCGAGCGTGCCGAAGGCAGCGAGCAACAACCAGGCGCCGGCTGGCAGCGGCACTTGGTTCACGGTCAGGTCGTAAGTGTCGAGAGAGACCGTGTTGCCCGTTCCACCGCTAGAGAAGGCGCTGAGGACCGCAGTCACGGAAATCGTCTGTTGTGGCAGGAAAGAGGTCGAGTCGGACGGCATCACTGTAACGTCGCTGATGAGGCTGTTGGCAGAACCGAGGCTACCGGCGTCCGCAACCGCCTGGACATCGTCGTTGCCGGATCAAAGCGGGAAGGTGCCGTCAATGTCCAGCGTAAGCCCGACGATCTTTGCACTTGGCGCCATCACATCGAAGCTAAAGGCCAATTCGGCAGAGGAAGGCTGACCTGGGCTCTGGACCGCCGCACCGGTATTGAAGCGGATACCTGGGTTAAGGCCGCCTCCAATTGCCTCGACAGTGATTGCATCGATCAAGGTCATATCGATCGGACTGCCAATTGAGCCGTCGTCACTGCTGCCGAAAACGAAATTGCCGAAGGTTTTGTCACCGGACGTGAAAGTTCCGCCTGCGAACAGACTGCCAAGCGTTGCCGCCCCTGCGGCACCTGGCAACACAACAGCT
>JBHJGW010000133.1:0-2130 GCA_050331415.1 Opitutales bacterium | reverse complement strand
GGTGACTTCCTGGAGGTTGAAGAGGGTGCGCCCGCAGCTGGGGCAGGCGACGAATTCCGTTTTGATCGCCCGCATCCGCGCGCCTTGCAGGAGGTTGTAGGCGAGCGCCGCCGAGCGGGCCATCGCGCTGGTGCCGCCGGTTGGGGCCGCATTTGGGTAGGGCGACGCCTCCAGACGGGCCGGGAAGCCAGGGTTCGCCTCGGAGGGGGCGTTACCTCCGTTTGCGGTTTGGCTCTCTTCACGATTGGGGAGTGAACCTCCAGAGGAGGCGGTTGGTTTTCCGCCCGGCTTGCCTGGAGGCTGCGCCCTACCTTTTGGCGGGTTGCCGATCGTCTCCACGCTGAGGAGGTCGCCGTAGCCGTCGACGAAGTGGACGCCGGTGAACATGGCGGCTTCGACGAGGGCTTGGCCGAAGCCGGGTTCGTCGAGCAGTTGCATGGCGGGGGTGACGCGCAGCCAGATGGGGGCGACGAGGTCGTTGGCGCGCAGGTGTTCGGCGAGGCGGCGGTAGCTGCCGACGGGGTGCGTGTGCCGCCAATCCGCCTCCGAGAGCGTGAAAATCGTCTGCGCGGTCGAGTTTTTCAGCGCCGCGATGACTTCGGGGTCGTTCAGATCGACGTCCGCGCCGTCGACGGCGAGCAGCAGGTTTTTCGCTTCGGCAAGCGCGAGCGTTGCTTTGAGTTCTGACGCGGAGGCGCGGTGCCGTGGAGGGTTCGCGGAGGCATTTTCCGGTTCTGCGGACGTTGGATCGTCGCTTACGCCGTCTTGACGGTCGTTTACGGTGGCTGGAATGCCTTTTACGGTGCGTGGTGTCTCACTTGCGGAGGCTTGTGTCACACTTTCGGCGGCTTGACTCGGCTTTACGGGGCCTTGACTGGCGTTTACGGTGGCTTGTGTCTCAGTTTTGCTGGCTGGTGTCACACTTTCGCCGGGCGTAACGGCGGATGGAGTATCATTAGAATCGGCTTCAGGCAGCGGAAGATCTCCCGTGAGCGGCATAGGTGGAAAACGAACAACCTCAGCAATATCTCGATTAAAAATTCGCCTATGAGCAGCCCGCTCATACGCGTGGTAAGCTCGCTTGATGACATCCGCAGAAATCGTCTGCCAGTCAAAAGAAGAAAAACCCCTATCATTATTCGCGCCATCGCGCGATTGTCCGTGTTTAACGTCGTTCCATGGATCAAACAGCTTTTTCCTTTGCTTCCTCAATTCCTCCTCATCGGGGTCCTCGGGGAGAGAAGTGCCCCCATAGAATTGTTCTTCAACATGTCGCTTTACCATATGAAGTAATCGGCCATGTTCCGCTGAGGGGCTATTGGCCCAACCATTCCAATCCCCAACTATTGCCTCTGCTGCCGATGCTAACGTGAATGCAGAGACAAAATCACGCTCTCTCCACAATTTCGCAGCCTGTTTGATCTGCTGTCTCGCTATCCAGAATTTATTTCGTGTTTCCTTTTTCCTTAGGAGGATGAATTTGTGGCTCGGCGGGAAATCAAACCGTTCAAGAGAATCGTCGGTAACATCTGGACTAGCCTCTAAGACGATGAAATCGGTCTGAGTGCCGAGGACTTTGCAAAGCGGGATCAGGTGTTCGAGGTCGGCGGGGGTTTCGGCGCGCACGTGGATGCCTTCGCAGCGGGCTTCTTTTAACTGCCGGTGGGCGTTGAAGACGTCTTTGGCGATTTTGGCGTGCTCGCGGAGCGGATGACGGGCGGGCACGATGACGCGCGGGGGCTCCAACGGGCCGAGTTTGACCTGCGGGCCGAGGTCGAGCGCGGGCACGTCGCGGCGTTGGTAATGGTAGAAGTCGAGCGTGGGCTCGTCGGTCTGAAAGGGCTCCGTCACGCGCCCGGCCTTTTCCCACAGGGCCATCGTCCTTCTGACGAGGTCTTTGCAGACGGGGATTTCGTGCCAGGGGTCTTCGGTGAGGGAGACGCGGATGGTGTCGCCGAGGCCGTCGTAGAGGAGCGCGCCGATGCCGATGGCGCTTTTGATGCGGGCGTCCTCGCCCTCGCCGGCTTCGGTGACGCCGAGGTGCAGGGGGTAGTGCATGTTTTCGGCGGCCATCTGGGCGACGGCGAGGCGGTAGGCCTGAATCATCACCTTGGGGTTGCTGGCCTTCAT
>JBHJGW010000132.1:0-9030 GCA_050331415.1 Opitutales bacterium | reverse complement strand
ACTTGTCTCACGACGAAGCGCATCTTCGGGATCGAGCCCCTTGCGTCGGCATGCCGCGGCGAGGGCGAAGAGTGCCCGGCCAGCTCCCGGTTCATCGAGCGTGGCGGCGAGTTCTTCGATGGCAGCGTCGTCAACGATACCGGCTGCGGGCAGTTCGTTTTTCTCGATCTGCTTGAAGACATGCCCGGCGTAAAGCAAGGCGGGGAGCTGCGGCGGCAAGTGCTTAAAAGGGCCGGTGGCGGCAGGGGCGTTTTGCTTCTCCGCCGCCTTGATTTCGTCCCACCGCTTCAGCACGGCGACCGCATTGCCGAGCTTCGCTTCCTCGCCGAACACATGCGGATGTCGCCGGATGAGCTTTGCGTCGATATCCGCAGCCACGTCATCAAAGCTAAAGTAACCCTCCTCGTCGGCGATCTGAGCCTGCATGACGACCTGCAGCAGCACATCACCGAGCTCCTCGCGCATGTGCTCCCAGTCGCCGCGATCGATGGTGTCGAGCAGTTCGCTCACTTCGTCAATGAGGCAGCGGCAAAGACTTTGCGGGGTCTGCTCGCGGTCCCAGGGGCAGCCGTCGGGGGCTCTCAGCGCAGCGACGGTCTGTCGCAGTTTTCTCATCGCATCCATTGGCTAGGCAGTATGAGCGCGCCAAAGAAGATGTCGAGGCTTTGTCAGGGCAAGAAACCCTGCGGTACCGCTAAGGTTTAGTGTTCAATTTGGAAAGCCATTTCAAATAGGTTTCACGTCGGCATCGCGCTTCACAATAGCCTTTCAGAACCCAAGGGCGTGCCTCCTGGTTGCAACTTCATTGGCTGCATGGATTCTGAGTGACGCTCGCTCAGGGCTCCGTGGACTCCAGAGGGCGGCCCGAAGCTTGTCTTGGCGATTTCTCGGGGTGACCGGGCGGGGTCAGTCGCCGTCTTCGCTGGTCATCGCCGCTAGTTTTGCCTTGGCGAAGTGGGTCGGAGTCCAGATGCGATCTTCGGCAAGCAGGTAGGTGTGGTCGATTTCGAGGCCGTCGTGAATGCGAATTCGTGACTCGGCGTTTTTGCCGAGCCAGAGTTTCGTCTTATGAATCGGCACAACTCCGTCGCCGCGTTCTTCGCTGCCGAACTCGTGCAGGAGGCGGCCGTTCTCCCAGATGAACGAGGTCGGCGTCATCATGGTGTCGGCGAGAACGAGCTCGACATCAATGTCGCCGAGGTGATCGAAGGGCTCGCGCATCATCTCGTGAGTTTCGCGGGCGCGGGTGAAAAAGTCCTCAGTTATGTGTGTCTGCTCCGACCAGACTTCGGGATTGAGCAGGCCCTGCTCGATTTCTTTGCCGTCGCGGGTGATGACCGCATGCCAGCGCGGAAGCATCTGGTAGAGGCTCGGCCAGCTGCGGGCAGCTTCGCGGATGCTCGAAACGTCGCTTGAGGCGTCGGTGCCGAAAAGCGAACGCGTCCAGTGCACGATGGACTTGATCGCATTATCCGCGCATTTTCCAAAAGGTTCGGCGCCGATCAATGCCTCGGCTGCCATGAGTGTTCCGGCGAAGGGCCCGCCCACCATATGCACGCTGCGCACGTGACGGGCGAAGGCGTCCGGATCACCGAGGAGCTTGCTGGCCAGGCAGATCAGCAAGCAGCCCTGTGAATGCCCGACGAGGCACCAGCGCTCGTTCTCGCGCTTGCGCGTGGTGATGAACTCGAGCAGGCGTTGCGCGTTGTGGCGCAGGTCGGCGCGCCAGTCATACAAGAAATGGTTGTAATGACTCGGCACTTGCGTGAAGCAAGGGAAGTACAGGTGCGAGGCCACGATGGAGCGCCCCGGCATCAGCGAGGTTTTCACAGGAGCCCACTGCCCTGGGCGGTGCTCCATCGAAACAACATCGAGGAATTCGTCGGCACCGCGCGCAAACTGAGAGATATTGCCAAGGGTTGTGCGCAGGTCCATCGGGATGCCGAGGTCATGGCCGAGGTTGTTCTTAAGCGCGGCACAACCGGTGCCCGCCACAAACAGACCGGGATGGTGCTCCGACGGCGGGGTTTGGTTGTCATCGCTCATGCGCTAAGGGGCGCGTAGTTTGCCTTGGTGTCAAAGCGGCAGAGGGGAAAGCTTTGCGCGGCGTTCCCTCTGTGCTTGTGTATGGGTACAAGCAGCTCGCCCGGGAAATCGAGAACGGCGTCGGTGACCGCTCAGGGATTCGATTTCTCCAGATGCGCAACGGCGCGGTCCAACGCCTCGAGGCGTGATGTGCAAAAGTGCAGGCCGGCGCGTTTTTCGAGTTTGATGCGCTCGAGGCGGGCACGCGTCTCGCCCTCGGGCGCCACGAGAAAAACAGGCACGCTGGCCGCTCGAGCGTCGAGCACTACGTTCTCCAGAGCCAAGGCTACGGTGGTCGAGAGCATCGGAACATCCTCCAGATCAAGAACCAGCGCTCCGGCGCGCTTGAGTTCCTCGTGCTCACGCGCGATGGCTTTCGCAACGCCGAAGATCATGGGACCGCTGAGGTGCAACAAAAGAAGTTTGCCCTGGCCGCGGTTGAAGAGGACGCGCTCCTCCGGAGTCATTGGCAAGTCACTGTCAGAAGTGTCGATTGTGCGAATACCGCTGGCTTGCAGACGCGTCAAGCGGTCGATCGTCAGGATGTTGGCGATAAACACTCCCACGCCCACCGCCACCACGAGGTCGACAAATACGGTCATCGCCATTACCCCGTACATGATCATTGCGGCGGTCCGCGACACCGCGTGAGCGCGCTTCAGAAATGACCAGTCGAGGATGTCGAACCCAACTTTGACGGCAATCGCCGCGAGCACCGCCAGCGGGATGGCCTCCAGGTAGGGGGCGATGGCCAGTGCCACCAAGAGCAGCAGCAGCGAACGCACAATGCCCGCCCACGGCGAGGTCGAGCCGACCTGAATGTTGACAACGGTGCCCATGGTCGCGCCCGCGCCCGGCAAACCGCCAAAAAGGCCTGCGAGGCTGTTGGCGATTCCCTGACCGACCAATTCGCGGTCGGAGTCGTGGCTCTTGCGCGTAAGGCTGTCGGCAATCATCGCCGTCAGCAGGGTGTCGATGGCGCCGAGCAGGCCGAGCACACCGCCTTCGAGCAGGATCAGCTGCATCTGCGCCGGCGAAAACACCGGCCAGCGAAACTCCGGCAGCCCCATCGGGATGTGCCCGATCCGCTCAAGTTCGCCCGGTCCAAACGCTACCACCGCAACGAGGGTACCCAGGCCGAGGGCGAGCAGGTGTGGCGGGCAGTAGTGGCGGACCCGCTTTGGCGTCAGAAACAGGACCAGCAGGCCCAGCCCGGCCATCAAGACTTCCGGCAGGCGAGCGTCAGCAACCATCTGGGGCAGGCTCAGCAGCACGCCGATGGCGCCACTTCGTTCACTCTCCGCCCCGATCAAGGGCGGGAGCTGCAGCAGGATCAGCAGGATGCCGATGCCAGACATGAAACCCGAGATCACACTGTAGGGCATCAGCGTGATAAAGCGCCCGAGTCGAAAAGCCCCGAGCAGCAGCTGTGTAATGCCCGCCACGATCACCACCGAGAAGGCCATTGCGAGGCCCTGCTCCGGGTTGGCGGCGACGAGATTGGTGATGACGGCCGTCATCACCACGGTCATGGGTCCCGTCGGCTCGGAAATGAGGTTGCGCGAACCGCCGAAGATAGCGGCGGACAGCCCCACGATGATCGCTCCGGCAAGCCCAGCCTGTGCGCCCGCCCCGGAGGCGACCCCGAAGGCCAACGCCAGCGGCAGTGAGATGACCGCGGTCGTCACGCCACCGAACAGGTCGCCGCGCAGCGACGGCTTCGCGAAGCGCCCTTGGGGGTCCACAAACTGCAAAAAACGGCTCACGCGCGCCTAGCAAGCCCAAGCCGTGCCGATTTGGCAACTGCGGATCGCGTGACCGCTTAGTGACGGGCGTCGACCCCGTGCGTGACTGAAGTCCCTATTTCGCCGGCAGGTGAATCCGTGTCAGGAGTTCGTGCTCCGCGGTCGTCTCCGGGTCGTTCTCGTAGATTTCGAACGGGGGAACCTTTGCGTCTGCTTTGAACTTTTTTGCGCGCTGATGGGCCATCGCTGCCGACCACGCGGTCCCCAGATGCCGGTAGGGGCCTACCATCTCAAGCAGGTAGGCGCGTCCCGCCGGTCGTTCCACGATCCGGGCGCCTTCCGGTGGTTCTGCAGGGCTACTTGCGAGGGGATATCCAACGGTGAAGGCGCAGTGGTTCTTGGCGGGAGCGAACTCGCGGTAGACTGTAAAGGGTGCTCCAGCGGGCGCCGTGGCGGGGGCGCGCAAATGCGGACCGAGCTGCTCCATTACCGGGCGCATCGCTTCTCCGACGCTGTCGGCGGGGCCGCCCTCGGCATCGATCATTAGGCAGGTGGCTGAGGGGTAGGGCTTCACGCCTCGAAAGGTCAGTTTCAGCGGCACGACTCCTGTTTCAGCGAGGTCCTTCAGCATGGCGAGGCCATTGTCGTAGTCCATCGCGATCCAGCCCTTCATCATCGGAATCATCCAAAACAGAAACCAGGGCATGGCGCCTTCCATGCGCCACGCGATGCGCGTTTGCGCACCCTCGGAGGCAAAGGCAAGCGTGGTCGTGGCGACGGATCTAAAGGGCTTGAGAAACTGGAGACGCATGACGAGTTGTTCGTCCGTCCGTTCCTCCACACGGGTTATGCTCCCCGAGCCGACAACGTCGCCCTCCCAGGCGTAGCTGGTGCCATCGTCGGCGAACGTGAGTTTTGCCTCAGGTTCAGCCCTGAGCCAAGGGGACCACTCAGGCCACTGCCGAAAATCGCGGACTCGGGCGAAGACTGCAGAAGCCGGTGCCCCGACCAAGACGGAACGCTCTACCGAATAAGAAGACATAACCCATTAAGTGATGTCATTTTTTGCTTGAGGCGAGCCGAATCACGCGTGCTTCCGGAAACTCCAGAGTTATAGGGTGCGGCCAGCCCGCGGGGCAGTTCAGTCCGGCATTCCACCTCGGAGGCGCCTCTTCGGCTTAACGCCACTCATGCTTCGGATAGCGACCTTTGAGCTCTTTACGGACAGCGGGATAACTGTTTTCCCAGAAGCCGGCGAGGTCGGTCGTGGTTTGTGCAGGGCGGCCGTTGGGGGCCAGCAGCTCCAAAGTGAGCGGAACGCGGCCGCCGCAGACTACCAGTGATTTCGGGTCCGCGTCGTAGAAGTCCTGCAGCTTGCTGGCAAGGATTGCGCGATCATCCTCGTAGCGGATGGCGGTCGCCTTGTTGCGGCGCGGCAACTTGAAGCTTTCGGGCACGAGATGGTCGAGCGCCGCGCGTTGCTCGCGACTGAGCCAGCTCTTCACGTGTGGCCAGACATCCGCGTTGCGGACGTCTTTTGCGGAAAGGCAGCCCGCCACGGCTTGTTCGATAATCAGCTGGCGCCCTGCCTCGTCCAGCGGCTCGATCTCAAGCTCGGGGCAGTGCTTCGCGGCGAAGTTTAAGCGCTGTAGCCACCGGTCTACCCGATCGTCCCACTGCTTCAACTCGAGGTGGCCGCGCCTGACTTCTTCGGCAAGTAAGCGGGCGGCGTCGTCTTCGTTCGGCAGGCCGCTTTCGCCGCTGGTCAGCACAAGCCCCCGGAAGGCTCGCTGCTTGCGGTTGATCACGCGCTTGTTGGCCACATCGTAGGCGGCCTCATTTATCGCTTGCACCTCCCCGGCGAACAGCTCGTCGAGCCACGCCTCCTCGACCGCTGTCGCGAGATTCAAATACACCGTGGCTTCACCACGCGTCTCGATCTCGTCGATTTCGGCCGCGACAAACAAGTTGGCATGCTTGATCGCTGACGTGTTGCGCAATTCGCCGCGCCTTCCGTGAACGAGGCTGCACCGCAGCGTGCCGGCACGGTCGCGTTTTGCCAGGTGGTCCGCGAAAGCTACCAGGAGGCAACGTCGAAGATCGGATTCGCTGGCGGTATTGGTTTCCGTATCCAAACCCTGTTGCGCCGCCTGCCGCAGCAGTTGCCCCGCCGTGCGGTCGGCCATGCGTGCGGCCCCGGCATGGATGCCCCAGCGCTTGCAAAAGCCCATCGCAAACGCTTTCTTGCGCGCCATTCCAAAGAGCGTCAGCCGGTGGAAGAGATCGCTTTCGGTCTCGCCAAGCAGGTCTTCGCGCTCTTCGCGCGCGCGCCGGTCGTTCAGCGGCAACATCAGATCGCGCTGCTGGGTGATGGCGGCGAGCAGGCATGCTTTCGGGACGCCGCCCACCTCGTCAGCGGCCAGCAATAACCGCGAGTACCGCGGATGCAGGGGAAAGGCAGCCATACGCCGCCCGATGTCAGTCAAAACCAGCAAGCGGCAAGGCTAGGTGAGCGCCGGGCGAGGGCTCCAGCGTTTTTTCCATGAAGGATGCCGGTTGGCCCGGGAGCCGTTGTCAAAGCGCAGGCTTGGGTTGTGCCTTTGCTTTGTGCATGGGTGCATTCCCTGCTGAAGGCAGTTAACCCGCCTCCCGTCGCAGGGCACCCAAGTCGCCCAGCAGTTGGACCGCCAGTTCGATGGCGGCGGGTTCGGGGGCATCCAGCCAGGGGAAGGTGTGGATGTCAAAGCCGGCACTGGCGAGGCTCAACAGGGTTTCGGAGAGGTCGACGCGAAGGAGTTCGGGGAGTTCCTGACGTTTGCGGTAGGCATGTTCCTGTTGCGTCCACAGGCGGAAACAGACGCCGGGGGCGGTACGCCCGGCGCGTCCGGCGCGCTGGTCTGCGCTGGCCTGACTGATGGGCTCGATGAGCAATGTGTTGATTCCCCGCTGCGGGTCGTAGTTGGCCTGGCGGGCGAGTCCACTGTCGATGACGACGCGCACGCCGGGGATCGTCAACGAGGTCTCGGCGACGTTGGTGGCAACAACCACCTTGCGCACATCGGCGGGCGAAACCGCAGCATCCTGCGCATCGGGGGGCAGCTCACCGTGGAGGGGCACGACGAGACAGTTGCGGCCTTCGGGCGTGTGCTGGATCTCAGAGACCGTTTTGGTGATTTCGTAGGCTCCGGGCATGAAGACGAGCACGTCCCCCTCCGCACTGCTGGCGGCCTCACGAAAAGTTTTGGCGGCCCGGTCCCAGACAGGGGCGTCATGGCCTGGCCCGGGTTTGGCGTAGCGGATATCGATGGGGAAGGTGCGGCCCTCGGCGGTCAGCGTCTCGCAGGGTGAAAGGTAGTCCGCGACCGCCCCGGCATCGAGCGTGGCAGACATGACTACGAGCTGCAGGTCGGGCCGGCTGGCGCGCTGTGCCTCGCGGCAGAGAGCCAGCCCGAGATCGCCGTAGAGATGGCGCTCGTGAAACTCGTCGAAGATGACCGCGCGGACGCCCCGCAGCAAGGGGTCGTCGAGGTAGCGCCGCAGCAGAATCCCCTCGGTGACAAACAAAATACGCGTGCGCGCCGACGTCGCTCCCTCGAAGCGGGTGCGGTAGCCGACCGTCTCTCCGAGCGGCTCGCCCATTTCCTCCGCAACCCGCCGTGCGAGCATCCGCGCCGCGATCCGCCTCGGCTGTAAGACGACGATCTGGCCATCCTCTGCCAAGCCGTGTTCGAGGAGGAACGCCGGCACTCGCGTGGACTTCCCCGAGCCCGTCGGCGCCTGAAGCACGATCCGAGGGTTGCTCTTGCAAGCGGCGGCGAGCTCGCCGCGGAGGTCGTCGATGGGCAGGGGCTGTCGATTGGGCATGTGTGGGATAGGCTTAGCGGGTACAAGGTGGTCACGCCAAGGGGGAAAACGGTGCGCAGGCTTAGCGAAAGCCGCCGGAGCCGTCTTCCGGCAGGGTCCTGGTAACCTCCGGGAGACAAGGGAAATCGGACAAAGGGTCGGGGCGGAAAACTTAACCGAAAGGTTTAATAAGATTTGCTCCGGGATTGCTGGGCCTTTTGGCTACGGTGGTGTAGTCCGACTCCACCGCACTCGATGCCACGTTTTCCGCCCTGGGTGATGCCCACCGGCGGCGGCTGCTTTCGATCGTTTGTGAGCGACGGTGTTGCCTGACGGAGTTGGCGGCAAACTTCGACTTTTCGCTAGTGGAGGTTTCGAAGCACCTTGGGAAGCTCGAGGCCGCCGGGCTGGTTCGCCGAGAGAAGGTGGGCCGCCAAGTGTTTTTCACGGCGCTCCGGCCACCGCTAGATGCGGCGCTGGCGGAAGTCGAGCGCTACCGTGCGTTCTGGCAGGGCAGCTTCGATCGCCTTGCCGCGGCTCTTGCCGAAGAGGAATTCGCGCCAACCAAAATCCAGACATCAGAACCCGCTACGCTATGAACCCGACCCCTGCTCAACCCATCGATTTGACCATTATCCGCGCCTTCAGGGCGCCCCGCGACCGTGTTTTCGCTTATTTCACCATAGTCGAAAACCTCAAGCGCTGGTACGGCCCAGAGGCCTGTCAGGTCACCAGCGGGGAGCTCGATTTCCGCGAGGGTGGCGCTTACCGCCTGGAAATGCAGGCGCCCATGGGCCTGGTGTCCTTGAAAGGTCATTACACCTCGATTTGTCCGCCTGAGCATCTGGCCTTTACCTTTCAATGGGCTGACCATCCCGAAATGAATTCCGTGGGGATGCAGGTGCGAATTGATCTCGAGGACAGCGAAGATGGCGGCACTCGCCTGCGGTTAGTCCAAAGCGGTTTCGAGACAACTGAGTCCCGAGACAACCACCACGACGGCTGGAATGGCACGTTCGATCGCCTTCTGATGGAAACGCATAGCGATGCGCGATCCGTGCAGGCCGAACTGGAAGCGTTGCTGCGGACTCGGGAGGCGGCGATCGTTTCGCGTGACGCGGGAGCGGCCGTACGTGGCCATGCGGAGGATATCCGCGTCTTCGACATCGGCAGTGAGCACCGCGGCCGTCCGGCGTACGAAGCCATGTGGGAGGCGTGTTTCCCCTATTTCGGCGATACCACTCGTCCCGAGCGCAAGGAGGCCCAATGGACCATTGCCGGAGACCTGGCGGTCCTGACGAGTTACGACCGCCTGAATGCTGCCGATTACCCCTGTGCCCGCAGTTGGCTGCGCACC
>JBHJGW010000131.1:0-4593 GCA_050331415.1 Opitutales bacterium | reverse complement strand
GCTTGCCCGGGGTGATGGAGTCGACGCTCTGGTCGTACATCGTCATACGCTCGCGAACGAGGCGTTCGGTCCGAGCGAGGCCGACCCGGCACTGATTGGCCAGCAGCTCGCCCACGGTCCGCACGCGGCGGCTGCCGAGGTGGTCGATGTCGTCGATTGTACCCTCGCCGCGCTTGAGGTTACTGAGGTACTTCGTCGCGTGGACGATGTCTTCGACGGTGATGACGCGCGTCTCGAGATCCGTCTTAAGGTGCAGCTTCTGATTGATTTTATAGCGGCCGACGCGCCCGAGGTCGTAACGCTTCGGGTCCTGGAAAAGGCGCTTCAGGAGGGCGCGGGCGTTGGCCACCGTCGGCGGTTCGCCGGGGCGCAGCCGCTTGTAGATGTCGCGCAGCGCTTCCTCCTCATTACGAGTCGGGTCCTTCTTGAGCGACCGGATGATGGCGCCATCGTCGATGGTGGTGTCGATGACCTTGATCTCGCTGAGACCTGCCTGCGCGATGCTTTTGAGGATCGTGCGGGTTAGCGGCTCGAAGCTGCGGGCGATGACCGCTCCACGCTCCGCATCGACGATGTCTTCAACGAGCACGAGATTGGAGACGTTTTCCATCTCCAGCGCATCGCTGAGCTTGAGGTCGTCGATCGTGTAAAAAAGATTCAGGATGTCGAAATCGCCGCTGTAGCCCAACGCACGCAGTAGCGTGGTGATGAGGAACTTGCGTCGGCGACGTCGGCGGTCGAGGAAGACGTACAGGAGGTCATTCTGGTCGAACTGAACCTCGAGCCAGGTACCGCGGTCGGGGATGATGCGGAAGCTGTAGAGGCTCTTGCCGCTGGTGTGAATCGACTCCTCGAAGCAGATGCCCGGTGAGCGGTGCAACTGGCTGACGATCACGCGCTCCGCCCCGTTGATGATGAATGAACCGCGCTCGGTAATAATGGGCAGTTCGCCCATGTAGATCTCCTCGTCCTTGATCGACTCTTCCTCGCGCAGCCGCAACTTGACATGTAGCGAGGCGCTGAACGAGATGCCTTCGCGAATGCACTCCATCTCCGTCAACTTGCTCTCCTGCAGGTTGTAGCTGACGTATTCGAGCGTGCAGCGCTCATCGTAGCTGGTGATCGGAAACACCTCGCTAAAGACCGCTTCGAGACCCACCGGCTTGCGCTGCGACGGGGCCACGTCGATCTGCAAAAAATCCTTGAAGGAGTCGATCTGATTACGGATGAGGTTCGGCGGTTGAACCACTTCCTTGAGCTTACCGAAGTTGAGACGCTGGGACATAGGAAAGGGAATTTAGAGTCTGAGAGGCTTCAGTCCGTTGGTCCATAATCAGAAATTGGCAGGCGGGGCGCCCAACCGGACTAAGGACAGGAAAACCAAGGACGAATCGACTGCTGTAGAAACAAGTCAAGCGGACTTCCTGAGGTGAAAGTCCGCTGACCTGGGGAAAGAAAAAAGCTGGTCGCTTCGTATGCTATTGCCGTTTAAATCAGAAACGGGAAGGAACGGGTTACTTGACCTCGACTTCGGCGCCGGCTTCCTTGAGCTTCTTCTCGATGTCGGCCGCTTCGTCCTTGGAGACTGCCTCCTTGACGGGCTTTGGCGCGCCTTCGACGAGCTCCTTGGCTTCCTTGAGGCCGAGACCGGTGAGTTCGCGGACCGCCTTAATGACGTTGATCTTCTTGTCGCCGGGACCCTTGAGGATGACGTCGAATTCGGTCTTTTCTTCAGCCGGTGCGGCTTCCTCGCCGCCGGCAGCGGCACCTCCGCCCGGCATCATGCCCGGCATCATCATCATGCCGCCGCCTCCGCCGGAGGATGCTTCAACGCCCCACTTTTCTTCCAGTTCCTTGACCAGAGTGGTGATTTCGAGAACCGACTGGCTGGAGAGCCAATCGACTACTGCTTCACGGGTGATATCTGCCATAATTGCCTCCTTGGGCGCACAGGCGGCGAGTCGCGTCAGTGGACCGCCATTTGAGGAATTTGTTCCCCTGCGATGCCCGTTGGTGGTTGATTTGAACGACTGGCGCCGCTCAAAAGTGTTTGGTTTTCAGCTCCTTGTCCCAAATTGTGGGCAAAATTTTGCCCTCGAAAAAGTTAAGGACTCAGAACCAGGTAAACGGGGTGGCTGCCTAGGCGGCCGATTCGCTTTCCAGCTTGAATTTGTACGCGTTGAGCAGGCCGAGGACCTTTTGGGCCGGAGCCGCGAGAACGTTGACGGTGCGCTGCGGGACGGCGTGGAAAAGATTGACCGTCTTCTGTGCCGGAGCCATGAGGAGCCCGAGCAGCTGAGCCTGCACCTGTTCCAGCGGCGGCATTTCGGAAACCGCCTTGAGGTCGCCTTCGCCTACCTTGCTGGCGCCGAGGAGGCCGCCCTTAAAGGGGGCTTTCTCCTTGTCCTTGATGAACTTAACGAGGGCCTTGGCTACTTCCGGGGCATTGTTGCCGCCGGTGATGATAGCCGTGGGGCCACTTAGGTCTTCGCCGAAATCGGGAAGTCCCCGGCGGCTTAGAGCGACGTTGAGAATGGTGTTTTTGACAACGTGAAACTCCGCGTTCTGAGAGCGCAGGCGCTTGCGCAGATCCGCGATGTCGGGGACCGTCATGCGGTCGTAGTTGGTCAGGAAGACGTAGTCGCCCTTGTCGAGGTGACCCTCGATCTCCTGAATGAGAAATTCCTTTTCGGGGCGCATGGGTCGTAGTTAGTTAAGGTTGAGCTGCTTGACGTCCAGTTTGACCCCCGGGCTCATCGTGGCACTGAGGGTGAGGCTCTTGATGAAGGCCGGGCCTTTAAAGCCGTCGGGCTTCGCGCGGGCGAGGGAGTCGATCGCCGTCCGGGCGTTTTCGGCAAGGGCTTCAGGCGTGAAAGAGCGTTTACCGATAACCACCGCGACGTTCGCGGTCTTGTCCATCTTATACTCCACACGGCCACCCTTGACCTCCTTGATCGCACTGCCGATATCGTCGGTCACGGTACCGGACTTTGGATTTGGCATAAGGCCCCGAGGACCGAGGATGCGGGCGACTTTGCGGACCTCCTTCATGGCGTCCGGCGTAGCGATGGCGACATCGAATTCGGTGTAGCCTTCCTGCACCTTAGCGATCAGGTCTTCGAGGCCGGCTTCGTCAGCACCCGCCTCGAGGGCGGCTTCGGGATTGGAGGTGAAAACGATCACCTTGACGCTTTTGCCCGAGCCATTGGGCAGGCTGACAGTGCCGCGCACCATCTGGCTGCTCTGGCGAGGATCGACGCCCAGCCGGGCGTAAACCTCCACCGTTTCGTCGAATTTCGGCTTCGGGAAGTTCTGCAACGCTTTGACGCCGGACTCGAGGTCGTAGCGCTCCTTCACGTCGTAGCTCTGGATAGCGGCTTTGTAGCGCTTGGAAAATTTCTTGGCCATGACTTGCGTTCCTTTCGGCTCCTGTGGGTTAATCGACAACCGTGAGACCCATCGAGCGGGCGGTGCCTTCAATCATCAGCGCGGCCTTTTCTGGGTCCTGCGCGTTGAGATCGTCCTTCTTGATTTCGACGATCTCGAGGATCTGTTTGCGGGTTACCTGGCCGACCTTGTCGCGGTTGGGTACACCAGAACCTTTAGCCACGTTGGCGGCCTTCTTCAGCAGCACAGGGGCGGGCGGGCTCTTGAGGATGAACGTGAAGGAACGGTCTGCATAGACCGTAATGACAACCGGCAGAATCATGCCCGCCTTATCCTTGGTGCGGGCATTGTAATCCTTGCAGAATTGCATGATGTTGACGCCGGCGGCACCCAGAGCGGGGCCAACCGGAGGCGCGGGATTCGCCGCGCCGGCGGGGAGCTGGAGCTTGATCTCCTTGACTGCTTTTTTTGCCATGGTTTTGGTGTGGCGGTACTCGCGAATCCGGATGAGGGCGGGCCGCTGGAGCGCGGCGCGCGGGCTCTGGTCAGCCCATGCTCGCTCAGGACTCTTCCGCGCGTTCGACTTGCCAGAATTCGAGGACGACCGGCGTGAACCGGCCAAAAATGGAAACGGAAACTTTCAGTTTTCCCTTCTCGGCGTCGACCTCGTCGATCTTGCCGGTCAGGTTGACGAACGGGCCGTCGGTAATCTTGACCTCTTCGCCAACCTCGTACTCGACCTTCGGCTTTTCGACGCCTTCGGCGGCTTTCACCTGATCGAGGATGGTCTGAACGTCGCTCTGCTTTAGCGGTGTCGGACGGTCTTCGGGGCCACCGATGAAACCGATGACGCCCTCGACGCCGCGGACAAAGTACCACGGCTTTTGCAACAGCTGGCCGTTTTCGTCGTACAGGCGCATCCGGATGTAGAGATACCCGGGGTAAAGCTTTTTGACTTTGCTCGTCTTTTTACCGCCACGGACCTCCGATACCGTTTCTGTCGGCATCAGCACCTCGTCGATGTAGTCACCCATTTCCTCGATTTCCTTGAACTTATCGAGGTAGCGCTTCACCTTCGCTTCGAGGTTCGAAAGCGTCTGCACAGCGTACCAATTGAAGCCGCTGAGCGTCGTTGTGGTGCCAGTAGACATGCCGGGGAGGGCAGGGGGAGGCGCTGACTCGGCAGCACCTGCGCGGACGAGGTCC
>JBHJGW010000130.1:0-9028 GCA_050331415.1 Opitutales bacterium | reverse complement strand
GTACTCGACGATTGGCGGTAACATCGCGACAAACGCCGGGGGACTGCGCGGTGCGAAATACGGTGTGACGCGCGATTATGTCGTCGCTCTGGAAGGGTATCTGCCCACCGGGGAGCCCGTGAAGTGGGGGCGTCCTCTGCGCAAGGACGCCAGCGGTTTCAACCTGCGCGATCTTTGGGTCGGCTCCGAAGGGATGCTCGGCGTTGTTACGAAAGCCACCCTGAGACTGCTCCCCGAGCCGGCCGCGCGCCGAACCGCCTTGGCCGCGTTCTCCAACGAGGCCGCCGCGCTCGATACCGTTCGCGAGATTCTGCGGTCGCGGTTGATGCCGTCTGTATTGGAATTCCTCGACCGGCAGTCCGTGGCCTGCGCGGAACGTTTTGTCGGTGAGACGATGATGCCGGGCTTTCCCGAAGCGTCGCTGCTGCTGATCGAGCTTGACGGGCACCCGGCACAGGTAGCCGAAGACGGGGAACGTCTTGCCGGACTGCTCGAGCCTGCGGCCGCAGCGGTCACCTTTGCGCAAAGTCCTGACGAGGCCGAAGCCTTGTGGCGCGCGCGCCGGAAGTGTTCACCCGCCATGTTCGAAATGGGCAACACGAAGCTCAATGAAGACATTGTCGTGCCCCCTGGAGCTTACCACGAACTGATCGCGGCAACGCTTGCAATCAAAGCGGCCACCGGCCTGGCCACCCCGACCTTCGGGCACGCCGCCGATGGCAATTTTCATGTCCACATCATGTACGACCATGGTAATGCGGATCAGGAGCGAGCCGCAGCGGAGGCCTTGCACCAATTGATGGAGAAAGTGGTGGCGCTTGGCGGCACGATCTCCGGCGAGCACGGTATCGGTCTGGCCAAGTCGCCTTTTCTGCGTTTACAGCACTCCGAGGCGGAGCTGGGAGCCATGCAGCGCATTAAGGCCGCGCTGGACCCGAACAACGTTCTGAACCCCGACAAGGTCTTCGCGCCGTTTCCGCTGTGGGAACAGCCCCGCGACTGGACCATCGTGTTCCCGTGGGATCACCGGCACAGTTGAAGATCACACCATGTCAACGCGGCAGCTGCGGCAAGTCCCGTCGAGTTGGGGCTTTACACAAGTCGCGTATTTGCCCATTGCGATAGCTGTATCTAGCGAGTAGTCAGCGGAAAATGAGCGCGGAACAGTACCTCGGGCTCGACATCGGCGGGTCCGGTGTCAAGGCGGCCATCGTCGATATTGCGAGCGGGACGCTCGTGAGTGATCGCGAGCGCCGTGAAACCCCGGACGGCGGCGAGCCCACCGCTATGCTCGTCGACGTAGGCGACCTGCTCCGCCATTTCGATTGGTCCGGCCCGGTTGGCTGCGGCTTCCCGGGCGTCATCCAGCATGGGAAAATCCAGACGGCGGCAAACCTCTCCAAGGCCTGGATTGGCCGCAACCTGAACGACGATCTCCGTCGGCTGGGAGTTTTGGATGCGGTTGTGCTCAATGATGCGGACGCCGCCGGCTACGGCGAGCTGCACCACATGCCCGAAGCCGAGCAGCAGGGTTGCCACCTGTTCCTGACCGTGGGCACGGGCCTCGGCTCGGCCTTACTGTACGACGGCAGGCTCGTCGCCAACACTGAGCTCGGGCACTTGCTCGTGCAGCCCAAGCATGCCAAAAAACCCCTTGAAGCCGAGGACTACATTTCCAAAGTCGCCCGTAAAGCGGCCAAGCTCGACTGGGACGATTGGGCTGCCCGGTGCAGCGAAGTGCTGACGATCTTCCACGGCTGGTTCTGGCCGGAAAGCTTCGTCCTCGGCGGTGGCGTGACCAAGCGCTGGGACAAATTTGCCGACGGGATCAAAGCGCCGGTTCCTGTGCTGCCGGCACGCCTCGGCAATGAAGCCGGCATCATTGGAGCAGCCCAATTTGCTGCCGCGACGCTCAACGCTTAGCCGCGGCGACCGTCGAGGCCGAAAATCATCGTTCAAGATTTCCGACAATTGCTCGAAGCCCCCGCGTCAAACCCCGGGGGCTTTGCCTTGAATCAGCCGTTCGCTTCGCGGGTTAGCCTGCGGATGCAATCGACCTCTTCCTGGCGATAGGGCGTGCCGTCGAGGCGAAGGACCTCGTGGAACCACAATTCCGGCTCGGGAAGTCGGGTTACTTCGCTTTCGACGATACCTTCAGCCCGTGCCTGATGCTTGTTTTTGCCGGGGATGCCGCTGCCCCAGGGCCAGATACAGCCCGTTTTGCCCGCGACGAAGCCCCAGTTGTACGCGCCGATGTTGTACTGCTTAAGGATCGGCAGGCAGGCCTCGAAGGTGCAGCCGGTTGTCCGTGCCATGTATTCGGTACAAAGGGCAGGGCGGTCTGCCTCGGCATATCTCCGGCAGGTTTTTTCGAACCCTTCCGGGCCGTCGTAACTGTGGAACGCGTAAACGTCGGAATTGAGCTTGGCGATTTCGATGTTCACCTCGCCCACCGATCCTTCGGCGGTGGAAAATATCGGCTGCGACGGAGCGACCTCGCGCGCCCAGCGAAAGCTGTCGAGTACCAGGCGTGAACTGCCATCGCCAAAATGGGGAACCGGCTGGCCAGGTTCGATTTCACCGGGCATGACACCGCGCCCCGGTTCGTTGTAGAGGTCCCAGGCCAGTACCCGCTCGTCATTCGCGAATTGTCGGATGGTTTCTTTGACAAAGCCTTCGAGCCGGGCGCGATGGGCTTCGGAGATGGTACCGCGGGCGTACGCTTCGCCCAGCTTACGTCCGGGAGACTGCAGCCAGCCCGTGTTGTGGTAGCCCGGCACGGGCAGGGGCTGCGGCCCGGGCTGGGGAGAATCGTGGTGGCAGTCGTCGAAGAGCACGAAGAAGGTCCGGATACTCCGCTCTCGGCAGAGGTCCAGAAAGGTGTCCATGCGGGCGTACATGCCGTCGGCATCGTCAGCCCACAGCAGGTTGTGGAGGTAAACGCGCAGCGAGTTGAAACCGAGGTCCTGCGCCCAGCCAAGTTCACGCCGGATGGTGTCCGGGTCGAACGTTTCCGCCTGCCACATTTCCAACTGGTTAATCGCGTTTGCGGGGATGTAGATGCAGCCGACCAGCCACGGCTGCGCAGCGTACCAGGCCTTGGCCTGCTCTACGGGCCAGCGGCCCGGGACGGTTTCGGGGGTGACGGGGTCGGGCGAGGAATCGGCCATAGACGGCTCTTGTAGGCAGTGCGTTGGGAAAACGCCAAGGTTAAAGAGTTCGGCTTCTGCCGTCTTCAGATTGTAAGGTACGAAGCGAGTAACCGACGACCTCAAATATGCCTAACGAGAAACTTCTTTCCCTTGCAAAAGACCTCTCCAAGGAGGCTCCTCGCAGCCCTCGCGTTAAGCTGGGCGGTTTCGTCGTCGCAGCGCGTACTTTGGACAAATGCCGCGCCAAGCTGGCTGGTACCCTTGGCGAATACCACTTCGACTGCCCGCTGGACCGCATCTGGTTTCACTCGGCTAACCTCTCCAGCGTCGAGTTCATGGAATATGTGGAAACCGGTGCGACCGACGAGGAGTTAGCTGCCTGGATCGAGAAGGAAACCGAGAACATGAGCCAGGCTGCCAAGGTACAGTGGAATAACGACATGCGCTACAAGCGCATCAACGAGATGCCGGAGCCACTCCAGCTGTTTCTCGAGGGCTACATCGACCGATATGTCGCACCCACGGGCAAGCTGGTCACCTATTGGTTCGACGTCTACGACATCGAGGAAGGCCGGATATAATCTGGGCCGCCGGCCGCGGGCGTCAGCTCTTGTTGGCGCTGCTTACGGCGTCCAGCACCTCGACCAGGCGATGGGCGCTGACGGGTTTGTGCAGGACCTCAGCAAGGCCCGCAAGCCTTGCCCGGTCGGCGAGGTGGTCGCGGCAATCAGCGGTCAGGAGAATCCGGGGGGTCCCTGTATTACGGCCGCCGGCCTGCCCCGCGATCTTGCGAGACAGTTCGAGGCCGTCCACTTGCGGCAGGCTGTAGTCGATCAAAATGGCGTCGAAAGTACCTTCGCGGGTTTTGTCCAGTGCCGCGCCGGCGTCGGTCGCGCGCTCGCTCTTGCCGCCTGCCCGTTCAATCACGCTGGTGGCATAGCGGGCATTGTCCTCCTCGTCTTCAACGACCAGCACATTCAGCGGACGCGAAAGCTGGAGCCCGCCTTCCTCGGTGGTGGGCGATGCGACCGGCGCCTCGGAATACTCGACCGGAACTTCGACGTAAAATCGGGCTCCTTCGCCGGGACGGCTCTCCACCCAGATGTTTCCGAGAAGCGCTTTGGTGATCTGAAAACAGATCGCAAGGCCGAGCCCGGCACCTCCGAACTGGCGACTCATCGACGTGTCCGCCTGCGTAAACGGCTCGAACAGGCGTTCGATCATCTCGCGGGCGATCCCTGGCCCACTGTCCTCCACACAGAAGCAAAGAACGGGATCCCGATCCTCCTCGATCCGCAGGCCGACATGCAACTTTACAGATCCCTTCTCGGTGTACTTGCAGGCGTTGTGGAGCAAGTTGCCCAAGACCTGCATCAGCATGTTGGGCTCTGAGCGAATGGTCAGGTCTGGCGGGATCGCTTCTTCAAGCTCGCCATTGACGATCTCGAGATCGAGATGGCCCGCCGAAGGGCACGCCGCTGCCAGGGCATCTTCGCAGAGCTCCATCAGGTTGAAATCGGTGAATCGCGGCGTTACTTTGCCGCGATTGAGGCGGGAGTAGTTCAGGATGCTGTCGATCAGGCCCAACTGGCGTTTGGCGGCACCCTCGATGATATCGAGAAACTGCCGGTCTTGAGAATCCTCCAGGGTTTCCCGCAGCAGCTCAACGAAGCCCATAATGGGGTTGAGCGGCGTGCGCATCTCGTGGCTCATGATCGCCAGAAAATCGTCTTTGGCCTGCGCGGCGGCTTCGGCATGATCACGCGCCTCGCGCAGCTGCTTGACGAGGGTTGCGCGCTCATCTTCGATCCGCTGCTGCTCGAGAACCGAGAAGGCGAGCTCCGCGCAGGTGGCTAGCAGATAGATCTCTTCGTCTTGCCAGACATAGGGCTCCCGGACGGCTTCGAATCCGGCAAAGCCGCAGACCTCGCCTCCCCAGACCAGGGGAATCCCGATGATGGACTGGATCTGCTGGCTTTGAAAAAGCTTGCGCTCTTTGGCCCAGCTCTCCGGGAGGTCGTTGACGCGCCTGATCTTGAGCGTTTCTCCCCGCAGAAGGTGTTTTGACCATCGTGGTGCGATATCCAGAGGCTGTTCCTGCAACTGGTTTCGAAACGCTTCGATATCGTCGTCGCACCATTCGTGCGTGTTGGTCATCGTCCGTGCCGTTCGATCGAGGCGGAAGAGGTAGGCGCGGTCCGCGTTGCAAACCTTGCCGAGCACGCTCAAAAGCCGCGTGATCGCATGGTCGAGGTTTTCGGCCCGCGAGCTGAGCAAATGGCGGATCTGACCGATCAGGCGGCGTGAGCCCTCCTCGCGCCGAAGCTGACGCTCGCGTTCCAGACCGCGGTCCGTGACATCCGTCACGAAGCCGTTAATGACCTTTTCTCCACCGGAATAAGTGGTGAGCACGGCATCTAGCTGCAGCCAGCGCAGGCGGCCAGTTCGTGTTCTGGCCCGAAAGACAAAGCCTCTTATAACCCCTTCGGCCAGGATTACCGAAAGCATTTTGTTTCGGTCCTCCGGGTCGTCGTAGAGTTGCATTCCCAGCCTGTCGTAATAGGCGACCGCCTCCTCGGAACTCTTGAAGTCCAGGATCTCTGCCATTGCCTGATTGGCGCTGAGCGCGCGCCCGTCCGGGTGGCTCGTGAAAATGCCCACTGGGGCGGTATCATAAAGCTCGCTCAGGTGCCGTTCGCGTCGCGAAGCCTCCCGGCGCAGCCGGTACGCCTCGGTCACATTGGAAAAAACGAGCACCATGCCGCGCAGCGAACCGTCGCTGGGCTCGAAAATGGGGGTGGCGCTGTCGCTGATCCGGAAGCGCCGCCCGTCGCGCGCCACCAGAAGAGTGTCGGGGCCCAGATGGACCTTTCGCTGTTTCCGGAGGACGTCTTTGGCAAGATCGGGCTGGGGTTGCCCGCCACTGTCACGGAAGATACGGAAAACCTCGTTGAAGCTCCGGCCGAGTGCTTCGGCCTCGCGCCAGCCGGTCATCACTTCCGCTGCGGGGTTCATGCGTGTGACCTGGCCCTCAGTGTCGGTCGCGATGACCCCGTCACCAATGGAGTTCAACGTGATTCGAAGCTGATGGGAGTTGCGCGCGGCTTTCGCGTTGCTGTCCAAAGCTTTGCGCAGCGTGCGTAGGGTCGCTTCCGCCCGCTCGAGCTGTCGCTCGAGATCCGCTGCTTCATATGAACCCATGACCCTGTAAGCCGTAGTAAAAAAGACTGGTCATTGAAAATAAAGGAAACACTTGGTTTTTCAAGGTTTTTATTAGGCGTCCTTGACTGGCTTGAGGTAAATCGGACAGGCGAGATGGGCCAAATCGCGGCATACCAAATACCTGCGACCCGTTTGGACCTCTGCGAAGCAAGCCGGTTTCCGGCTTAGAAAAGGTCGGCTGGATTGGCCGCGCGAAGCTTGCGGGTCGCAAATAGACCGGCAGTGAGGCACATCAGCAGGGTCAGCCCAATTACCGTGAACGCCTTGTCCCAGGTCAGGTAGGTCGGCATGTAAGCGAACTCGCGCGTCATGGCGTAAAGCACCGCCGTCAGCGCCACCCCGGGCAGGAAGCCGAGCACACTCAAAATCAACGATTCCTGAAGAATGAGCCCCACGAAATAGCGGTCCCGAAAGCCAATCGACTTCAGGGTGGCGTACTCCTCCAAGTGGTCCGCTACGTCTGTATACAGGATTTGGTACACGATGACCGCCCCGACGATGAGCGCTACAACCATCGAAGCGCCGATGACGAAGCCGATGGGCGTCCGTTGCGACCAGTACGTTTTTTCCGCCTCGATGAAGTCCGTCATGGTAAAGACCTCGACATCGTCAGGCAGTTGCTCACGTAGCTTGGCCGCAGTCGTCAGCGGGTCCGCGCCCTCGCGCAGTTGCAGCACGCCGACGGAAACATCGCTTCGGCGTCCGCCGGGAAAAACACGCAAGTAGGATTCTGTACTGGCGAGTACGTTGCCATCGGCAGCGAAGGTGGCACCCATTTCGAAAGTGCCCACGACATCCACCGGAGCACCGTTGATTTCGGTGCTGACTGTTTTCTGCTCCCGGAGCAACCTCGAGAAGGGGCCGAAGTTGTCCCGCGAATGGCGGTCGAAAAGGAGCTGCCCGGGCAGCTTCAGGCGTGCCTGCTGCTCGATGATCGCCGGGACGTTCCACAAAGGGTCGGCGGGGTCAAATCCCACCACAAGGATGTCGCGCCCTCGGCCGGTCAGCGGGTTTTTCAGGGGCAGGTTAATCAGGTAGACCGGCATGGCATGCTCGACCTCGGGAAGCGCCTCAGCCTGCGTCAGGCGGCGCTGGTTGAAGGCCCGACTGATCCCGAAATATTCGTAGTAGGGATTGACGATCACGACCTCGCCCTGCAGCAGCTGGTGCGGTGAGACGACCTGCATGAACAGCGCGGAGTTCAGCCCGAGCTGGAACAGCATCAGGATAACCGCGAACATGATCCCCGCCAGCGCCGCGGCAAAGCGCTTTTTTTCCTGAATCAGGTTGAGCCAGGCCAGGGGTATTCCCAGTGGGACGATGCGCTCAAGCAGCGGCATGGTATCGTAGCGACCCGTGGCGACAAGCCCGGGCAAAAGCGGAACATCTCGTGGCGGGGTCCATGCGCCCTAGCGGTTGGTCTGGATGCGCGCGGTAACGGGTGCGTAGATCAACTGCCGCAAGCGCTCCGCCTCGTCGACGCGGAGGCGAACAATCTGCACCAGGCCCTCGACAAAGCTCGCGGGGTCGGTGGAGAACGTGCGGCGTTGCCCGATCATGGGCTCGATGGCCACCACTTCGCCGACGAGGCTTCCGGCAAAGACGTCACTGGTGATTTCGGCCGACTGTCCGATCGCGACATGCCGGATGTCGTCGAGGTACACTTCCGCCTCGACAAACATCGGGGCATCCGGGGCCACTTGAAGCAAGCCCTCCGGCCCGACGGCCTCTCCGGCGCGCGCGTTGATTTTGACTACCCGCCCGGCAAGCGGCGCGGTCAAGGTGGCCCTCTCGGTGGCGACCTGCGCGCGTTTTGCTGCCGCTTCAGCGGCCGCCAGTTCTGCTTGCGCGATGTTAACCGCCGCGGCGTTCACGCTTTCGCGGGCATCGAGCGCGGTCGCCTCGGCGTCGAGTACGCCGCGTTGAGCTTCGGCTTCCGCGACGGCCGCCTGCGCCGTTGCCACGGTCGCCTCAGCAGCTTCCACTGCGCGTGCCAATTGCTCGGCCAGGGTCGCCAGTTGCGCCTCCAAAGCGGCGCGTTCGGCCTCAAGGTTGCTCTGTTGCAGGCGCAGATCGACCCGCTCGGAGCGCGGCGGGTCTTCTTCGTCGATCACGTATTGCAGGTTTTGCCGCAAAGCCTGCAGGCGTTCGCTATTCGCGCGGAGTTGGGCCAGTTCGCGGTCGCGTTGGGCGGCTGCCTGCGCGACGCTTGCTCGGGCCTGCGCAGTTTCTCGCTGCGCGCGCTGAAGCCTTGCTTCGAGTGCCTCACGCCGGGCTGTGATCCGGCTGCGTTCCGCGTCCAAGGTGTTTCGCCGCTCTCGCGCTTTTTCCAGGGCGGCTTCCGCTACGGGAACGCGGTCGGCGGCATCGGCAGCCTGGCGCTGGAGCGACTGGGCGGAGGTCAGTCGGGCCAGGGGTGCACCCGCGGTCACGGTCGCGCCCGCACGGGTGAGCAGTTCAGCTACGATGGGCGGCTCACCGGCAAGGGTAGGGGCGGCGATGGTGACGACGCCCTCGCCGGGGACCACGCGCCCGCGGGCGGCGATCCAGCCGGGCGTGTTTTGCGCTGCCAGCAAGCCCGGCAGCAGCAGGACACTCAAAATGGAAACCCGACGGCGGAGCGGGCCGTGCAAACAATTACGGAACGTCATGCC
>JBHJGW010000129.1:0-4715 GCA_050331415.1 Opitutales bacterium | reverse complement strand
AGTCGCCAACTGGCTAGCCGCGCATCCGGGCGTTGCGCGCCTCCACCAGCCGGATTCGGTCGCGCTGGCGCCGCTCGTTCGGCCCGGGGCCGGTCCGGGGGGCATCCTCTCGCTGGAAGTATCGGGATCGCTGGCCGCGTTCTACGACCGCGTGCCTATTGTCAAAGGCCCCAGTTTCGGGACCATCTTTACGATGATGTGTCCATTCGTTTATCTCGCTCACTATAAACTCGTAACGAGCGAGCTGGGCAGGGCGAAACTCGCCGCCAGCGGTTTGCATCCCGAACTCGTGCGCCTGTCTCTGGGAGACGAGCCTGTGGGCGAGATCATCGCCGCGCTCGATGTCGGCCTGTCGAATAGCTGAAGGGTCCCGGTTGCCATTCCGCAGCTGCCAACTCGTCGCCCGCGGAGCCCTGATCGGGTGTTTGCGAGCCCTGCGGGCGTCGGGGCGGGTGCTTGACAGGGCTATTGTCTCGGCTCAGCGTTGCGGTTTTGCCCGGAACCCGAGCTGCCGGGCGCTGACCCATTTTCTGACCATGATTTCCGCGCTTCAACGTTTCTTCAACAAGCACAACAAGATCTTCATGCCGGTGCTGCTGGTGGTCTTGGCTTTTGTGTTCATTTTCGGCTTCACCAACTTCAATCCACGAGGCGTGACGGCAGCCGATCGCGAAGCGACGGAGTTTTACGGCTTTCAGCTGCGCGATGGTCGTCAGATGGCCCAGTTGCAGCAGTGGACGGAAATCAGCCGCCGCCTCGACGGGATGAACCAGCCGCGCAGCCCTCAGGAGATCGAGCAGGCGATGCTTGGCCGCGCGGTTGCGCTGTACCTTGCCGACGTTACTCAGGTTCCCGAGCCGAACCAGGAAGCGCTCGTGAATTTTATCCGGGAACGCCCAGTTTTTGCCGACCCGCAATCTGGCGAATTCGACCCGGTCCGCTTCGAGCGCATCAGCCAGGGCATCGCCGCCCAAACCGAGGGTGAACAGTTGTTGCGCCGGGTTTTGGAGCAGGACTGGCGGATCGAGCGGGTGGTCCAGGCGCTCTCCGGCCCCGGTTACGCCTCCGAGATGCTCGCCCGGATCCAGGCCGAGCAAACAAAAGCGGAGTGGACACTCGTCACCGCCACCTTCAGCCGCGAGGACTTCCAGCCGGAGATCACCCTGGACGAGGAGGCGCTGCAAACGTTTTATGATCAGCGGCAGGTGCGCTATCAAACACCGGAGCAGCTCGAGGTGGGCGCAATCCGGTTTACGGCGCTGGATTTTGTGGATCAGGTGACCGAAACTCCCGAGGAACCGGTGCTTGCAGCCTACTTCGCGGAAAACCGGGAGCAGTTCGTTTCTGACGACGCGGAGCAGGCCGGAGACGAAACGGTGGAAAATGAGGAGGATGAAGCAGCAGAAGGCCAGGACGCGGAGGGTGCGGACGAAACCGTCGCCTTCGAAGACGTCCGCGATGAGGTCTTGCGCGCGTGGCGACTCGAACGCGCGGAACGCCTGGCACTCGAAGCGGCCAGCAACCTCTCGAACGAATTGTATAACCGCTACCGCGCTGAGGGCGTCACGCCCTCACCCGAGGCGCTGGCGGCGACGCTCGGAGAGCTCGGCTACACCGTCGAGCCGGTTGAAGCGTTCGACCCGGCCAATCCCGGTGCGCGGGAAGGCTTTCCGACGGAAATTCTTTCCCACGCTGCGGATCTTGGGACCGACCGCGTCTACACCGACCTGATCCCGACCGACAATGGTACCGTAATTTTCGTTTACCGGGGCACGGTGGAGGCCGTTACGCCCCCGCTCGATGACGTGCGCGAAGCGGTGGAGCGTGACTACCGCGCCCAAGAAACCCGACGCCAGTTTGTCGATTACGGGCAGGAGCTTTCGGAAGAACTGAACGCCGCGCTGGAGGACGGTCGTAGCTTCACTGAAGCCGCGGAAGAACTCGGCCTGGAAGTCACGCGGATCGATCCGTTCTCGATGGCGAACCTGCGAAACTTTCCCGAGGGTCTTTCGTTTCAAGACCTGCAACTGCTGACGGAGCTCGACGAAGGCGAGGTTTCCGAGCCGCAAATTCGAGGCAACGAAGGGAAGTTCATCTACCTCGCCGAGAAAGAGATTCCCGAGATTCCCGAAGCCGAGCTTTCCAGCATTCGGGAATCGATTCGACAGCGGCAGGCGAGTTTCTCGGCACAAAGTGTATTGAGCGACCTTGTCCGCATGCGCCTAAACCAGATTCAGGGCGGCGCGGAAACCAACGAAGGATAGGCGAACCGGGCGCCTCGAAAATGGGTCGAAGCGGCTGCCCGAGTCGTTCAGCCGAGTTGTTTTACGCGGTTCCGCTCAGCTCTGCAGCATGGTCGCGCAGGCGTCCGCGACGCTGTATTTGAGCAGCTTGCGGCGGGCAACGTCGAGGGCTCGGGTGACCGCGCGATGCTTCACCTGCGTACGCTCCCCCGGGCGGACCATCTTCACGCACCAGCTGCCGATTGGGCTGTGATAGCCGATGTAGATCGTCCCCACAGGATTTTGCGGGGTGCCACCGCTGGGCCCTGCATAGCCGGTGATGCTTAGAGCGTATTCGGTCCCAAATTTTTCGGCTGCGCCATCGGCCATGGCCACAGCCACTTCCGCACTGACCGCTCCGTGTTGCACGAGCATGTCTTCCGGCACGCCGAGCATGTCCTGCTTGGCGTCGTTGTTGTAGCAAACGACACCACCGTGAAACACCTTTGAGGCCCCGGGAATGTCGGTGAAGGCGTTGGCCAAAAGCCCGCCCGTTGCGGATTCCGCGACAGAAAGCGTTAATTCGCCGGCCCGGAGAAAATCAAACACGACCTTGGCCAGCGTGTCGTGACCGAAACAGCAAAAGTCAGGGCCCAGCTCGACGCGGCACTCGTCGGCGACTGCCCGGAGCTGATTTTGCGTGAAGTCGGCCTGCTCGGTGCTCAGGCGGATATCGACCATTCCCTGGTGAGCGCAAAAGGCGACGTCGACGGACGGGTTGCGATCAAAAATCGGCTGCAGGCGGTTTTCTAACATGCTTTCGCCGACGCCGCAGGTGCGGATTTGCAAGAACGCCTCCCCCCAGTTACAGAATCCCTGATCGCAAATGCGGGGCACGACCTGCTCGACAAGCATGGGCTGCATCTCAGGAGTCGGGCCCGGAATCGCAAAAATCAGCACGCCATTGTGACGGATCAGTATTCCCGGCGCGGTTCCAAACGGATTTGGCAAAACCTCAGCTCCCGCGGGTCGGTAGCACTGGCGCAAATTGTTCTCCGTGAACTGCGCATTCATTTTCGCAAACCGCTCACGGATACCTGCTTCGATCTCGGGAACGAATTCCATTTCGAGGCCGAGTTCCGCGGCGAGAGCTTCGCGGGTACGGTCGTCCTGGGTCGGCCCGAGGCCGCCGGTGAGCAACACGATGTGTGCCCCGGTATCGAGTGCGTGGCGAATGTTTTCCTGGATCGCGGCCTGCTCATCGGTGCAGGTTACGCTGCGCCGGATGAAGAGTCCCGACCGGCCCAACTGCGCCCCGATCGTGGCAATGTGCGTGTTGTCGCGCAGCCCGAGCAGCAACTCGTCGCCGACGGTGATTAAGTCCAGAGTGACCGCTTTCGCCATACACGGGCAGCTAACGCCAGCCTTTGCAGCGGTTCAAGCGGCTTGTGCGGTTTGTTTGGCGCCGAAGTAGCGCAGCTTCATCCCGCTAGAAGCTACCGCAGGCCGCGCTCAAGGGGCCGGGTCGCACCGGAGCGTGGACTGCTGCCCGGGCGGCCGATTGGCATCGGGCCAGGCGCCGAACGGGTCCTTGTCGAACCGGTTTGCAAGGGCTGTCGGGAAACCTTAGTGTCTTGGTTTCGTTGGAATGCGCTCCGAAGCCCATACGTCACGAATCAAGGAAAAGCTGCGGAGGCTGCCGCAGGGCCCCGGCGTGTACTTGATGAAGGACCGCCTTGGGACGGTCCTTTATGTCGGCAAAGCGAAGAATTTGCGCAACCGTGTGCGCAGCTACTTTCAGCCTTCGCGCAAGGATGCAGTCGCGCAGCCCAAGGTGCTCGCGATGCTCGACCTCATCCACGATTTCGAAACCATCGACGTTCGCAGCGAAGCGGAAGCGCTGCTGCTCGAGGGTCGGCTGATCAAGGAATACCGGCCCAAGTACAATACGGATTTCACCGACAACAAGCAGTTCCTGCTCGTGCGGGTCGACGACACCGAAACGCTCCCGCGCTTCCGCACGACGCGCAATCGCCGGGAGGACAACGCTCGGTACTTTGGCCCTTTCGCGCACAGCGGTCTGCTTCGGCAAACACTTGCGGAGGCCCGCAAACGCTTTGGCGTGTTGCTGCACGATGCGAAGCCGACGCGCTTGCCCGACGGGCGCTGGCAGCTGTATGACGACGTCCGCGCTGAAATCTTCGCCGCCGAAGAGCCGGTGACCGAAGCGGAATACCGCGAGCGCGTCGACCAGGCTTGCGACTTTCTCGCGGGCAAGACCCGCGAATGGATTGCGCAGATGAAGGAGGAAATGACCGCGGCGGCCAAGGCGATGGAGTTCGAGCGCGCCGCCGGCCTGCGGGACCGCATCTCTGCGTTGGAGCGCACGTTACGGCCCGCGCGACGGTTCACCGGGCGCGGCGACCCGATCCGCTTTTTACAGGACGCCTCCGAAGCACGTCAGCAGGCCCTCACCGAGTTGCAGGAGGCTCT
>JBHJGW010000128.1:0-9807 GCA_050331415.1 Opitutales bacterium | reverse complement strand
GGGGGCGGAGCATCCAGCGATTGGATACGCGCGGGTGTGTGGTTGCCGAAAAAGTTGTACCGTAAAATCGCGTAGAGCGCGCGCACGCCATCTTTCCAGCCAATTTTTTTGCCCTCGGCGTAGCCTCGCCCGTGGTAGCTGATGCCCACCTCGTAAATGACGCAGCGCCGCCGGGCAATTTTAGCCGTGATCTCCGGTTCGAAACCAAAGCGGTTCTCCTCAATCTGGATTTCCTGGATCAGGTCGCGCCGGAACACCTTGTAACAGGTTTCCATGTCGGTCAGGTAGATGTTGGAGCACATGTTCGAGAACAGCGTCAGCAAGCGGTTGCCCATCATGTGCCAGAAGTTACAGGCACGGTGACAGTTGGAATTGAGAAAGCGCGAACCGAAAACTACATCGGCCTTCCCGGACACGATTGGCGCCAGAAGGGTGGGGTACTCCACCGGGTCGTACTCGAAGTCAGCGTCCTGAATCAGCACGTAATCGCCGGTTGCCGCTGCGATTCCCGTCCGCAGGGCCGCACCCTTGCCCTGGTTGAGTTCGTGGCGGATCAATCGGTCGAAAAGGTGTTCGTGCTCGCGGAGGATTTCTCCGCTGCCGTCCCGCGAGCAGTCATCCACGACAATCAGCTCCAGCTCGTGACCGTCCTGGGTGAACGCCGGGCTGGCACGTACCGTGGTGAGCACCTCGACGATGGACGCGCTTTCGTTATAACACGGAACAATGACCGAGAGGCGCATGGCTGAAGAAAGCTTAAGAGCAAGGGATCTCGGAAGGCTCTGGCAATCAAATTTTGGCCGCGACGGGCCACATGCGCTTGCCCTCGGCCGGATGATCCCGATAGCGCTAAAGGGGGACACCCAAAAGCAGCTCCATGAATATCTGGTTCGAAGAAAACCGCGAGAAAGCGGGCCCCGTGTCCGAGGATGAGATTCCCGCCTTGGTCACCGCTGGCAGGATCACCGACGACACGCTGATCTGGCATAAATACCTCGACGACTGGACGCCCTTCAGTGCCGCGAAGATGGCCATCCTGCCTGGCGGCGCCCTGCACAAGCAGGGCTGAAGGCGGGAATCGACACCGCCAACGCTAATCGCAGACGGGCACGGGCTGCTGCTGGTCGGTGCCGGTGGTCAGCGCATCGCGGCGCGTGGGCGTTTCGCTAACCGTTTTGGCGGTAGGCGTTTCGGGAATCCGACCATCAGCACGAACCGCGCGGCGCTCAGAATCAGTCGTGGAGACAATGATGAAGTGGCGGTGAAGGAGTCGAGCCATGCTTTGATCCTAACGCATGTGACCACGCGCGGCCATTATAAGTGAAGACCGCGTTTGGAAGTCGATGCCGCTCGACTTCCCGGGCTTGCCAGCCTGTGACGGCTCAGTTAAGGACTGCTGCGAATGGAATACGTCAGCACGCGCGGGCAGAGCGATGCCCTGGGTTTTTGCGATGCCGTCGAAACCGGGTTGGCCCCGGATCGCGGCTTATTTCTGCCGGCGCAGCTGCCGGACTTGTCCTCGGAAATTCGACAATGGGACGCTGAGGAGCTTGCTTACCCGGAACTCTGCCGGCGGTTTTTTACCCATTTTGCCACGGACCTTGCGCCAGATACGCTGCGGCGCCGCGTGACGGATAGCTATACGAAGTTCAACCACGACGAGATCGCCCCGGTGGTTCAGCTCGACGGCAAGCTGCACGTCCTCGAGCTCTTTCATGGTCCGACGCTTGCCTTCAAGGATTTTGCCCTACAGTTGCTCGGCAACCTTTACGAAGAGCAGATTGCCCGTACCGGGCGACCGATCAACGTTCTGGGTGCGACCTCTGGAGACACCGGCTCTGCTGCCATTCATGGCCTTTTGGGTAAGGCCGGGGTTCGCATTTTCATTTTGTATCCTTACGGTCGCATTTCGCCGCTGCAGGAGCGGCAGATGACCACGACTGGCGCCGGAAACGTCTTTCCGGTGGCCATCGACGGTTCGTTCGACGACGGGCAGCGCATCGTTAAAGACCTTTTTGGCGAGCTCGATTTCAAGGCGCGGTACAACCTATCGGCCATCAATTCGATCAACCTCGCCCGCATCCTTGCCCAGTGCGTGTACTACGTCTGGGCCTGGATGCGGCTGCCGAAAGAAACGCGCGATGAGACCGAATTCGTTGTGCCGACGGGCAACTTCGGCAACGTGCTCGCAGGCTGGCTGGCCCACCGGATGGGCCTGCCCTGCGGGGGCTTTCGAGTAGCGGTCAACCAGAACGACATTCTGCACCGGCTGTTCACGACCGGCATCTACGAATTCGGTAGCGTTTCGCCCAGCCATGCGCCGTCGATGGACATCCAAGTCGCCAGCAACTTCGAGCGCTTCCTGTACTACCTGACGGGCCAGGATGCGGCAGAAGTGCGCCGCATCATGCAGGAAATGGCCAGCGCGGGTACGTTCCGCTTCGAGGCTTTTGCCGCGCCGCAATTCAGCTCATCCCGAACGGACGATGCTGGAATCGTTCGGATGATTCAGCAGGCGTACCAGCGCTACCATTACATCGCTGATCCCCACACGGCCTGCGGGTTTAACCTGCCGCAGGACGGTCGCCCCCGCTGCCTTCTTGCCACCGCTCACCCGGCGAAGTTCCCGCAGGTGATCGAGAACGCCATCGGCATACGCCCAACCTCCCCTTCGCTCGAAGATCTGCAAGACTTGCCGATCGTCAGTTACCGCTTGCCGGGTAGCACTGCCGCCGTGCGCGAATTGATCGAAGAGCACGGCATGGAAAACGAGGAGGCCGACGAAGACGATAACGGCGAAGACTGAGGACTCAAAAGCGTCGCTTTCGCCAGGTAGTTTCTAATCAGGGTTTTGCGTGATCGCATGGGCGGTATAAGACCCCCGATGCGTCCGCACTAAGAGGGACTGGGCGACTTCACGCCCGCGTCAGAATCCCGCTATACCGGGTCGACGCTGATGCCGGGCGCGCATCCCGTAGTCTTCCGGATCGACGCTTGGGGGCAGCTCCCCAGGCTCGTAATCCGGGTAATGCACGAAGGTAAAGCCTTCGGCCTTGGCCCAGCCGATGAGCTCGTCCACTGCTCCTGGCACCCAGCTTTTATCCACCTCCTCGGCATCGGGGTCCAGAGGATGGCGCTTCTCGTGAATTACGATCGCTCCGCCACCGTGCTCGAGGAGTTTGCCCTTTAGCTCGGCGATGAATGCTTCCGCCCCATCGGGGCCGGTCCAGGCGTCGTTGATGAAGAACGTCACGTACGCATAGCCCAAACCGTGCGCTTCGATCACCTCCGCAACGCCCGGGGTAATGATGCCTAGCGGCGGGCGGAAACGCTCGACTGCGTAAGCCCCGTCCGAGATGTCGGCAATCAGCGCATTGAACTGCTCGACTTCGTCCGCCAGGTGATTGGCATCGGCGAGCGTTTCTAACTCGTGGAAGTAGCTGTGGTTGGCTATGGCGTGGCCCTCGGCAAGCGCGCGTGCCGCAATCTCTGGATTCTCCGCTACGCCTTTACCGATATAGCAGAAGGTTGCCGGAACTTCATGCGCCGCAAGAACGTCGAGCAGCGCTGGTGAACCGTTGGCAGAGGGGCCATCGTCAAAGGTCAGGATGATGTTGCCAGAATTGCGCGGGTAAACCTGCGGCTCGAGCACGGTACAGCCTGAACCCGCCAGCGTACTGAGGATCAGGCAAAGGATACGGAGGCGTAAAATCGGGCTCAATCGGGCTTTTATGCTGTCGTGCATTTTTCGGAGGTAATGCGCTTCCCTGGCAGCTTCAACCGGAGAAGCCGGTGCAGGCAGCAACTTGTCTTGGGTCAGCGCTGGCGTGCGCGCTCGGATTATCGTCGCCAGCTTAGCTTTCTCGAAGGGGAGGAACCCACTTTTTTCTTCCCACGACCGCGAAAACCCGCAGGATGCGCCTTGACATGAAAAAAGTCGGCATTCTGACCGCTGGGGGCCTCGCGCCCTGCCTCTCGTCCGCCATCGGCGGCCTGATTGAACGCTACACCGAACTGGCGCCGCAGGTGGAAATCATCTGCTACAAGAGTGGCTACCAGGGCCTGCTGAAGGGTGACTCGTTCGTCGTCACGCCGGAGCTTCGCGCAGACGCCGGTAAGCTGCACCGCTTCGGCGGTAGCCCGATTGGCAACAGTCGTGTGAAGCTCACCAACGTTGAGAACTGCGTGAAGCGCGGGCTTGTCAAGGAGGGCGAGGACCCCCAGGCCAAGGCCGCGGAGCAGCTCAAGAAAGACGGTGTCGATGTCCTCCACACGATCGGCGGCGACGACACAAATACGGCCGCTGCGGACCTTGCCAAATACCTCAAGGCCAACGGTTACGAACTGCAGGTCATCGGGCTGCCAAAAACCATCGACAATGACGTCTTTCCGATCAAACAAACCCTCGGTGCTTGGACGGCCGCTGAACAAAGCGCCCTTTATTTCGAAAACATCGTCCACGAACACAGCTCCAATCCGCGCGAGTTGATCATCCATGAGGTGATGGGCCGGCACTGCGGGTGGTTGACGGCCTTTGCCGCTGCCGAATACCGCGCCGGCATCGACCACGAGGATTGGGTTACAGGTATGGGCTTGGACCGCCGGTGTTTCGATGTGCATGCCATCTTCGTGCCGGAGATGGACATTGACATCGAAGCCGAAGCTGAACGCCTGCGCAAGGTCATGGACGAAATCGACTGCGTAAACATCTTCCTCAGCGAGGGTGCTGGCGTCGACCGCATTGTGCAGCAGCTCGAGGCCGCGGGTCAGGACGTTCCGCGCGACCCCTTTGGCCACGTGCAGCTCGACAAGGTCAACCCCGGCCAGTGGTTCGGAAAGCAATTCGCCGAAAAGCTGGGGGCCGAAAAGACGATGGTGCAAAAAAGCGGCTATTTCTCTCGCAGTGCCGCGCCGAACCAGGAGGATTTACGTCTCATTAAGAGCATGACCGACTACGCCGTGCAGGTTGCCCTCGAAGGCGGCAGCGGACTCATCGGCCACGATATCGACCACGGGGGCATGCTGCGTGCCATCGAGTTCGAGCGTGTCAAGGGTGGCAAGCCTTTCGAAATCGACGAGCCCTGGTTCGGCGAAATGCTCGCTGACATCGGCCAGCCCAAGGGGGCTAAGGTAGAAGCCCACTAATAACACCTTACCGAAGAGATCGGTAGATTGAACGCCGCGTGGCGGCTTCGGATGCTTTTGGCGCAGAGCGGCGTTCACGACGACGTGGCGGGGCCTACAGGCCCAGCCGTCGCCGTCACTGCCTTGCTCTGCATGCAAAATCACCTCGAGCATTTACCGACCTCTCCGGCAAGATGGTATAAAGTATCATTGCAGGCTTTCGAGCACTTCCGCGACCCGCTTCAGGCGGGTCGCTTCTGTTTTGGCGGACGAAACCCGGTGGGCGAGCCCCCGGCGCTTGCCGGGTGTCAGCGCCTCCCGGAAACGCCGGGCCCCTTCGCTGCGGTCGAGCGCAAGTTGCAATTCCACGGGTACTTCAACCGCGTTTTGGTCGACCACGCAAAACCGTACGGTGACGGGGTCGCCGAACTCCCAGCGCCCGCGCCTTAGCACCGCTTTGGAGAGTATCAGAAAACGCCGCCCGCTGTAGGGTTGCCACGCGTCATGGAACGGTATGCCGTCGATCATAGCATCCACGCGCAAACGAGGGAAGCGCGCGAAGGGCAACTCCGGCTCCATCTCAGCAGGCAGGTACATGACCGTGTACGCAAAGCGCCCAAAATCATGTCGCGCAATTCTTCCGTTGAATCGGTGCGTGAAATAGGTATCCGGGTCGGAAGCGGGACGCATCTATCTGCAAAATGCGTGCTGCCCTGCGTTCGCAAATCAAGGTGCAAAAAAAGCGGTCGCGATGGCCGCTTTTGTTTGAATCAATTTCAACTGGGATCCGCTTAGCGAACGGTATGTTGACGCGGGTGGGAGGGTCCGTGCGCGGGGTGGTTGACGCCCCGGCGCGTCGAGGTGCCCCGGCTGCGTTTGTTCAGCTTACCGCGGATAAAGTTGAACGCCTTGTTGGCGAGTTGCATTTTGGTGTTAGTTCTTCCGTATGGCATGCCTTACTTGGTGCATCACTCATGCCAGATCGCCGAGGAAGCTCCCGAATTCCAATTTTCAAACCTCGGAAAAAAACCGACGATCCAGAGCCATTGCGAGGAGTTTTGGGGTTCGCTGTACTGTCAACCCCGCCTGTTCCTTTGGCGTCAGGATTTGGACGCCGCTACCTGCCTGAGCAGTTGCGCGGTCTTGCGTGCCGCGCCGCGCTGGGCAGCGTGCCACTCGCGAGCCCGCTGGCCGGTTTCGGCTGCCCGCTCCGGGTGGGTGATCCATTCGGCGGCTAACAAGCGCATCTCCTTGGCGTTGTGGATGCGCCGGGCGCCTCCGGCCTCGAGGAGGCTTTCGCACAGACTCCGAAAATTGCTCAGCGAGGGGCCAAAGGCCATCGGGATCCCCAAGGCGGCAGCTTCGAGGGGCGTTTGCCCTTCCGTATGGGGAGGCAAGCTTTTGCCGATGAAGACCATATTGGCAGCCTGCATCAGCTCGACCATTTCACCGGTCGTGTCGGCGAGATAAATGTGGTCGGTGGCGGTGGAATTCGGTCCATGGCTGCGCAGGTGAACAGCGCGTCCAAAGGGTGCCAGAGCCGCGACAATTTCGTTGCGACGCTCGGCGTGGCGGGGGATCAACAGCAACTCGACTTCCGTCTCCGAGTGCTTGCGCAGGTCGTCCTGCAAGGCTGCCAGCCAAGCCTCCTCGCCCGGCCATGTCGACAGACCTGCCAGGACAAAAGCGGACTTGCGAAAGCCCAGCTCGGCGCGCAATTGCATGCGGCCTTCACGGCTCAGCTCCGGTCCCACGTCTACATCGGCTTTTAGCGAGCCCGGTTCATGAACTTCCAGCTCTCGCGCAAAGCAGCGTAGGCGCTCAGCGTCAGCTGCGGACGCAGCGCAGGCCAGTGAGAGCCGTCCAAACAGTCGCCGGGCCAGCCAGCCCACAAGTGCATAACGGGCCGCCGAGCGCTCGGATAGTCGTCCGTTGACCAGTGCTACAGGCACCCCGCGCCGCCACGCTTGCGTCAGGTGCTCGGGCCAGAGTTCACTCTCCATCAAAACGACCACAGACGGCCGCAAGCGCCGCCACGCCGCCGCCGAGCACGGCCACCAGTCGAGTGGAAAATAGCCGATCGCACGGGCGCGCTGGCCGTAGCGCTCTTTGAGCCGGGCGTAGCCTGTCGACGTAGTCGTCGTGATGACGAACTCGCATGCGCTTTCGTCCTCCAACTCGTCAAGTAAACCGGCGATTGCGTTGATCTCACCCACACTCACCGCCTGAATCCAGTAGCGTTTGACGCCCTCTTCGGGTTCAGGCAGCTCCGGAGCAAAGCCGAAGCGTTGCTGCCAGTCTTCTCCGTAACCGCCCCGTTTTAACATGCGCCGCACGTAGTGGGGCGCGGCCAGCAGTGCGACAAACGGAAAAAGCAGGCGGTAGAGCCAGATCATTGACACTGGGTTTTAACGGTAAGCGAGAACGGTTAGCGAGCAGCAATCGAAACCCCGGGGGCCGCACCGTCCATCTGATCGGGATGCGATTGTCTGAGCTCGCCACCTTCAGGGATAATCCTGACGAGTGGGGCGTACGACGATATCGCTAACATTGACATGCGGCGGCAGAGCGACAAGGTGCGCGATCGCTTCGGCGATGTCTTCACCAACGAGTGGCGGGCCAAACTTCTCTTTCAGCGCGGAAACTATGTCGTCGCTGTAGCCGGCGGCGTCCTGAAAACCTGTGACGACGAAGCCGGGCTCGACCAGCGCTACGCGCACACCCTTGGGGCCAACCTCACGGCGGAGGGCTTCCACCAGGCTGTGCAGCGCGAATTTGGACGAGCCATAGGCCGCACTGAAGGGGGAAACGTTGCGCCCGACGACCGAGCCCACCGCCACGATGTCGAAAGCCTTTTGCGGAAATTCTGTTTCGGCTCGGGGGATGAATCGGTTGGCGGCGGCCTGAATCAGGCGGAACGCCCCGGCCAAATTGACCCGAAGAAGGGCTTCGAACTGCGAAAGGTCAGTTGTGGTGACGGCCCCGCCGAGCCCGCGACCTGCGTTTACCACAACGAGGTCCGCGGGCTGACCGAAGTGCGCTTCTGCCGTTTCGAAAAGCTGTTCAATGACATCGGCATCAGCGGCATCGCCAGCGAATCCGCGAAAATTTCCGCCGAGTTCGGATTCCAGCGAAGCCAGCCGCTCGGCGTTTCGGGCGTTGCCGACCACCCGGTGGCCGGCGGCGATAAAACTGCGGACGGTTGCCTCGCCGATGCCGGACGAAGCGCCCGTAACCAGGGCGACGCGAGAAGATTGACGGCTCATGCTTTCAGTGCATCGGCTTCTCCAGCAGGGTTCAATATCGAACGGGGCTGCATTCGGCATCGCCAATTTCAGTAAGATTTCTAACGGTGCTCCTCGCGCTACCGCAAACGCTTGTTGGGGAGCAAACCCTTGACCTTGCCCCCAGTCCTTGCGGCAATGGCGGAATGGCTGAGATCAAGACCGACGAAAAGAAGCAACACTTCGACGACATTTACATCGCCGAGGACCCGGTTCCGTTCAAAGAGCGCATCATCGACGCGCTCGATTACATTTCCGATGACTTCAACCGGGCCGCATTCGACCGCCTTGTGCTCCCGTGGGCGCAGGAACGAGCCCAACAACGGCCGTTGAACCTCGTCGATCTGTGCTGCTGTTTCGGCAACACTACGATGGCGGTGGCCAACGGCATGACTGTTGAGGAGATCCGCACCAACTGGGCCAGCGACGAGGCCGCCCGGCAAGTCGCCCGCCCACGCCGGTTGCCGATCAATGCCACCGGCATCGACATCTCCGAGAACGCGTTGAACTACACCCGGAGCGCCGGGATCTTCGATCACACCATTCACGCGGACCTCAATCAGGCCTCGGACGCGCAGTGGAACGAATTGGAGCAGACGATGGGGCAGGCCGACGTCCTGATTTCCACGGCCGCGCTCGTTTACCTGGAAACCTCGGCCATCCAGCGCCTTGTAAAGGCATTTGCCAACGGCAGTAAGTCCGGCTACGCCCTGGTCAACTTCCTCAACCCCTTTGCGCTCGAAAAGGCCGACGAAACCAAACGCATCTTGCTCGAGCATCTTGATTTCCTCGGGAGCCAGGCGACCCGTCATCGCCGAATGTCCCAACTCGAGCAGGACAACTATCCTGGGGAGGAATGGTCTCTGTTGGAGATCTGGGTACTTCGTCGACGCTGAGCGCCAGCCGGGATCGAGCTGTCAGTTGAGCCCGACACACGTCCGGGGCAATCCGCGTGGTGGCTCAGTGCTCCGGCGCGTCATCCACGACCGGGGCTGGCGAAACCCCCTCGGGCTCGCGTACGCTCTCAATCAGCGCCACTGTTTCCTGAGACGGCGGCTTTGTGAAAGGCGTCAATGCCAGTGTAACGGCGAAATTGAGGACCATGCCCAGCGTGCCGATACCCTGGGCGCTGATGCCATTCTCGCTGATGCCAAACGTCCACAAAGGCATGTCGAAAAACTGCGTTGCGATGATGTAGAATGCGGTAAAGCCGATGCCGGTCAGCATGCCCACGACTGCTGGCAGCGTGCCGACACGTCGGCTGAAGATGCCCAGCACAATCGTCGGGAAGAAACTCGCGGCGGCGAGGCCGAAGGCGAAGGCCACGACCTGGCCGACAAAGCCCGGCGGATAGATCCCGAAAAGCCCGGCCACGACGACCGCGAGGCCGATCGTGGTG